>DAOUAK010000104.1:0-36740 GCA_034433695.1 Chloroflexia bacterium
TCAACGCAAATTGACATAGGCGCGGGAGCGCCCCAGGGGGCCGATGGAGGACGGGGGTGCGTCGGAGGGGGCCGGCGCCCGGCGCGAAAGCGCCCGATAAGGCCGGTTGCAATCGGCGCGCGCGTTTGCCTTTCTTCCCCTCCTGCGCTATAATGTCGGGTGGGCAGCCGGTTATTGCCGAGAACGAAGAGCGTAGGGGGGGCGCGGCGGCGGATGGCCGAGGCCCCGATAGGTGTACCGAATTTGCCGGAGGTCGGGCGATGGACCTGCTTTCGGCCCTGGAGGTCGGTCCGGGGGAGAGGGTGGCCCTGGTGGGCGGCGGAGGCAAGACCGGCCTGGCTTACCAACTGATGGCCGAGGCCCGCCGGCGAGGATGGACCTCCCTCTTCACCACGACGACGCGGGTGCTTCCTTTCCCGGAAGGGGCGTTCGTGTTGATGGAAGAAGGGCCTTCTCCGGCCGAACTGCGCCGACACCTGGAGGAGGAAGGTTCCCTCTTCCTGGCCTCGTGCCGCCTTCCCGAGTGGGACGAGACGCCGGCCGGCCCCCGGCAGAAGGTCGGCGGCTTTCCTCCCGACGAGGTGGACCGGTGGGCCGAAGAACTCCGGCCGGACCTCCTCCTGGTCGAGGCCGACGGTTCCCGCCATCGCCCTTTCAAGGCCCCGGCGCCTTACGAACCGCAGATCCCTGCCACGACCACGCTGGTGCTGGTGCTGGCCGGCCTGAGCGTCCTTGGCCGGCCGCTGGAAGCCCCCTGGGTGCACCGACCGGAGCGGGTGGCCAAATTGACCGGAGCGACGCCGGGGGCGACCGTGGATGCGGCGCTTCTGGCAAAGGTGCTGGCCCACCCGGAGGGAGGGCGCAGGGGCATCCCCCTCGGGGCCAGGACGGCGGCCGTGCTCACCCAGGCCACGCCGGAGCGCCTGGCCGGCGGCCGTCAGGTGGCCCGCCGCCTCCTGGGGTCCGGAGGCGTGGAACGCGTCCTGCTGGTGGACCTGGAAAGCCCGGAGCGGGCCGAGGTCTGGCGCGGCGATGGAGCCGGAAATACCCGGTGGGGGATGCGGACCGGAGGCATCTATGCCGTCTGCCTGGCCGCCGGGGAATCCCGGCGTATGGGGCGGAACAAGTTGCTCCTGCCCCTGGCCGGCCGGGCCCTCCTGACCTACGCCGTGGATGCCGCCCTGGGCTCCCGGGCCGATGAGGTCTGGGTGGTTCTGGGGACGGAAGCCCTGGTCCCTGCCCTGGAGGATCGCCCGGTGCGCTGTTTGACGAACGAACGCCGGGCCGAGGGGCAGGCCACATCCGTCCGGACGGCAGTGCAGGCGCTGGCGGAACGGGCCGAAGCGATTCTGTTCCTGGCCGGAGATATGCCCTTGGTCCGGCCGGCCCACCTGGACCGTCTGATCGAACGCTTCGAGGCCGGCGCGACGGTGGTCTGGAGCGAAGGCGACGGCCGTCGAGGCATTCCGGCCCTCTTTGGCCGGGAAACCTTTCCCGCCCTCCTGGAACTGGAGGGCGACTCCGGAGGACGGGCGCTGGCCGGGAAATATCCGGAAGCAACCGTCGGCGCGCCGGCCGGCGAACTCCTGGATGTGGATACCCCGGAGGACTTTCTGGAGGCAGAGCGGTGGCTGGCCGAAATAAGAACGCCAGGTTGATCATCGTCAAAGGAGGCGGCGACCTGGGCAGCGGGGTGGCCTGGCGGCTGCATCGCTGCGGCTTCCGGGTGGTGATTCTGGAGTGCCCCCGCCCCACGGCGATCCGGAGGAGGGTGGCCTTTGCCACGGCGATGTACGAGGGGGAAATCACCGTAGAGGGGGTCACGGCCCGCCGGGCCACGCTGGAGGAGGCCCCCGCGCTTCTGGAAGCGGGCCTCATCCCGGTGCTGGCCGATCCGGAGGGGCAGGCCGTGAAGGTATTGCGGCCGGATGTCCTGGTGGATGCCGTCATGGCCAAGCGCAATACCGGAACACGCCTCGACGATGCCCCGCTGGTCGTGGCCTTGGGGCCGGGCTTCCGGGCCGGCCGGGATTGCCATGCCGTCGTCGAGACGGCCCGTGGACATTTCCTGGGCCGGGTCTACTGGGAGGGCGAGGCTCTGCCCAACACCGGCATCCCCGGCGAGGTGGGCGGTGTCTCGGAGGAACGGGTCCTCCGGGCCCCGGCCGACGGCATCTTCCAGCCATGCGCCCAGATCGGCGACCTGGTCGAGGCCGGGCAGACGGTGGCCTGGGTGGACGGCCACCCGGTGCAGGCGCGCCTCCGGGGGGTGCTCCGCGGCCTCCTGGCCGACGGACTGGAGGTCCACACCGGTATGAAGGTGGGCGACGTGGACCCCCGCGCCGAACGCAGCCACTGCTTTACCATCTCGGACAAGGCGCTTTCCATCGCCGGCGGAGTCCTGGAGGCCATTCTCTCCTGGCAACGGAGGAAGTGGCATGAACACGGTGAGGGGCGAAAAGATTCTGGTGATAGACGATAGCCCGGAGATCACCCGTCTCCTTCAAAACGTCCTGCTCCAGGCGGGGTATCAGGTGGTCACCCATAACGATCCCCAGGCGGCCCTCTTCGCGGTGGAAGAGGAACGGCCGGACCTGGTGATTCTGGACATCTGTATGCCCCACCTGGATGGCTGGGAAGTCTGCCGCCGTATCCGGGAGGTCAGTTCCGTCCCCATCCTGATGCTGACCGTGCTTTCGGAGTCGTCGAACGTCGAACGCAGCCTGTGGGCCGGCGCCGATGCCTACATGACCAAGCCGTTTCCCCTGAGCGCCCTGCTGGAGCGCGTGCGGGGACTGCTCCGCCGGGAACCCCCACGGGGCATCCGGCGGATTCCCCCTCCTTTCGGACCACCCTCCGGAACGTTGAGGTTTGGTTCCAGGAAAACGAGATGATATCTGGATCAGGAGTCATGCAGTCAAAGGACGGTACCCCAGGGCCCCCTGGACCCTGAATCCTGTCCCCTGGGCCCTGAGCCCTGAGCCCTGAGCCCTGAAAATCCTAAAAAAGGAGGTTCCGATGTCGTTCCTCGATCGGGTAGGCAAAGCCATCTCGGAAACTGCGGCCAAGGCAAAGCAGGAACTGGACCAGATGGCCCGGATCAACCGCATCAAGGGGGAAATCCGCGACCTGGAGAAAAAGATCGAAGATTTCCGGGCCCAGATCCGGGCGAACCAACTTCAGGCCGGCGAAAAGGCCCTGGAGATGCTGCAGAGCGGGGCGCTCCAGAGTACCGAACTCCAGCCCTTTGCCGACGAAATCGCCCGCCTGGAACAGGAAATCGCGGCTTGCCGGGAAGAAATCGCCCAGAAGGAAAAGGCCATCGAGGCCATCAAGGCGGAATCGGCGGCGCCTGCCCCGGCGGAGCCAAAGGGCCAGCGTTTCTGCCCTCAGTGCGGCGCGCCGGTGACGCCTGGGGCGGCCTTCTGTAGCCGGTGCGGAACCAAACTCGAGTAGGGACGGCTCCCTTCCGAACTTCCCGGAACGTCGGGCCGGCCCGAACCTGCTTCCGGGAAAAAAGGGGAAACCGCCCGGCCGAGCCTCGCCCTCCGGGCCGGAGCCGGCAGGCCGTCCTCCGTCGCCTGGCCGGCGAAGAGGGGACGATTTATAAGGATTGGGGCGGCCGCATCCCGGTCGCCCTGATCTTCCCCAACCGCTACCCGCTGGCTATGGCCAACCTGGGCTTCCAGACCCTCTACGGCCTCCTCAACGCCGAGGCCGATGTGGTCTGTGAGCGTTTCACCTGGGAGGGCCCCGACGTTCCCGCCCTTTCGCTGGAATCCCGGCGTCCCCTGGGCGATTTCCCCGTCTGGGCCTTTTCGGTTCCCTTTGAACTGGACTATTTTCAGGTTGTGGACCTCATCCGCCGCTCCGGCCTGCCCCTGCTTGCGGCCGAGCGTGCCTCCCACGCCCCCCTCCTCCTCGGCGGCGGGGTGGCCCTCTCGGCCAACCCGGCCCCGCTGGCTCCTTTTCTGGATGCCGTCGCCATCGGCGAGGCCGAGCCGCTCCTGGAGGAACTTTTGGAGGTGCTGCGAGCCGGCCTCTCCCGGGAGGAAACGCTGGCGGCCTGGTCTCGCATCCCCGGCATCTACGTGCCCGCCCACCCCACTGGCCGGCCGGTGGTGCGCCGTTGGGCCGCCGACCTCTCCGCCTTCGCCACCACCTCGGTCGTCCTGACCCGGGAAAGCGAGTTCGGCGACGTCTACCTGATCGAGATCGCCCGGGGCTGCGGCTTCGGCTGCCGCTTCTGCCTGGCCGGCCACCTCACCCGCCCGCCACGCTACCGTTCCCTGGAGAACCTGCGCCCTCAGATGGCCGAGGGGTTGCGCCGGGGGAAACGCCTCGGCCTGGTGGGCGCGGCCGTCTCGGACCACCCGGAACTGGAGGAGATCGCCCGCCTGATCCGGGCCCAGGGAGGGGGCTTTACGCTGGCTTCCCTACGCGCCGATCAGGTCACCCCGAACCTCCTGGAGGGGCTGCGGGCCGGCGGGACGCATACGCTGACCCTGGCTCCCGAGGTCGGCTCCGAGCACTTGGCCGCAGCGATCGGCAAGGGCTTCGGGGCGGAGGAGGTGCTGCGGGCGGTGGAGATGGCCCGCTCGGCCGGCCTGCGCCGCCTGAAGTTGTACTTTATGCTGGGACTGCCGGGCGAGGAGGAAGAGGACGTCCGGGCCATCGCCGGGCTGGTGCGCGAGGTGCGCCGGAGGATGCCGGAGGGCACCGTCACCCTGAGCGTCGCCCCCTTTGTCCCCAAGCCCCACACCCCCTTCCAGTGGTCGGCGATGGCCCCGGCGGAAGTCCTGCGGGAACACTTACGCCTCCTCCGGCAGGAGGTGCGGCCGTTTCGCGTCGCGGTGGAGGAGGAGAGCGTGGCCTGGTCGCGGGTGCAGGGGGTACTGGCGCGAGGGGACGAACGGCTGGCCGGGGTGCTGGCCGGCCTGGAGCACCCCACGCCGGCCGGATGGCGCCGCGCCCTGGCCGCCTCCGGCCTGAGCGAGGAGGAGTACCTGCGTGAGCGGGCCCGCGAGGAGACTTTCCCCTGGGATTTCCTCGCCTCCGGTCCGACCCGGACCTTCCTGTGGCAGGAGTGGGAACGGGCCCACCGGGGGCAACCTCCCCTTCCCTGCCCGGCCCTGGAGGGATGCCGACGCTGCGGGATATGCGGCCCGTAAGGCAAGGTGTGCCTCGCCCATACGACGCCGCCGTCCCCCTACCTTCGCGGACAGTTCAGGCGTTCGATCTGTTTCAGTTGTTCCAGCGTGGCAAAGACCACCACCTTGTCCCCCGCTTCCAGGCGCAGTTCGGCGGCCGGATGCATATTCCGCCGCCCTCCCCGCTGGTGAAAGACGACCGAGAGGTCTAGCCTCTCCTCCACCTCCTGCACACTGCGTCCCTCCAGCCCGCTCCCCGGCAGTACCACGACCTCGCTCAGGTTGAGCAGTTCCCCCTCCAGGAAGAAAGAATGGGTGACCCCCTCGTGGATCGCCGCCGTGGCAAAGGCCGGCGCGGCGATGGCCGAGGCGCTGAAGGCGGTGTGGATGCCCAGCACCCGCCCCACCCGCTCGGCCAGTTCGGCATCGAACAGGCGCAACACCAGTCGGGCCTCGGGATTCAGTTCGCGCACGTGCATCACAATATCCAGGTTGAGGAGGTCGTTGTTCGTCGCCACCACCACGGCCCGCGCCCGTTTGACGCCGGCCTGCTCCAGAATTTCCGGGCTGTTGGCCTCTCCCAGAATCACCGGCACGCCCATCCGATGAAGTCGTTCCAGGAAAGGGGACTGGGGGTCCTTCTCAATTCCCACCACCTCCTGCCCAAAGTCCACCAGTTGCTTGGCCACCCGGAAGCCGACATGCCCCAGGCCGCAGACGATGATATGTCCCGAATACGTCGAAGCCAGCGCCATAGACCACTCTCCTGTCGGGTTGCGCCTGTCCAAGAGAAGGACCCCGAAACTCAACAGCCCTTCGGCCACAATGCTGAGGCCCAGGATCGGGATGACGAAAAAAAGGATCTCCAGGGGTCCCTGGGGAAAGGGGATGGACGGTTGAAAAAAGATCATGCCGAAGGCAGCATAGAGTGCCTCCGGAAAGGTCAGACGGGTGCCCTCCTGCGGATGCACATAGCCCAGCCAGAGGATAAGCGAACCCAGCACGATAATGGCCAGGAAAAGGCTCAACGAAAGGCGAAAGCGCCGCCAGAGCAGGATCACCGCGCGGATATTGGCCAGGAGGCTACGACGCCAGAGTTTCCAGAAGCGGGCCATCGGCCTACTCGATGGGAAGACGGGCCACCAGCCGACGCACCGGGACTATTTCCTCCGGTGCCGGCACGATGGCGACGACCACCACCGTAGCATCGTCATGGGGACGGCCTTCCTCCAGCGCCAGCGCCCTTTCCAGCAGGGCATCGGCCAGGGCCGACGTTTCCGGCCAGCCTTCCGCTAGAAGGCCCTCCAGGAAGGCCGATATATCGAGGGAACGGCCCCGATAGGCGCCGGCCTGGGCCACCCCATCGCTGGTCACCACGACGCCCAGATGCTCCGCCAGCGGGCGTTCCATAATCACCGGCTTGGTGCGCAGGTGAACGCCGATCGGCTCCACCGGCTTATCGTGGATTTCGACGCCGGACCGGGAGAAAAAGTAGGCCGGACAGGGATCGTTGCGCGAAACGAGCAGAGAACGACTCTGCAGGTCCACCGAGGCGATGGTCAGGGCAGCCGAAACCCGTCCCCCGCGCAGGGTGTAGAGGTAATCATGGACGGCCCGCGCCACCGCCCCATCCCGGGCCCCCTCTTTGATCAGAGAAACGCCCCGGCTGACGATCAGGTTGCTGAGCGTCTTGGCGGCCGGCCCGCTTCCCTGGGCATCCACCAGCAGGACCGAAAGACCACCATGCGGGCGTTCGACCACCTCGACCGTATCCCCGCTCTCCCGGCTGGCATACTTGTGGGTTTTGGCCACGGCGATCTGGACCTGGAGCATCCATGCCCTCAAAGCGGCATCTGCCGGATGATCGTTTCCTCGCGGCCGGGGCCCACCGAGACGATGGCCACGGGCACTCCCACCAGTTCCTCCAGGCGCTGCAAAAAGGCCCGGGCCTGCTCCGGCAGGTCCTCAAAGGCCCGTACCTCGCGAGTGGAGCACTGCCAGCCGGCCAGTTCCTCGTATACCGGGGTGACCGATTGCCAGAGCAACAGGCTGTGGGGGACATATCGGACCACGGCATCGTTCAGACGATAACCCGTGCAAATGCGGATGACCGGCTCCTCGTCCAGGACATCCAGTTTGGTGATGGCCAGGGCATCGGCCCCGTTCAGTTCGACGGCATAGCGCGCCGCCACCGCGTCGAACCACCCACAGCGGCGCGGCCGGCCGGTGGTCGTGCCGTACTCGTGCCCCCGTTCTCGCAGGCGGGCACCGGCCTCGCCCACCTCCTCGGAAGGGAAAGGCCCCGCGCCCACCCGGGTACAGTAGGCCTTGCATACCAGCAGCACCCGGTGAATGGCCCGGGGCGGAAGCCCAAGCCCGGTGCAGGCCCCGCCGACCGCAGGAGAGGAGGAAGTTACGTAGGGGTAGGTGCCGAAATCCAGGTCCAGCATGGTCCCCTGGGCCCCTTCCAGGAGGATGTTTTTCCCCTCTTCCCAGGCCTGGTGGAGGATCCGCCGTGTGTCGGCGATGTGGGGGGATAGTTGCCGGCCGTACTCCAGATATTCCAGGTAGATATCGTGCAAAAGGAGCGGAGCCCGGCCGTAGAGGTGGGTGAGCAGGGCGTTTTTGGTCTGCACCAGATAGGTGAGGCGGCTCAGCAACACCTCTTCGTCCAGGAGGTCCACCATGCGCACACCCAGACGGGCGGCTTTGTCGGCATAGACCGGCCCGATGCCCCGGCGGGTCGTGCCGAGGGAAATCTGTCCCCGTCTCTCCTCCTCCAGTTCATCCTGAAGGAGATGAAAGGGCAGGATGACGTGCGCCGCTTCGCTCACATACAGCCGGTCGAGCGAAATCCCCTGCTCGCGCAGGGAGGCCATTTCTTCCAGGAGACGCTTCGGGTTGATCACCACGCCGTTGCCGATGATGCAGGTCGCCTCGGGGTTGAAGATGCCGGAGGGGATGAGGTGCATCCGGAACGTCCCTTTCGGGTTGACGACGGTGTGGCCGGCGTTATCTCCTCCCTGGAAACGGGCTACCACATGGGCCCGGGGCGTCAGGAGGTCGACGATCTTGCCTTTGCCTTCATCGCCCCACTGCCCTCCGATGACGGCCAGTACGGTCATGAGAGCACCTCGGGATGATAGAAAACTGCACGCCAAACGATGATTCCATTTTCATTATACCCGATTCCCAGGCCTTTGCCTAGCCGTACTTGTTTCCTAAATTTTCGGCCCGGCCGTATCGAAAAAGACTGTCACTACTTCCGCAGCAGGCTCTCCACCTCCTCGCGGATATCCTCCAGGTCGGCAAAGGAGCGGTAAACCGAGGCAAAGCGGATATAGGCCACCTGGTCCAGGTCCCGCAGTTTCTCCATCACCAGTTCGCCGATGACCCGGCTGGGGACCTCCTCGCCCGCCATGGCAAAGATGGCCGTCTCGATCTCGTCCACGACGCGCTGGATCGTCTCCGTAGGGATGGGGCGCTTGGTGCAGGCCCGACGGATGCCTCCCTCTAGTTTACGCCGGTCATACGGTTCGCGCCGGCCGTCCTTCTTGACCACGGTCAGGCTGATCGGCTCCACCCGTTCGTATGTGGTAAAACGCCGGCCACAGGATAGGCACTGCCGCCGGCGACGAATGGCCTCCGCCTCGGCCATCTCCCGCGTATCCACCACCCGCGACTCGGTGGCCCGGCAATAGGGGCATTTCATGGCGACACCCCCCAGAAAGATGCCGGAGCCTACGGCCGGCCCCGGTAGATCCAATCCGAGACCCAACGATAGGCAAAGTCCTGCCCGTTCAGGGCGGCCAGGGCGCCGGCGCAGCCGTAGAACAGGCTGCCCAGGAAGAGGGCAGCAAAGAGCAGGCTGAAGCCAACCGTAAAGGGCAGGAAACAGTAGCCCACGATCAGGCGCACCAGGAGCAGGGTCAACAGCCAGAGGCCGGCGGCGATGATGCCGATGACCAGGCCGGCCAGCAGGACCACCCCCTGGAACACCAGGGCCTGGAGTGCCTGCCAGCCGACATATTTCGACCGGCCCTCGTAGTGTAGCCAGAGAATCAGGGCCAGGACCAGCCCGCCGATGCCGGTCAGCAAGTTCAGGAGGATGCCCCCGTGGGCGGCTGCCGCGGCCAGGCGCTCCTCCTTCGTCGGAAGTGGTGGCGGAGGAGATGGAGTCGGCTCCTCAGAGGGAGGCGGTACTTCCGAGGGCGAAGGTTCGGGCACTTCGACCTTTTTCTTTCGAGGCATGGCTTTCCTCCCGGCCGGGCATGGGGCCCGGCATCCAGACGGCTATGCTCGGACGAAGGTCATCTCCAGCGTTCCCAGGCGGCTCAGGACGAGGGCCCCCAGGCCGGCGCCGGCCAGAAGGACGGCCCAGGCCGGCCCCAGCCAGGGGATGACAAGAGCAGGAACGACGGCCAGCGGCACCACGACGGCCAGCCCGACGGTCGCCGGAAGATGGGGAAACCGGCCGGACAGCGCCTCCCCCAGGGCCAGCCCACAGACGGACAGACCCAGGAGGTACAGGAGGCCGGTCAGGAGAAGAAGAAGGGGAATCAGGAGGACGCCGATCAGGCTGACCAGCAGGAGAAACGTGAGAAGCGGCAAAAAGACCGCCAGGAACACCGTTCCAGCAAGGCCCAACCCCAGACAGGGGAGGAGTTGCCGGCGCAGCGTCTCCATCATTACCCGGCTGCGCCGGGGCCACAGGGTACGCAGCCCCCAGGCCAGGAGAAGGCAGACGAAAAAGGCCACCGCCGTGGCGAGCAAGACCATTCCCAGGCGGGGCCAGAGGGAGGCCGGTCGGTCCTCGCCCGAGGCCGTCCATCCACTCCGGCCCAACAGGCCTTCCAGGATGTTTCCCCGGACGTTCGCCCCCGTTGCCCGCCGCAGCCCTGCCCCCACCGCCACGACGTCGCCCTCCACTTCGGCCTGGCCCTGCAGCACCACCTCCCCACCGAGGCTCACGATATCCCCGCCCACCCGGCCGCCGGCCCGCAACGAACCGCCGACGACCACGACGTCGCCCTCGACCGCTCCCTGGAGCGTCAGGCGGCCGCCGATGACCACCACATCGCCGCCCCACACCTCCCCGGAGGCGATTGCCGTGGCTCCGCCCAGGTGAACCCGAAGCCTTCCCGGAGAAAGCACCTGTCCCAGGAAGACGGCCACGGCGCCCAGGAAGGCCAGGAGAGCCAGAAGGAGCAGAGCATATCTGCGCATAATCACCTCCATCGGCCCGACCGTTCCCGCACCGGCGACCTCGGGAATCGAACCGCCCTTACAGAGGCCGACGGCGGCCATGCCGCCAGAGCCAGAAACAGGTCAGGAGGGCCAAAGTGGCCAGCAGCAGAAGGACGGGTAGCCAGGGCCAGCCCAACACCCGCCAGAGGATACGGGCCAGCATCCCCGAAGTCGCCAGGAGAGAGAGGAGGCCGTTCCACAGGGCCAGGGCGGTGTTCTGGATTTCCCGGGAGAGCCGGAGCCAGCCCCCAGGGCCCGGCGTCACCCCCAGCGCCAGGACAACGGCCATCAGGCCCAGCACCAGGAGCGCCATCGCGGCCAGGGTCGCTACCCGGGGCTGCGGCCAGGGCGGAAGAACCGGGACGACGCTCCGCCGGCCGGCCAGGGGTGCGGGATACCGCGCCCTCACCCGCGCCAGCACCCGCTCGGTCAGCCCCGGCCGGGGCTCAACCCAGGGAGCGGCCTTCAACCGGCTTTCGATGCCCTGCATCGCCGCCCAGGTGCTCTGGCAGCGAGGACAGCGTTCCAGGTGTCGGGCCAGCCGTTCCTCCTGGTTGGGCGTCAGCACGCCGTCAAGCCGCAGCGACATCAAGCGGCCGGCGCCTCGGCAGTGCATAGTCTTTCCTCCTCAAGGGTCCGGGCCAGCATACAGCGGGCCCGGTGAAGCCGCGTCTTGACCGTACCCAGCGATAGGCCGGTTACGGAGACGATTTCCTCATAAGAAAGGTCGTACCAGTAGCGCAAGATCACCACCAGACGATACTTCTCCGGCAACCGGTCCAGGAGGCGCTGAATCTGGCCGGCCTCCTCCTGGCGAAGCACCGCCCGGTCCGCCTCCTCGACCGGCGAAGCCAGACGAAAGGAAATGTCCTGCAAAGAGAGCCAGGCAAAACGACGCCGACGCAGGCAGTCCACACAAAAGTTGGCCGCGATGGAGAGAAGCCAGGAGGAAAACTTTTTCCCCATCTCAAAGGAACGGAGCGCCATATAAGCCCGTAAAAAGGTTTCCTGGGTCGCATCCTCGGCATCCTCGGCATTTCCCAGCATCCGGTAGGCCAGGTTATAGACCTGCCGCTCGTAACGGGCGACCAACCGGGCAAAAGCCTCCTGATCCCCCTGCAACGTCTTCAGAATCCAAATCTGTTCCTCTTGTTCCATCGCCGTCTTCTTCCCAGTACGGAAGAAGGGGACAAAGGTTTCCGGCCTACCCCTCTTCCGCCGTCTGCAGGACCAGATAGAGCAGTTCCAGGAGGACGTTCTTCACGCTTTCCCGGTCGGTGGCCACACACGGCAGAACCTTGACCTCGTCCGGAAGGCGCAGGGCCAGGCGCAGTTCGTCCGGCGACCAGGCGTTCTCCAGGTCCTGCTTGTTGGCCACGACCACATAGGGGCTTTCCCGGTATGAGGTAAAAAAGTCGATGATGCGGAGGGTCTCCCGAAAGGTCTCCGGGCGGGTGCTGTCCACCAGGATGAGCAGGCCCAACATGCCCTCGGAAAGAATTTCCCACATAAAGTCGAAGCGCCTCTGGCCCGGCGTGCCAAAGAGGTGGAGCACCAGGTCGTTGGCGATGGTGATTCGCCCAAAGTCCATCGCCACCGTCGTCTCCCCCTTGATGAGGCGGGTATCGTCCGTCGTCTTTCGTTCGGTCGAGACAACCTCGATTTCGCTGATGGTGCGGATGAACTGAGTCTTGCCCGAATTCACCGCTCCGGTGATGACCATCTTGACCGTCTTCAAGTCTACCTGCTCCTGATCTATCGGGTGGCCTTGCGACCGAAGTTCACAACCCGAGATTCCATGCCTCTGGGAAAGCGCCCCGGTCCGGGGGAAGGGGCATACCGTGCCCTACATTCCCCGAATCCGTTCGATAATCCGGTTGATCAGGCTGCGCTTGGGACGCTCAGCCGGGACCGGGGCGCTAAGTCCGGGGGGGAGCGGTGGCCGCTCCTTGACCAGTTCCACCAGGCCGGCCGAGATAAAGCCGTAGATGATGCGGCAGACATCGAACTCGCTCAGCCCGGTACGTTCGGCAATGGTCCGGATCGAGTTTTTGCCGTTGATCCGGGCAAAGACCCGCCACTCGTCCGGCGTCAGGTTGACGCCTTTGGCCCGGTCGCTGGGTTGGTCCACGAACTTGACCACCACATCGGTGTTGGGGATGCGGTCCCGGATGCGGCTCCACTCGTCAATGCGCCGCACCCCTTCCATGATGATGTTCTCCACCCCCAGGGGGAGGGTGATCATGACATCCTCCGGGGCGACCAGGACGCCGGCATCGAAGCGAAACTCTCCATCCGACCAGGTGAAGAGGCGGTAGACGGTTTCCTCGATCTGGGTGCGGACGTGGTGCTTCAGTTCCTCCTCGGAGATATAGCCGAGTTCGACCAGGATGGCTCCGAGCGGTTTGCCGGCGTAAGGCCCTTGCTGGAGGCGCAGCGCATGGTCGCGGTGTTGCTCGGTGATGCGGCCGATGCGCACCAGCATTTCCCCCAGACGCTCCTCGCGGCTGTACTGGGTGGCGTAGACGAGTTTCCCTTTCTCGAAATACAGGGTAGCCGCGTCATCCGAGCGTTTGAGGGTAAGCCGGCCGGTCTTATAGCCCCGGTCCACCAGATAGAGAAAATCCGCCAGGTTAAAGTCACGCAAGTTGCCTACAAGCGCCATAGGCACCCTCCCTCTGGGTTGCCGTAATCCGATAGGCCCATTATACCCGGTTCTTTTTCCTCCGTCAAACCGTGCCCTGGGCTTTTTTCTCCAGCGCGGCCCGGTCCAGGATGACGATACGCCCCCGTTCCTGGCGAATCAGCCCCTCTTCCCGCCAGACCCGGAGCACCCGGCCGACCATCTCCCGCACCGTGCCCAGGTGGGCGGCAATTTCCTCCTGGGTCCAGCGCCGGCCGGGCACCACCGCCTCCCGGCTCAGCAGGAAGCGGGCCAGCCGTGCTCCCACCGTGCGGAAGGAAAGGTCCTCCACCAGCCCCACCAGGAGGCGCAACTTGGCCGCAAAATCGGCCAAAATGTTGCGGGCCACCGGGGGAAATTCCTCCACCAGTCGCCGGAAATCGGGGCAGGAAAAGGCATAGACCTCGACTTCGGTGAGGGCCTGGGCGCTGGCCGGATTGGGGCCGCCGTCGAAGAGCGGCACCAGGTTCAGGCCGTCCCCAGGGCCCAGGAGGGCCAGCACCTGCTCCCGTCCCTCGGTCGAAACCTTGCTTACCCGAACCCGCCCACGGACGATAAAATAGATTGCCCGACAGGGTTCTCCCTCCAGGAGGAGAAACTCGCCGCGCTCAAAACGCCGACGATGGGCTGCGGCGGCCACCCGGGCCAGGGCCCGCGCGTCCAGCCCGGAGAAAGGGGGGAAGCGCCCCAGTTCAACGTCTCGTTCCACCGTTTCCTCCCACCGTCCCCAGGAGTGTCTGGACCGCCTCCCAGACCGTCTCGGCCACTTCTTCGACCCCGGGCCGGCCATCCACAATCGCAATCCTCTCCCGGCGATGCAGACGGGCTATCGCTCGATAGTAGCGGGCGCGCACGTGCTCCAGCGCCTCCTGCCGCTCGAAGAGTTCCTTGCGCTCCCCCTGCCGGATGCCGATGCGGGCCAGACACTCGGCTACCGGCACCTCCAGGAAAACGGTGAGGTCGGGGCGCAAGGCCCGGCTGTTGATGGCATAGACCCAGGAGAAAGGGGCCTCCAGCGTCTGGTAAGCCAGCGAGGAAAGGTAGTAGCGGTCGCAAACGACGTGGACCCCCCGGCGCAGGTGTTCCAGGATACCGTCGGGGCCGTAGAGGTGGTTCAGGCGGTCGGCGGCAAAGAGCAGGGCCAGGGCACGAGGGTCGCAAGCCTCCTCGCCGGCCAGGATGCGCCGAATAAGCCGACCGGCCGGCCCCTCCGAGGGTTCGCAGGTGGCCCAGGCCGGCCCCAAGGCGGCCAGCCGCCTTTCCAGCAGGTGGGCCTGGGTGGTCGTGCCGGAGCCGTCCAGCCCCTCCAGCACGATAAACTTGCCGGGTCCCGGGTTTGCCTTCATCGTCTGCTCCCGTGGATGCCGCCGGGCCGCGACCTCCCGCCGATGGTCCGGCGGAGGTAGGCCCATCTGTCCCTTTACGTCCGAACCGTCGGCGCGGCACACACCTCCTCGGCGGTCCGCAACACTTCGCCCCGATGGACCATCTCGGCCACCGCCTCGATGTCCGGCTGGAGGAAGCGGTCCCCACTCAGGAAGGGTACACGTTCCCGAACCAGGCGGCGCACGGCCGCCGTGCCCCGTCCCAGCCGGGCATCCGGCTCCATGCCCAGCCGCAGGTCCACCGCCTGGACGGCGCAGAGGAGTTCGATGGCCACGATTCGTTCCACGTTCCAGACGATCTGCCGGGCATGGAGGGCGGCGTTGGCGCTGTTGCTGACGTGGTCCTCCTGCTCCTCACAGGTGGGGATCGAGTCGACGCTGTCGGGATGGGCCAGCGTCTTGTTTTCGGAGGCCAGGGCGGCGGCAATGTACTGGGGAATCATCCATCCGGCATTCAACCCGCTATCCCAGACCAGCATCGGTGGCAGGCCGTCGTTCAACTGGCGGGTGAGGAGGCGGAAGATACGCCGCTCGGCCATATTGCCGACCTCGGCGACGGCGATGCTCAAAAAGTCGGCGGCCAGGGCAATCGGCTCGCCGTGAAAGTTCCCTCCGGAGAGGGCCTTGTTGGGGCGTTCGAGGTCGGGGAAGATGAGCGGGTTATCGGTGACGGCGTTCAGTTCGCGTTCCACAACCTGGCGGACGAAGGAAAGGGTATCGCGGACCGCGCCCAGCACCTGGGGGGCGCAGCGCAGCGAGTAGGCATCCTGCACCCTCGCGGCCGAGCCGACCAGGGTGCTCCCCTCCAGGAATCGGCGCACGGCCGCGGCCGAGGCCATCTGGCCGGGGTGGTTCCGCAGGCGGTGAATCCGTTCCTCCAGGGCATCGGGGACGCCGCGCAGCGCCTCCAGGCTCAGGGCCACGGCCACCTCGGCCTGGCGCACCAGGACTTCGGCGTCGGCCAGGGCCAGGGCCAGGAGGGCGGTGGAGACGGCCGTGCCGTTGTTGAGAGCCAGGCCTTCCTTGGCCTCCAGGACCAGCCGGGGCAGGCCGGCCCGGCGCATGGCCTCCGCGCCGGACATCCGCTCCCCCCGGTAAAAGGCTTCCCCGCTCGGCTCGTCGCCCCCGTCGGGGTCGCGGGCCAGAACCAGCATGAGATGCGAAAGGGGGGCCAGGTCGCCGCTGGCCCCCAGGGAACCGCGGGAAGGAACGACCGGATGCACTCCCCGGTTGAGCATCTCCAGCAGCGTCTCCAGTGTCTCCGGCCGGATGCCGGAGTACCCCCGGGCCAGGGTATTGGCCCGGATGAGCATGGCGGCCCGCACAACTTCCTCGGCCAGCGGCTCGCCCACCCCACAGGCGTGGCTGACGATCAGGTTGTGAGAGAGGCGGGTGCTCTGCTCGACGGGCACAGAGACGCCGGCCAGGGAACCGAAGCCGGTGTTGAGGCCGTAGACCACGAACTTCCCCTGCCGGACGACCTTTTCCACCCAGGCCCGGCAGCGGGCCACCCGCCGGCGGGAGCGGGGGCTGAGGCGCACCGGCCGGCCGACCCGGGCCACCTCCACGACATCCTCCAGGGTCAGGTGCACGCCGTCAATTTCCAGCGGAGCAGCCGGTTCGGTCAAGGGGCTTACCTCCTGGCGTCTCAGACGGCCCTCATTATAATCGAGAAGGATGGAGAAGGCAAAGATACCGGCTCCGGCCAATCCTCACGGACGGCCAGGCCCAGCGCCTCCCGCACCTCGGCCACGACGAAGAAGGAGCCGCAGGCGCAAACCAGGCCGTCCGGGCCGGCCCACTCCCGGGCCCGTTTCAGGGCTTCCCGAACCTCCGGGACGACCTCGGTCGGCACGTCCTGCCCGTGCCACAGGGGAGCCAGGGCCCCGGGGTCGGCGGCGCGGTGGTGGTGGGCGCGGACGACGACGGCTCCATCGGCCAGAGGAGACAGGGCGGCGACGATGCCGGCCAGGTCCTTATCGGCAGAGCAACCCAGGAGGAAGAGGCGTGGCCGCCGGGGAAAAAGGTCGGAGAGCGATTCGGCCAGGGCCCGGGCCGCGGCCGGGTTGTGGGCGGCATCCACGACGGTGAGCGGCCGGCCGGCCACCACCTCCAGACGCCCCGGCCAGCGAACCTCCTGCAGTCCCCGGACCACCGCCTCTTCAGGAACCTCCCAGCCCCGTTCGCGGAGCGCCTCCACGGCGGCCAGGGCCAACCCGGCATTGTCCCCCTGATGCCGGCCCGCTAGCCCCAATTCCTCGGGACGGACCGGTTCGGCCGGGCGCAGGAACGCCCCCACCACCCGGCAGTGGCGGAGGATCGTCTCCCAGGCTTCGGCCGGCTGGGGAGCGCTCAGGACCAGGCCTCCCGGACGGACGGCCCCGACCTTCTCGGCGGCGATGGCGGAGAGCGTCTCTCCCAGATAAGGCTGGTGGTCCAGAGAAAAGGGGGTGAGCAACGTCAGGGTGGGAACGAGAGCGGCGGTGGCATCGCTGCATCCGCCCATGCCGGCTTCCACGATCGCCACGTCCACCCCGTAGTGGACAAAGGTCTCCATCGCCAGGGCGGTGAGGCCCTCGAAGAGGGTGGCCGGCCCCAGGTCATCCCAGGCGAGGCTTTCCTCCAGGAGCGGCAGGAGGCGATGCCATCGGCCGGCAAAGGTCGGGCGGGAGATGGGCACGCCCTGGATTCGGATGCGCTCCCGGGGGCTGTGCAGGTGGGGGGACGTATAGAGGCCGGTGCGCCGGTCGGCAGCGCGCAAGATCGACTCCAGCATGGCGGCGGTCGAACCCTTGCCTTTGGTCCCGATCACATGGATGATGGGCAAGAGGCGGTCCGGCGCGCCGAGAAGGTCGAGCAGGCGACGGGCCCGCCTGGGGCTATCCCGGGCATGGGATGGAAAAGCCGCCTTACGGGCGGCGTAGCGATGGAGGTAAGCCTGCAGTTCGACGACATTCAAGGAAGGCTCCGATTTCCCGGCAGCGGGTCTCTCTAGGCCCGATAATGCTCTCCTACGTACCGAAGCCCCTGCTGCCAGGCCACCAGGCCGGCCGCACTGCTCAGGGCCGGCCCGATGGGTTCGCCGTTTCGCAGGATATAATGCGGAACGTTATAGGCGGTCAATTCGGCCCGTACCCCATCCAGTTCGTGCACCCCCCCGAAGGTCAGCCCATCCACCAGGACCACCACGGCATAGATGCCGCCGTAGAGCAGATCGCGCAGGCCGGAGCGGACCCAGTCGGGGTCGTAGGAAGGGGTAAGCACCACCAGGCAACTTTGCCGACCGAAGCGGTTGCCCTCCGCCGCCAGCACCTCGGCCAGAGGGGTTTTACCGTGGGCGCGCAGGGTGGCCAGGCTCTCCAGGATGCGATAGAACTGCCGGGGTTCGCGCTCCGGGGGAATCACTTCCCGGTACTGGCCCCAGCCGATCAAGCCGGTGTTGCGGCGCTGGCTCAGGATAAAGTACCGGGCCAGGGAGGCGGCGGCGGTCACGGCATATTCCTCCGTGGAGGCCGGCGTCCGTATCTCCGGCCGATCCGGCTGGCGTTCCCGCCAGAGGGCGCTCTGCTGCACTTTACGCTCCAGGTCCAGGACGATCCAGATGTCGGCGCTGGGGTCGAGTTCGAACTCCTTGACGATCAGGCGTCCGTGGCGGGCCGTCGAGGGCCAGTGGATGCGGTTGAAACTATCCCCCGGGGCGTACTCACGTACCCCGGAGACGTTGGGCGTAGTGTGGTGCGTGCGCTGGCGGGTGGCCGTGCCGCCCGGGAGTTCGGCCGGCGGAAGGAAGAAACCGTAGACTTCCTCGGTCGCCGGATAGACCAGAACCTCGGCCGTATCGTCCAGGCGTTTCTGGACGCGAAAGAGGCCCAGGGGATCGCTGGAGCGGAGGAGGATCGGGCCCAGGGTGTACTTGCCGCGCAGGGAACAAACGGTACGCAGCCGGCTATGGCGCGAGGTCCGGGTCGGAAGGCCGGTCACAAAACGCGGATGGTGGCCGGGCAGGTCGGTCATGTCCTGGACTTCGACCCAGAGTTTCGGCCAGAGGCTCCGGTTGTGGACGAGGAGGTGTTCCTCCATATACCTCCCCACCTGGGTACGGGGGGTGAGGAGTTCGCGTCGGACCTCCAATCCCCGCAGGCTCAGCCGGGCCCAGATGTAGCATACGGCCAGGGTGGAGGCCAGGATATAAAAGAGGTGGAACAGGACACGGTGGCCGGTGCCCTGGGCCAGGATGTAGAAGCCCACCGTCAGGAGGAAAACGAACAGCGCACGCATCGCTTACGTTCTTTCCAGCGGCACGGTAATGATCACCGCCGTCCCCTGTCCCGGCGCAGAGCGGATCTCGGTCCGGCCGCCGATCAGGCGGGCCCGCTCCTGCATGTTGAGCAGGCCGAAACTCCCCCGGCGCTCATAGGAGGACTTGACGGCCTCCAGGTCAAAGCCCACACCGTCATCCTGGACGGAGGCGACCAGGTTTTCCCCCTCTTCCCGAAGGCGCATCCAGATATTTTTGGCGCGAGCGTGCTTGCGGGCGTTGTTGACCGCCTCCTGCATGATAATAAAGACCGTCGCTTCCACCTGGGGATCAAGCCGGCGGGCGAAATGGCCGGTATCCAGGTGAATCTGGATTCCCTCGGAGGCCGGAAAGCGCTGGACGTACTGCTCCAGGGTGGGGACCAGGCCCTGGGTCTCCAGGATGATCGGGCGGAGTTCAAAGAGCATGGTGCGGACGTCCCAGGTCGTTTTGCGGGCCAGTTGCTCGAGGGTATCCAGTTCGGCGAGGGCGCGGGCCGGATCCTGGGAGAGGAGGCGCTTGATGTATTCTGCACTCATGGCGATGGCGGCCAGCGACTGGGCCGGCCCGTCGTGCAGGTCGCGGGAGAGTTCCTTCCGCACATTCTCCTCGGCCCGGAGAATCTTGTCGCGCTCTTCGCGCAGGTCCTCATAGAGTTGGGCATTCTGGATGGCGATGGTGGCAAAATGGGCCAAGGAAGCCAGTTTCTCCAGGTCGTCCGGAGTGTAGGCCTGCTCGTTGACCGAACCCAGGACGATGGCCCCATAGTTGCGCAGGCCGGCCCGCAGCGGCACGAGCAACCCGGAGCGACAGCGCTGCAAGGCCACCACCTGAGAGAGTTCCTCATCCCGGCCCAGATGGTCCAGGAGGACCGGCTCGGCCGTCGCCAGCGCGGCGGAAATCCGGCCGCTCCCGGTCAGGTGGACGCCCTGTTCCATGTTCCCGACCCGGAGGCCGGAAGAGGCGGCCACAAAGAGGTCTTCCGGCCCGGCCGAGAGGAGCACCACACCGACGGAAAAATCCACCAGGCGGCGGCAATCGTCCAGCACGCTCTCCAGGACCTTCTGATAACTCAGCGTGAGGCTGAGGGTCTGGGCCATCTCGTAAAAGACCTGGGCCTGCCGGCTGGCCGACTGGTAGCGGGCCCGGAGATCGGCGACCTCTTCCTGAAGGCGGCGAAGCGTTGCGCGGGCCGGCCAGGCCAGAGATTCGGCGGCCAGTCCGAAGAGGCCGGTGAGCAGGATGGCGCCGGCCATCACCGCGGCCCGGAGGATATCCGGCGGCACCTGGCGCATCCAGTCCCTCATCAGGAGCAGCCCATACCCGGCCAGGCCGGCCAGATTCAGGCCCAGTCCGCCGGAAAAGCCCAAGCGCAGGCCGACGGCCATCAGGGGAAGCAAAAGGAGAGGCAGGAGAGGACTCTGGCTTCCTCCGTGGAGGAAAAGCACGGCCAGCACCAGCCCGATGTCCAGGGCCAGGGTAAGAGGGGGCCACAGGTGGAGGGCCCAACCCCGCCAGAGGAAGAGCGCTTCCAAGAGGGTCAGGAGAAGGTAGCCGATCAGGATATACTCGGTGAGGCCCTGGAAAGCGGGTTCGGGCGGGGACAATCGGTTCAGGAGCACCAGCCCTAGCCCCAACAACCACCGAAAGGCCATGACCACCCAGTCCGCCGGGCCGGCCGAGGGCCGGACTTCCTTCATGGTGCTTCCTCCGGAGCGGGATAAGACCAGCGCTGGAGCAACATCTGGCGGATGGCAGACACGGCGCTCACCTGTTCCTGCCACTGTAAGGCGCGGGAGACCAGGGGCAGCGATTCGGCCTGGGCCAGCAACCGGCGGTGCATCTCCGCCTCCCGGCGCACCTGGCGGACGATCTCGGCCAGTTCTTCCAGGCGGACGCCCCAATTCAGCAACCGGGCGGCGGCCTGGGCCAGCGGAAGCGCCTCGGGCAGGAGGAGGCCCTCGCTCGATTCCAGAAGCCCCATTTCCTCCAGTCGAGCCACCTGTTCGGTGGTCAGGCCGGCCTCCTCGGCGAAACGGGAGCGGAACAGGCCCTCTCCCCTCCTCTCTCCTCCGAGGGAAGGGGGCGAAGGGGCCAGCCCCATTTCGGCCAGCCGAAGGCGGATGGCCGGGAGCGATAGACGTTCTTCCTTCAGGCGCTGGATCAGGCGTAGCCGCTGCAGATAAGAGGCATCGAAATCGCCGTATTTTCCCCGCCGGGAAGGCGGAGGCAGAAGCCCCTCCTCGATGTAATACCGGATGGTACGCACCGTAACTCCGCCGCGTTCCGCCAGTTCACCGATACGCATCGGCATCCTCCTCTGAACATCTCCTCCGAGAGTCGCCGGAATGGGAAGCCGATTCCCGTGGCCTATCCCTCACGCCTTCTTCGGCATCAGATTCAACGCCCGGTAGAAACGGGGAAAGTCGAAATGGGCCTCCAGAAGCGACTCAAAGCGTTCGATCTTGCTGGTCTGGCGGAAACGTGCCCGGCCGAAGAGTTCCTCCGCCCGCCGCACCACGGTCATCGTATCGTCGGGCACCAGGAGGATCGGCACACACTGCTCCTCGGCCCGGGTGAGGATGAGCGGATTGGGGCGCATCCCGCCGGTCAGGATGAGGCAGGTGGTGGGGGTCTCCAGGGCGGCCAGTTGGATGTCCACACGGTCCCCGCCAGTGATGACCGCCTTGTTGGCCTGGCGGCGGAAGTAGGAGAGGGCGCTTTCCACGCTCATCGCCCCGACCATCATGCTCTCCACCAGGTCCTCGCCGTGGTCCGGGCAACAGAGGATCTGGGCCCCCAGGTGCTCGGCCAGTTCGCTCACGCTGACGGCGCAGAGGAGAGGGTCCTGCCGCAGGACGGCCAGCACGGGGATGCCGCGTTGCTCCAGGAAGGGGCTCACCACCTGCCGGACCATCTCCACCCGGGCTCGGGGCACCCGGTTGAGGATGACGCCGAGGAAGGGGCGGCCGGCCATCGCCTCATGCACGGCCAGGATGTTGTCCGTCTCCAGAAGGCTCTGGAAACGGGAAACCAGGAGCACGTGGGCCTGGAACATTTCGGCCACGCGCGCCGCCGGCAGGCCGACGATCGTGCCCTCGGACCAGTCGTTGGGCCCCTCGAGGATCATGACGTCTTTGCCTCGGGAGACCGCCTCGAAGGCTTCTCGAACCCGCTGGGGATAGTCCGGCTGCGGCTCTCCGCGCAGGATTCCCTCCAGCAGGCGCGGGGTCAGAAGGAGCGGAGAAAGTTGCTCCAGCGGCTCCTCCAGACCAAAGACCTCCCGAACAAAGGCGGTGTCCTCATCGTAGGCCATTTCCTCGGCCCGACGCACCCGCAGGCAAAGCGGCTTCAGATAGCCGACGCGGTAGCCGTCGCGTCGCAGCCGTTGCCCCAGCGTAACGCAGACCGCGCTCTTCCCGGAAAAGGTTTCTGCCGAGATGACCAGGATCGTTTCCATACCATTCCTCCCGAACGGGCTTGCCTGCGGCCTGTAACCCGTAACCGTGCTCAGGGCTGGACTTCCCACTTCTTCAGGGAAAATCCGGCCGGCGAAACGACCAGTTCATAAAAATCACCGCTTTTCACCGAATCGGAAGAGAGGACCTGGCGAGACAGTTGCCAGAAGGGCCATCGGGCACCCAGCCGGAGAAAGAAATCCCCCAGCCCGCCCGACGCGGAAGGCAGGGCCGTCTCCTCGACGACCCGCCCCTCGCCATCGTACCCGACCAGACGGAGCAAGCGGTAGCCGGACCTCAAACCCAGCCCCTCCAGGGCGGCGTCCCAGCGGAGCACCTCTCCTTCGATCGTCCACTGCACCCCCGACACCGTGGCCGTATAGGGCGGGGAGCCGGCCAGGCTCAGGGAACAGAGGGTAGGGAAAGCGCTCCCCTCGCCGGCCGGGATGCACTGTACCCGGGCGACCCGTTCGTCGGGAGGGAAGGGGAGGTACGTCCAGGAGGCCGACTCCAGGTACATCAGGACCCAGCCACCTGCCACCAGAAGGACGCCGAGAAGGAGGAGAAAAAGCGTCCCCAGCCAGCGCCAAGTTCTACGTCGCCGACGGGGATACGGGCTGGCCTCCTCCGCATACCGCACCCATACGTTCAGCGGCTGAAAGCGACGCCAGAGGCCCTGGATCGGCCGCAGCAGGAGAGAAAGAAAGAGGATTCCCCCCAGGGCTACAAGTCCCCAGGCGATCAGGCGGATGGGAGAGAGAGCATCCATCGAACCCTCCTGCCGGCCGGGACCTACGGACGAAGGATGATGCGCGCATCCAGCACGGTCGCCCCCTGGCCGGTCTCATGGACGATCAGGGGGTTAATGTCCAGTTCCACGATCTCGGGAAAATCGGTGACCAGTTGCGAAACGCGCAGGATGGTCTCGACGATCGCATCCATGTCGGCGGGGGCCTGTCCGCGCACCCCCTTGAGCAAGGGGAAGGAGCGGATGCTTTCGACCATTTCCCGGGCCTCGTTACGGTCCACGGGGGCGATACGAAAGACCACATCCTTCAACACTTCCACGTAGATGCCGCCCAATCCGAACATCAGCATCGGGCCGAACTGGGGGTCGCGGCTCATGCCGATGATGACTTCCCGACCGCCGGAGATCATTTGCTGGACCAGGATGCCCCAGATGTCGGCCTCGGGATGGTGGCGACGGGCGCGGTACTCGATGAGTTCGTAGGCGTCGCGCACGTCGGTAGAGTTGGCCAGGCCCACCTTGACCGCGCCGATGTCGGACTTGTGGAGGATGTCCGGGGAAGCGATCTTCATCACCACCGGATAGCCGATCTCGGCGGCCAGGCGTACGGCCTCGTCGGGAGAACGGGCCAACCTAGCCTTGGGCAGACGCAACCCGTAGGCTTCGGCGACCTGGCGGGCCTCCACCTCGCCCAGGCTCAGCCGGCCCTCCCGCCGCGCCTGATCCAGGACCCCCTGCACTTCTTCCTTCCGGACCTGGAAGTGCACCAGACGCTGGGGAGGGCGTTCCAGCCAGCGGCGGTAGCGCTCCATGGCCCCCAGGGCCAGGACGGCACGCTCCGGGAAGGGATAGGTGGGGATACGGTTTTCCTGAAGGAAGCGCACGGCCGGCTCGACCACCTCTCCGCCGATGAAGGAGGAGACCACCGGCTTATCGTAGGCCCGGGCGACCTCCACCACGGTCTGGGCGATGGCCTCGACATCGGTCATGGCCTGTGGGGTCAGAAGGGCCACGACGCCGTCCACGCCGGGGTCCCGCAGCACCGCATTCAACGCGGCCCGGTAACGGTCCGACTGGGCATCTCCGATCACGTCCACCGGGTTATAGAGGTTGGCCGTCGGGGGAAGGTGGGGGGCCATGGCCTCGATCGTCTCTTTGGCGAACTGGGCCAGGGCGAGGCCGGCCCGTTCGCACATATCGGTGGCCAGGATGCCGGGGCCGCCGGCGTTGGTCACGATGGCAATCCGGTTGCCGCGCAGCATGGGCTGGTAGGCGAAGATTTCGGCAAAGTCGAAGAGGTCCTGCACCGATTCGGCGCGGATAATGCCGGTCTGGTTGAAGGCGGCCTCATAGGCTCGTTCCGAACCGGCCAGGCTGCCGGTGTGGGAGGAGATGGCCCGGGTGCCGGCCGCCGTCGTGCCCGACTTGAGGGCGATGACCGGCTTCCTGCGGGTCACCTGTCGGGCTACCCGCATAAAGGCCTCGCCGTCGGCGATGCCTTCCAGATAGGCCAGGATGACCTTGGAATGGGGGTCATCGGCCCAGGCCTCCAGGAGGTCCACCTCGTTCACATCGGCCCGGTTGCCCAGCGAGACAAAGTGGGAGAAGCCGATGGCCTCTTCCCGCGACCAGTCCAGGATGGCCGAGCCCAGGGCGCCGGACTGGGAAAGGAAAGCGATCTCGCCCGGCCGGGCCATGGTGGTGGCGAAGGTGGCGTTGAGGTTGGAGATGGTGTCAATCAGCCCCAGGACGTTGGGGCCGAGGATGCGCATGCCGTATTTCTGGGCCCGGGCGACCACCTCGCGCTCGCGGCGGGCCCCCTCGGGCCCGGTCTCGCGGAATCCGGCCGAGATAATGAGCAGGGCCTTGACCCCCTTCTGGCCGCACTCCTCGACCACGTCGGGGATGGCCGCCGCCGGGATGACAATGACGGCCAGGTCCACCTCGTCGGGGACGTCCTTGATGGAAGGATAGGCCGGCCGGCCCAGAATCTCGCCGCCCCTGGGGTTGATGGGATAGAGGTTGCCCCGGTAGCCGCCGCGGAGGATGTTGTCCATCAGGATATACCCCATCTTTCCGGGCGTGGCCGAGGCCCCGATCACCGCCACACTTCGGGGAGCAAAAAAGGCTTCCAGCATCCTGGCCTCCTACTCTGGCGTTCGGCCTTATCATACACCAAAAGGCGAAAGCAGGCAAACGGCCAGTTGACTGCGAACCCCTTTTGCTTTATCATTATCCCCGTGGTTACCCTTTTTCCGGCCCCAAAGGAGGATCGCATGGAAGTCACCGGAAAAGCACTCAAGCGCGTCTATTACGTAACCGTATCGGGCCGGGTGGACGCAGAAACGGCTCCCCGACTGGACGCCCTCCTGGATGAGGCGATGGCCCAGGGCTATTTTCGTTTCGTGCTGGATCTGAGGGACGTGACTTTCCTCAGCAGCCGTGGGCTGCGCAGTCTGCTTCGCCTGCGCAAGACGGTCCGTCGCTTCAACCGGGGCGATGTGCGCCTGGTCAACGTTCCACCCAACATCCGCGAAGTTTTCTCCCTGGCCGGCCTGCTTTCCCTCTTCCCCATCTACGACGATGCGGTGGAGGCCGTAGGAAGTTTCTAACCAGGATGCCCGCGCCGGTGCCCGGTCTTTCGAACCGGCCCGGCCGGAAAACCCTTCCTCCGACAGGGCGGCATTCCTCCCCGCGGCCCTCGCCGTCCGGTGCAGTTGGACCGGTTGAAACCCGCCGGGCAAGCGGCCGGCCCCCCTCACCCCAGCGCATGACGAATTTCGTCATCGCCATTTGACAATTCCGGGAAATCGTGGTATAATTCACATAGAATACAGAAAGAGCCTCGATGATGAGGTGTTGGATGGTGAACGGCCTGGACAACGGGGTCTCGGCCTGCGGGCCTGGTGTCCTCTCTCGATGGGATGGGACCCAGCGGTCTTTGCCCCGTCGTCCTCGCCCTGAGCTGCTAGGAGGTCATCATGCCTCTCTGGATTGTGCCTAAAAGAGCCATCCCGGCTTTTCTGGCGCGGTTACTGGCCGACCATGAGGTCGTCGGACCGGTGGCGAAAGATGGCGCCTTTGTCTTCGCCCCGCTGCACCGGCCGGAGGAAATTCGCCTGGACTATCCCATTACCCTGCAGTCGCCCAAGGCGTTTTTCCTCCCGCCGGAGGAGACCCTTCTACGCTTTCGGTTGGACCGGCCGCCCCAGGTCGAGGCGGTGCATAGCGACCGCCGGCGCGTCCTTTTCGGCCTCCATCCCTGCGACATCAACGCCACCTGGCTCCTGGACCTGGCCTTTTCTCAGGATACCCTGGACACCCCCTACATGGAACGACGCGAACGTACCCTCATCGTCGGGCTGGATTGCCTGCGTCCCTGCGATGAGCACTCCTTCTGCAAGAGCATGGGCTCCCTGGAAGTCACCGGTGGCTACGACCTCTTCCTGACCGACCTGGGCGACGTCTATGCTGTAGAGGTGGGGACGGAGGCCGGAAACGAACTCCTCTCCCACTACGCTCCGGAGGCCCGGCCGGCCGGCGAAGAAGATATGGCCCACCTGAACCGGGTGCTGAACGAAAAGTGGCCGCGCTTTACCCGCAAACTGAACGTCGAACCGGAGGCCCTGGCCCAGGTGCTCGAACTGACCTACGATAGCCCCCTCTGGGAGGAACTGGCCCGAAAATGCCTGGGCTGCGGTTCCTGCAACCTGGTCTGCCCCACCTGCTACTGCTTCGACGTACAGGACCGCCTGAAGTTGAACCTCCAGGAGGGCGAGCGGCTCCGCCGCTGGGATGGCTGTTTGCTCAAGGACTTTACCCGCGTTGCCTCGGGCGAGGTATTCCGCGAACCCCGTTCGGCCCGGCTGCGCCATCGCTTCTATCGCAAGGGCAAGTACCTGTACGAAGACTACGGCCGCGTCGGTTGCGTGGGCTGCGGGCGCTGCGTGCGCGCCTGTCTGGTCAAGATCGACCCGGTCGAGGTCTTCAACGCCCTCGAGTCCTCCTGCCGGGCCTGAGGCAGGAGAAAGGAGCAGGATATGGAAAGCCAGAAACCCGGAAGTGGTTCCCTCTACCTGCCCCGGATGGCCGAGATCGTCCAGGTGCAACGGCTGACGGAGAAGGAGAAACTCTTCACCCTCCGTCTGGAAAGGAACCAGGCCCTCGGCCAGCACCCCGGGCAGTTTGTCGAGGTCTCGGTCTTTGGCATCGGTGAGGCCCCTATCTCGGTTTCCTCTTCCCCCACCCGCAACGGCACCTTTGAACTCTGCATACGCGCCGTCGGCGACGTGACCAACGCCCTGCACCGGATGGGGCCGGGGGACTGGGTGGGCATCCGTGGGCCCTTTGGGCACGGCTTCCCCGTGGAAAAGATGCGCGGCAAGGACCTCCTCTTCGCCGCCGGCGGACTGGGCCTGGCGCCTCTGCGCTCCCTCATCCAGTTCGTCCTGGACGAGCGGGAATCGTTCGGCCGGGTCATCATCCTCTACGGGGCGCGCAATCCCTCCGAACTCCTCTTCACCGATGAACTGACCGAATGGGCCGGCCGCCCGGACGTCGAGTTTCACCTGACGGTGGACCGGGCCGATCCTGGCTGGAGCGGCCACGTTGGGGTCATCACCACCCTCTTCCCCGGCGTGACGGTGAACCCCCGATCCGAGGTCGTCCTGACCGTCATCCGCCTGCATCGGCTGGCCAATGAGTGGTGCGACCTCATCGGCGGCCGGACGACCCATCCGATCAACGCGGTCGTCAACGGCTGGACCAGCCTGCCGACGGAGGAGCAACTTTCCGCCCTGCGCTCCCGGATCGAGGCCGCCATTCCCGATGCCTGGGCCATCGTCGAGGTCTTCAAGACGCTCCCCATCCCTGCCTTCCGACGCGATACCGAATATCTGGCCCTCAAGCATCCCGACGAGTACGCCTTCTACGAGGGCGACATCGCCTCGACCGATGGGGGCACGACCCCTGTGCCGGACTACCGGAAGAAGGTCATCGAGTTCGTCGTCCCCTATTCCACCTCCAAGCGGGCCCGTTCGGACCGCCGGCCCTCCTACGCCGTGGGAGCGCTGGCCCGCTTCAACAATAACTATGAGCAACTTTCTCCGGGGGCGAAAGAGGCGGCGGCTCTGGGCCTTGTCCCGGTCTGCACCAACCCCTTTATGAACACCGTGGCCCAAGTAGTGGAGGTGGTCCACGCCCTGGAAGATAGCCTCCATCTCATTGACCTCCTCCTGGCGCGAGGGCTCCATCGGGAGGACACAGCCGTGCAGGTGCGGGCCGGCCACGGCGTGGGAGCCGTGGAGGTGCCCCGGGGCGTCCTCTTCCACGAGTACACCCTGGACGAACGCGGCCTGGTGGTGGAAGCCAACCTGGTCATTCCCACCGGGCAGAATCACCAGAACATCGAGGACGATATGGGGGTCCTGATTCCCCAGGTGATCGAGCGCCCTCAGGAAGAAATCCGCCTCCTCCTGGAGATGCTCGTGCGGGCCTATGACCCCTGTATCTCCTGTTCCACCCATCTTCTGGAGGTCGAGTTTCGCTGAGGTGGGTATGGAAAACGGCGAACGCCGGCCGGTCCTGATTCTGGGATTGGGCAACCCCCTCTATGGGGATGACGGCTTCGGCCCGGCGGTGGTCGAAGCCCTCTCCCGGTCGGACCTTCCGGCCGGAGTGGAGGTACTGGACGGTGGAACGGCCGGCCTGGGGCTTTTGCCGGTCATCGCCGGCCGGGAGCGCCTCCTGGTGGTGGATGTGGCCGAGATGGGCCGGCCGGCGGGGACGCTCATCCACGTTCGCTGGCCGGAAGTGGGCCTGGTCGGGGCTTTGTCCCTTTCCCTCCACCAGGTCGGCCTGGCCGAGGTGCTCGCCCTGGCCGAACGGCTGGGCTGGGCCCCCGGGGAGGTGCATATCTTTGCCCTCCAGCCGGCCTTCCTGGGTTGGCGGAAAGGACTGAGCCGGCCGGCCCGGGAAAAAGTCGCCGAGGCCGCATCCGCCATTCTGGCGGCACTGGGTGCCGGCCGGATAGAAGTGTAGGAGGACGGACAATGGCCAAGGTTCTGGTAGTGGACGATGACCCCGACACGGTTGAGGTGATCCGTATGACGCTGGAGAGCGCCGGCTATGAGGTCATGAGCGCGGCCAACGGCCGGCAGGGGCTGGAGCGCGTGATCTCGGAAAAGCCCGACCTGATCATCCTCGATGTGATGATGGACACGATCACGGAGGGCTTCCAGTTCAGCCTGACGCTTCGCAGCCCGGACCCGAACTCGCCCTACGCCGCCTATCGCCATATTCCCATCCTGATGCTGACGGCCATCCACGCCACCACGCCGCTCCGCTTTGCGCCCGACGTGGATTATCTCCCCGTGGAAGAATTTGTGGAAAAACCGATCTCGCCGGAGAGGCTCCTGGAAAAAGTGGGCCGGTTGCTGGGTCGGTGAGCGGAGGAAAGGCGAGTTGGCGAAAATTCAAATCGGTGGTATCATTAAAACCAGTGCGCTGACCCTGATCCAGGTGCTGGGTCTGCCGCTCTCTCCTCGCTCGGCGGCAACGGTGATGGCTGCCCTGGGGGCCGAAGGCGTTAGCGCCCAGGCCATCGTGCAGTGTCGGGATTATGCCGGCGGCTTCAGCCTGGCCCTGATCGTGGCCCAGACCTGTCGGGAACAGGCCCTCCGGGTGGTTCGACGGGCGGCCACAGCGCTGAACGCCCGGGCGGTCGAGGAGCGGACGCCGGTGGCGATGGTGGCGGTCTACGGCCCGCACTTCTCCGACCGGCCGGCCATCGCCGGGGAAATGTTTTCTGCCCTGGCCGAGGCGAACGTGGAGATCCTGATGATTACCACCTCCATCTTAACGGTGGCCTGTGCGGTCCCCGGCGAAGAACTGGACCGGGCCGAAGCGGTGCTCAAGGAGACCTTTTTGCTACCCCCATAGGAACATTTCCGGCGGAGTTGGATATGGAAGGAAACGTGCTGCGACTGGACCTGAAAGAGCGCTCCTTTGCCGAGCAGATTCGCCGACGCATCCAGGTGGATGTACGGGAATGCTACCAGTGCGGGAGGTGTACGGCCGGCTGTCCGGTGGCCGGCTGGATGGATGCCACGCCGCACCAGATTCTGCGCGGCATCCAGTTGGAACAGAAGGATTGGGTCCTCGCCCGTAACACCTACTGGATCTGCGCCAGTTGTGTCACCTGTTCCACCCGCTGTCCCTGCCAGGTGGACGTAGCCCGGGTGATGGACGCCCTGCGCGAACTCGCCCTGCTCGAGGGCATCCGCCCCTCGGAGCGGACGGTCAAGGCCTTCCACCAGGCCTTCTTGCAGTGGGTGCGCCTGACCGGCCGGATGTACGAGATCGGCCTGATCGGGCTGTATAACCTGCGCTCCGGCCAACTCCTGGCCAGCCTGGACCTGGCCCTGCCGATGCTCGGCCACAGGAAAGTTTCCCTCCTCCCCAAACGCTTCCGGGGACAGGATGAGGTGAACCGCATCTTTGAGCGTGCTATGGCCCTGGAGAAGAAGCGATGACTCGTCTGGGCTATTACCCCGGGTGCACGCTGGAGACAACGGCCCGGGAATACGATGTCTCTGCCCGGGTTGCCTCCCGCGAAATCGGCCTCGAACTGGTCGAACTGGAGGGCTGGACCTGCTGCGGCGCCTCCTCCGGCCACTCGACCCACTATGAACTTTCTCTGGCCCTGCCGGCCCGCAATCTGCGCCTGGCCGTCGAGCAGGGCTTTGACGCCCTGGTGGCTCCCTGTGCGATGTGTTACGCCCGGTTGCGCCATACCGTCCACGACCTGCGGGACCCCGATCTGCGCACCCGCGTCAATCGCCTCCTCGACACCCCGTGGGAAGGCGACATCCGGGTCCATTCGCTGGTGGACCTCTTTTCCCAGGAGGAAAACCTGGCCCTCCTCCGCGAGAAAAAGGGCCGCGACCTGAGCGGGCTGCGCCTGGTGGCCTACTACGGCTGCCTCCTGGTGCGTCCGCCCGAGGTCCTAGCCCCCGACGACCCGGAATACCCCACCATGCTGGACCGCGTCATCCAGGCCGCCGGGGCGACGCTCGTGGACTGGCCTCTGAAGACGGAATGCTGTGGTGGAAGCATTTCCCTCTCGCGCACCGAGATCGCGCTGGAACTGACCCGGAAACTCCTGGAGGGGGCCATCCGGCGGGGCGCAAACGGCATCGTAACCGCCTGTCCGATGTGCCATGCCAATCTGGATATGCGCCAGGGGCAGATCAACCGGCGCCATGGGACGGATCTCCACCTCCCGATCTTTTACTTCACCCAGATCGTCGGCCTGGCCACCGGCCACGGGGCGGAAGAGCTCTTGCTGGACCGCCATCTGGTCGATCCGCGCCCGCTGCTTTCCGAGGCCGGCCTTCGCCCATAGAGGAGGACCCGTATCACGCACCACGCATCAGGAGGTTTCTCGAATGGCCCGCGTAGGTGTCTTTGTCTGCCATTGCGGCACCAACATCGCCGCCACCGTGGATGTAGCCAGGGTGGCCGAAGAAGCGGCCAAGATGGACCATGTGGTCTACGCCACCCACTACATCTATATGTGCTCCACGCCCGGCCAGGAATTAATCCAGCAGAAGATCAAGGAGTACAACCTGGATCGGGTGGTGGTGGCGGCCTGTAGCCCGCGCATGCACGAGCGCACTTTCCGTAAGACCACGGCCCAGGGCGGGCTGAACCCCTACCTCATGGAACAGGCGAACATCCGCGAACACGATTCCTGGGTACATGCCGAGATTCCGGTGGCTACAGAAAAAGCCATCGACATCGTCCGCATGGCTGTGGCCAAGGCAGTAGGGCTATCTCCCCTGGACGAAACGCGGGTGGGAATTACCCGGCGCTGCCTGGTGATCGGCGGGGGGATCGCCGGGGTGCAGGCGGCGCTGGACGTGGCCGAGGCCGGGTACGAGGTGGTCATCGTCGAACGCGAGCCTTCCCTGGGCGGCCACATGGCCCAGTTGGATAAGACCTTTCCCACCCTGGACTGCTCGGCGTGCATCTTGACCCCAAAACTCGTGGATGCTGCCCAGCACCCCAAAATCAAACTCTACACCTACTCCGAGGTCGTCGGCGTCAAGGGCTTTGTGGGCAACTTTCAGGTCACGATCCGACGAAAGCCGCGCTACGTGGACGAAAGCCTCTGCACCGGCTGCGGCACCTGCTGGAACGTCTGTCCCCTGCGCCCCCGGGAGCAGGAGGACGGCACGGTCAAGGGCGGCATACCCTCCAAATTCGAAGCCTATATCGGCCGGCGGGCGGCCATCTACGTCCCCTTTGCCCAGGCGGTGCCCCTCGTGCCGGTGATCGACACGGAGCACTGCACCTACTTTGTCAAAGGGGGCAAATGCGGCGTGTGCAAGTTAAAGTGTCCCCGGGGGGCGGTCAACTTTGAGCAGACGGAGGAACTTGTCACCGAGCCGTTCGGGGCCATCGTGGTGACCACCGGCTACGACCTCTTCGATGCCCGCGTCTGCGGCGAGTACGGCTACGGCCGCTATCCCGATGTCATCACCGGGCTGGAACTGGAGCGCCTGATGAACGCCTCCGGCCCGACGCACGGCCATATCCTTCGCCCCTCCGACGGCCGGCCGCCGAAGACGGTGGTGCTCGTCTCCTGCGTAGGTTCCCGCGACGAGAAACTCGGTCGGCCCTATTGCTCGGTGGTCTGCTGTATGTACCTGGCCAAGTACGCCATCATGCTCAAGGAGCACGACCCCGAGGTGGAGGTCTATAACTTTTACATGGACATCCGCGCCGCCGGCAAGGATTACGATGAATTCACCCGTCGGGCCATCGAGCAGTACAACGCCCACTACCTGCGCGGCCGCGTCTCCCAGGTGTACGAACGCGATGGGAAACTCGTCGTCGAGGGAGTGGATACGCTCCTGGGCCGGCCGGTGGAGATCGAAGCCGATCTGGTGGTCCTGGCCACCGGCATCACCGCCCCCGAAGGGGCCCGCGAACTCTTCCAAACCCTGAACATCTCCTACAACGCCTACGAGTTCGTCAACGAGGCCCACCCGAAACTCCAGCCGGTGGAGACCAACACCGACGGCATCTTCCTGGCCGGCTGTGCCACCGGCCCCAAGGACATTCCGGCCACGGTCGCCCAGGCCGGTGCCGCCGCCGTCAAGGTGGTCGGGGTGCTTTCAAAGGAGATGCTCGTCTCCAGCCCGATGGTGGCCGAGGTGAACGAGCGCGAGTGCGTGGCCTGCCGGCTTTGCGTCCAGGTCTGCCCCTACAAGGCCATCGAGATGACCACCACCCGACGCGGCAAGGAGGTCGCCCGCGTCAACCCCAGCCTGTGTAAGGGCTGCGGCCTCTGTGTCAACGCTTGCCGGGGGGCGGCCATCAACCTGAAGGGCTTTACCGATCAGCAACTGGTGGGCCAGGTCAGTGCCCTCTTTGCCGAGCCGCTGGCCGACCTTCCGGAGCCCTGAAAGCGTCTGGAGGTCCTGCATGTCCGAACCGTTTGAACCGCGCATCGTCGGCTTCCTTTGCAACTGGTGCTCCTACGCCGGGGCCGACCTGGCCGGCACCTCCCGCATCCCCTATCCACCGAACATCCGCATCATCCGGGTGCCCTGCTCCGGCCGGGTGGACCCGATGCTGGCGATGAAGGCCTTTCTGGAAGGGGCCGATGGGGTGATCGTGCTGGGCTGCCACCCGGGCGACTGCCACTACAGCGAGGGCAACTACCACGCCCGCCGGCGGCTGTACCTCTTCCACCGCCTGCTCGAGTTCTTCGGCCTGGAGAAGGAGCGCTTCCGGCTGGACTGGGTCTCGGCCTCGGAGGGGGCGCGCTTCGCCGAGGTGGTGGCCCATTTTACCGAGCAGGTGCGCCGGCTGGGACCCCGGATTCGACCCGAGGCCGTTCTGGAGGAGAAATCATGAGCGTATCTCGTCGCGGACCCGGTTGCCTGGCGCAATGTCTTCTGCCGGTCGGCATGTGGATGTTTGGCGTTGTCCCAACCATCGTCACCCTACGTCGGACATCAGTGGCTCGAGGTGATTGTCTCGGTGTGAAGGAGGCTCAACTTGACCATCACGGATGACCTTCGCCGTATCGTCCGGGAACTTTTGGAGAGCGGGCGCGTTGGGCGGGTAATCGGCTATGAGGAGGGCCGGCGGGGACAGGTCCGGCCGCTGGTGGCGCGAACGGTGGAGGAGGCCGGCCGTCTCCTCTTTGACGAGCGTTGCGCCCACAACCTGGCCCTCTATCTTCTCGACTTCAAGCCCCAGGGCGGCGAGGAGATGCCGGCCGTGGCCGTGGTCCTCAAACCGTGCGATGCCCGGGCCCTCAACGTCCTGGTCCTGGAAAACCAGGTGCGGCGCGAAAAGGTTTATGCCATCGGGGTGACCTGCCCCGGCATCCGGGGAAAACCGGCCTGTGCCACCTGCACCGACCGTACCCCGCCGACCTATGACATCCTCCTGGGGGCGCTTCCCGAGGCTCCGGCCGCTCCCTCTCAGCCGGACGACCTGGCCCGCCTGCTGGCCCTCTCCCCGGAGGAACGCCGGCGCTTCTGGGCCGAACAGTTCCGGCGCTGCATCCGCTGCTACGCCTGCCGGCAGGTCTGCCCGATGTGCTACTGCGAGGTCTGTATCGCCGAGAAACTGGACCCGCCCTGGGAGAGCATCGCCATCGCCCCTTCGGAAAACGAGTTCTACCACGTCCTCCGCGCCTACCACCTGATCGGCCGCTGCGTCGAATGCGGCGAATGCGAACGGGTCTGCCCGATGGGCATACCCGTCTTCCTCTACCAGCGCTACATGGCCGAGGAGGTCCGGAGGGCCTTTTCCTTCCGCGCCGGGATGGATGCGGAAACGCCGGCCCCCTTGATGACCTTCCGCAAAGAGGAACTGGAGGAAACCCTTTGAGGTGAACGATGCCCCAACGCCGATTATCTAAGGAAGAACTTCTGGCCTGGGTGGGCCATTTGCTTCGGGAAAACCGCGTCGTCGCCCCGGTGCGTTCCGGGGAAAAGACCTTTCTCCGGGAAATCGGTGCGCCCGCCGAGATCGACCTGGAGGTGGGCCGGCCGGTCAATAGCCTCAAGGACTTCTTCTTTCCCGCCACGGAGACCCTCTTCCACATCCGGCGGGGGAAGAAAGCCGTCCGCCTGGAAGTCCCGGAAGTGGGCCGGCCGCAGGTACTTTTCCTCATCCGCCCCTGCGACGCCGCCGCACTCACCTCGATGGATGCCCTTTTCCTGGGAGAACCGGCCGACTTTTACTGGGGAGAGCGCCGGAAAAAGACCGCCATCGTCGGTCTGGCCTGCCTCACGGTGCCCACGCCGGAGTGCTTCTGCACCACCGTCGGCGGTTCCCCCATCGGTACGGCCCATTGCGATGTCATGCTCTATTCCCTGGAGGGGGGCTATATCGCCGAGCCCCTGACGGAGCGGGGGGAAGCCCTCCTTTCCCAGGCCGGTGGAACTACTCCGGTGGAAGCCTTCGTGCCCCAGGCTCCGGAACTATCCCCCTTCCCCTGCCCTTCGATGGAGGAGTGGGTGCGCGTCTTCGGCGACGATTACTGGCAGCGGCTGGGGGAACGCTGCCTGGGATGCAAGATCTGCACGTACAACTGCCCCACCTGCTACTGTTTCGACATCCGGGATCGGGGATCGGGCGGACATGGGGAACGGCTGCGGGCCTGGGATGCCTGCACCTCCAAGCACTACTCCATCGAGGCCAGCGGGCACGATCCCCGTCCGACCCGTGGGGCGCGTCTGCGCAATCGCTTCTACCATAAGTACTACTACTTCCCGTGGCGCTACTCCGGCACGCTCCTCTGCACCGGCTGCGGGCGCTGCGTGGCCCAGTGCCCGGTAAACATCGATCTGACCGAGGTGCTGGAGGAGGTGGCCGCCCGGGCCCGGAAACACGAGGAGGCGAAGCAGGGATGAACAATCCGTTTCTGCCCTATACCGGCACCCTTATCGAGGTCCGCGACCTGGCCGAGGGCATCAAACTTCTCCGGGTGCGGCTGGAGGACGAGGCCGGCCGGGCCGCCTTCGCCGATTATCGCCCCGGGCAGTTCGCCTTTGTCTCCGCCTTCGGTGTGGGCGAAGTGCCCTTTGGGCTGGCCGGCACGCCGGCCCGAAGCCCGGAATTGGAGTTCGCCGTGGCCCGCGTGGGCACGGTAACCTCCGCCCTGCACGGGCTGGAGGAGGGCGCCCCGGTCGGCGTGCGCGGGCCGATGGGCAACTGGTTTCCGATGGACGAGTTTCGCGGCAGGAATCTGGTAATCATCGGCGGGGGCATCGGGTTCGCCCCCCTGCGTCCGGTCATCCAGTACGCCCTCGACCACCGCGCCGACTACGGCCACCTCACCATCCTCGCCGCCGCCCGCGCTCCCAACCTCCTGGTCTTCCGCGAGGAGTACGAGGAGTGGGCCGCCGCCCCCGATACCGAATTTCACGTTACGGTGGATGTGGGGGATGAGACCTGGACGGGAAACGTCGGCCTGGTCACCGAACTTCAGGCCAAGGTCTCCCCTTCGCCGAAGAACGCGGTCGCCATCACCTGCGGTCCGCCGATTATGATCAAGTTCGTCACCCAACTTTTGCAAAAGCAGGGCTTTGCACCGGAGCAAATCTACACCACCCTGGAGATGAAGATGAAGTGCGGGCTGGGCAAGTGCGGCCGTTGTAACATCGGCGAACGCTACGTCTGCGTGGACGGGCCGGTCTTTCGCCATGCCCAGATTCTGAACTTTATAGACACCTTCTGAGCCG
>DAOUAK010000105.1:0-22968 GCA_034433695.1 Chloroflexia bacterium
AGGCGGAGACGGTAGTGTGGGTGGAGGAGGGGGTTGGCGGGCTTGCGGCGTGGAACGACGGGCCGACGGTGCTGGGCCGGCCGACGCTCTTTGTGGCGACGGTTGTTTCGGGGACGAATGTAGAGTACGTCTGGAACTTTGGGGATGGGGGGAGTGGGGAGGGGGCGGAGGTGACGCACACCTATGGGGCGGCGGGTCGGTACACGGCGACGGTGGAGGCGAGCAACCGGGTGAGCCGGGCGGAGGCGGAGACAATTGTTCTGGTCGTGCAACCCACGTGGAGGATTTATCTGCCCCTGGTGCTGCGATCGCCATAAGCGTTTGGGCCGTTTGCCGGTGAGCGTCCTGGCGCGGGGTGTGGTATAATAGGCCTGGTATTTCCCGAGGATGACCCTGGAAAGAACCGGTGATCTGTGGTTTCCAGCCATCGAAGCAGCCGGAGAAAGGAAACATATGACCTTTCAACCGTATCGGCCGGCGGGAGGGATCCCGTCCAAGAACGTTCCATAAAGGAGAGAAAATGGCAGGGCACATGCTCCCCTTTCCCAAGGGGAAAGAAGTCTGGGCCTCTCAGGTCAATAACGACCCCAACCCTTCCCACGGGCCGGGCACCAAGATGGCCTGGGCCTTTGATTTTAACCTCGGTGTAGGCAACGAGGACGAGGGCGAGGTCATCGTAGCCGCGGCCGGCGGGACGGTCGTCAAGGTGAGGGAAAGCACCTCCGATGACATCTGCGGCGGAAGCGAATACTCCGGCCGGGCCAACTACATCCTGATACGCCACGACGAAGGCGGTTGCGACCTCTACCTTCACCTGATGCAGGGCAGTGTCAGCCGCTTTGGGTTGCAGGTGGGCAGCCGGGTGGTGCGCGGACAGGAGATCGGCCTCCTGGGCAAGACCGGCTGGACCGGCTGTGGGGCGCATCTCCATTTTCAACATCAGCGTTGCGGCCTGACCTGTCAGTACCCCTGTCCGGCCATCAACTACTTCCAGCAGTCGGTCGAGGTTACCTTCGATGATGTCCCCGAGCCCGACCACAAGCCCAGGAAGCGGGTGGTCTATGTTTCCCAGAACGAGCGGGAGGTGCCGGCTCCGCCGCCGACTTCCTTGGTAGAAGCGCTTTGGGCGACGACCTGTTGCCCTTCCGGTGTATCCTACGATCCGGACCATCCCCTCCTGGCCTATGCCGTGGCCCATCGCCTGGGCGCTCCGCTGGGCCTGCCGCTCAACGTTTCCCTGAACCAGCAGGACTATGTGATCCAGGTCTTTGCCCGGGATACGCTCTGTGCTCCCCGGGAAAATCCGGCCGACGTGCGTCGGATGAGCGATCTGGTGCAGGCGGGGGACCCTCTGGGGACGGCTCTCCTCCAGGCCACCTTTTCTGCCGTTGGGAGCGCCTTTCATCCCTACTGGGCCACCCATATCTACTATCTGGAACAGATGAGCGTGCGTCCCCTGGGGGCCCCGCTGGGGCCGGTACGCACCCTGGAATTCGACGGAAAACGTTATGACCTGGAGTTCTTTGCCCTGGATACGCTTTATACCCTTGTGCCCAACTGGCGTGACGTCCGTCGGTTGAGCGACCTTCTGCGGCCCATTGCTCCGCCTCCCGGACAGGAGTACGACTGGGCCCTGGGTGGTGCCCTCCACCAGATGATGCGGGCGCTCCTTTCGCCCCAGTACACCCTGGAGCGCTGGCTGGTGGAGCGGACCTATGAGCGGGCCGGTATCGCCTTCGATCCGGACAAGGCCCGTTTCTGGTATGCCCTGGGGCAGGTGGCCTCCAGCCGGCCTCTGGGCAATCCGCTCGGGGGCGGCCCCTACAACGGCGAATACGCCATCGAGGCCGAGGGCATCCTTTACGGGGTGGAGGTCTATGCCGGCGATACGATCTACTGGGCACCGCCGAACTGGCGCGACATCCGCCGGCTGAGCGATCTGGGGGTTTGATCGTCCGAAGCCGATGGCCAACTGGATTACCCTGAGCCGCCTGGTGCCGCTGGCCCTGACGGTGGTCTTTTTCTACCTCGACGGGGCAGCCTTCCAGTGGGCTACCGTCCCGCTGGTCTTCCTTTTGCTGGTCCTGGACCTGGTGGACGGCGTGGTGGCCCGACGTACAGGAAGCGTCTCCCGACTGGGGAGCGCGCTGGACGTGGCCATGGACCGTCTGGTCGAATTTATCCTCTGGGTCTGTTTTTCGGACCTAGGGCTAATCCCGGTGTGGGTGCCGCTGGTGGTGATCACCCGCGGCCTGATTGTGGATGCCGTCCGGGCCCTGGTCCTGGCCCAGGGCGAGACGGCCTTTGGCATGATGCATTCACGGCTGGGGCGTTTCCTGGTCTCTTCCCGCTTCATGCGCGACTTTTACGGCGTGACCAAGACGTGCGCCTTTCTCGCCCTGGCCGGTGTGCACGCCCTGGAGCGTCAGATGGCTCAGGCCGGCGCCTCCCCGATGCTCCTGGGCGCGCTGCTCTGGATATACCCCGCCGGGTATGCCCTGACGGTGCTGGCGGTGGTCCTGTGCCTGGCCCGGGGCATCCCGGTTCTCTTCGATGCCCGCGCCGTCCTCCGGCGCGGCCTGCCCGACGACCGATGACCCGGCCGGCCGCCTTTTTCGACATCGATCGCACTCTGGTTGTGGGAACGTCGCTGGAACATTCGTTCCTGCGCCTGGCCTGGCGGGAGAAGGTGCTCGGTCCGGCCGTGCTGGTCAGAGGTTTCCTTTCCGGCCTCCAGGCCCTGGGCTTTTTTCCGGCAAGGGGGACCTTTCCCATCCCCCGGGGCCTCGGTTTCTTCACTCGGCTGCGCTATGCTTTCCTCAGCGGCAACAAGTCCTACCTGCGCGGTTTGCGTCTGGAGCATTGCCGGACGCTGGCCGAGGAAGCCTTTCGTCGGGAAGTTCTCCCTCATCTGAGCCCACGGGGAATGGAGACGCTCCTCCGGCATCGCTCCGAAGGCCGGCGCATTGTCCTGTTCAGCGGTACGCTCGACTTCCTGGGGGAGCCGCTACGGGCTTACCTTTCGGCCGACGGCCTCCTGGCGGCCCGTCCGGAGGTCCGGGCCGGGGTGCTGACCGGCCGGCTGATCGAGCCGCACCCCTATGGGGAGGCCAAACGCGACCTTCTGCTGGTCCTGGCTGCCGAGGAGGGGCTGGACCTGGCCGGCTCCTATGCCTACGCCGACCACCATACCGACATCCCGTTTCTGGCGTGTGTGGGGCATCCTGTAGCGGTCAACCCGGACCGCCGGCTGGCCCGTGAGGCGAGGCGAAGGAACTGGCCTGTGGAGGTCTGGCCTCTTCCCTGACATACGTGGGAACGGATCCATGGAGAACGATGTCCACCCGTCCATCCGGCCGGCCCTGCTCCAGGAGCAGGTCGGCCGGCGCGTCCGCTGCCTGACCTGTGAACGGCGCTGTCTCCTTGCTCCCGGCGATGTGGGCTGGTGCCGTACTCGCCAGAACCGGGACGGCGTCTTGCACACCCTGGTCTATGGGGCAGTCTCTTCCCTTTCGGCCAACCCTATCGAGAAAAAGCCGCTCTACCACTTTTACCCCGGCACGGTGGCGCTCACGGCGGGAACCTGGAGTTGCAACTTTGACTGTCCCTGGTGTCAGAACTGGGACATCAGCAAACGTCCGCCTCCATCTCGGCCCGGATATACCTCCCCGGAAGAGTTTGTAGAACTGGCCGAGCGTTCCGGCTGTGCCGGCACCTCGATCAGTTTCAACGAGCCGACCCTTGCCCTGGAATGGTCGCTGGAGGTCTTTCGCCTGGCCCGGGCACGAGGGCTGTACAACACCTTTGTCACCAACGGTTATATGACCGAAGGGGCACTGGCGGCGCTGGTGGAGGCCGGTCTGGATGCGGCCAACGTGGATGTCAAGGGCGATGCCGGGGCCGTGCGCAAATATTGTGGAACCGACGTGGAGGTGGTCTGGCGCAACTGCCGGCGCCTACGCGAGGCGGGCGTCTGGCTGGAAATCACCACCCTGGTCATCCCTACGGTGAACGATTCCGAGGAGGTGTGGCGGGAGATCGCCCGGCGAATCGCTGCGGAGTTGGGGCGGGAGGTGCCCTGGCACGTTACCGCCTACTATCCGGCCTACCGTTTCGCCGCCCCGCCGACGCCCCGGCGAACCCTGGAGCGGGCCTGGGAGGTCGGCCGGGAGGAGGGGCTGCGGTACGTCTATGTGGGCAACGTGCCGGGCCATCCGGGGGAACACACCCGCTGTCCCGGCTGCGGGGACCTCCTCATCGAGCGGGCCGGCCTGGCCGTCCGGGCAAACCGGCTGGTGGGAGGGAGATGCCCCCGATGCGGGGAGGCCGTTGCCGGGGTCTGGTAGGCCGGTCTACCATAGCCCCGGCAGCAGAGCCTTGCGCTCCGGTGGGTAGTCGGGAAAATGTTCCCGATACCAGCGGTGGTGAGCCTGGGCGCGGGGGACCAGGTTGGCCGCCGTCCACACGGCAAAGGCCAGGCCCGGCAGCGACCAGGTGGCCAAAGCCCATCCCGTCCATTCCGCGATTTCTCCGAGGTAGTTGGGGCAGGAGACCCAGCGATAGAACCCTCCCTGGGGGATGCGGTAGCCGTTCTCGCCCGGCCGGCGCAGGCGGTGGAGGATGTGGTCGGCCTGGCGGTTGATGGCGAAGCCGGCCAGAAAGAGCGCCAGCCCGGCCAGAAAGCGCGGATCCCGAAGCCAGGTGGGAGGGTAGCCGCCGGAAAGGGAAAAGAGGTAGCGGCCGTTCAGATAGGCGTTGACGAGGTTGAAGGAAAAGCCCAGCCCCACGATGACAAGCGGCATCGGGCGGGAGCGGCTGCGTCGAGTCCAGGGGTAGATCCAGGCGCGATGGAGGTAATGGGCTTCCCACATCCCGAAAAAGGCCCAGGAGGCCGGGGAGGCCCGATGGCGACCCAGGGCGAAGAGGAGGGCGAAGACAAGCGGGGCCGGTGACTCCATCGCCACCCAGCCGATTCGGTCGGGCAGGGCCGGCCCCCAGCCCCGGCGGACGTGCCGGCCGTAGGGAGCGGTGAAGCGGTGGAGGAGGAGCATCGTCGCCGCCGCCAGCAAGAGCCAGGCCACCAGGAGACCTTCGTAGACGGTCGTCTCGCTCATCTTTCCCTCCCGGCCGGGGGCAGATGCAGGAGGCCGGCCTCCGCAAACCAGTGCAGCGTATCCCGAATCGTCTCGCGGAACGGCCGCGGCCGGTAGGAGAGGTCGCGGCCGGCCCGTTCGTGGCTGATCCGGCGGTTGCTTTCCAGGGCCTCGATGGCCACAGGGGTAAAAAGCGGCCGCATCCGCAGGAGGCGGGCCACCAGGATGGCCAGAGGTGCCACCGCCTTCGCCAAGCCTAAAGAGACGACCAGGCGCGGCGTCGGGACGCCGGTGAACTCCTCGACCAGGGCGGCGATCTCCGGCAGGGCCACCCAGTGGCCCGAGAGGATGTAGCGTCCGCCCGGCGGGGCGACCTCCGCGGACCGAATCGCCGCGGCCACCACGTCGCGCACATCCACCCAGTCAAAGCCACCGGCGACCAGGGCCGGCAGTTTCCCCTGGGCCAGGTAGAGGAGGGCCTGCCCGAAGAGCGAAGGCCGAAAGTCGTAGGGGCCGACGATGGCGGTGGGGTAGAGGATCACCGCATCCAGGCCGCGGGCCACAGCCGCCCGCACCTCCTGTTCCCCGGCGGCCTTGGAACGGCTGTAGGGGGAGGTACGGCGGGAATCCACCAGCAGCCGGGATTCATCCATCGGGAGGTCCAGCGGCTCCTGTTCCAGGGCGTGGATCGAACTGAAGTGGACCAGACGGCGTACCCCGCATTCCAGGCAGGCCCGGACGACGTTGTGGGTGCCCAGGACGTTGACCTGCTCCAGAAGCGGCCATTCGTCTCCCAGGATGGAGATGTAGGCGGCGGTATGGTAGACCACCTCGGCCCCGGCAAAGGCCCGACGGAGCGATTCCAGGTCGCAGACATCGCCCTGGACCACCTCGATGTCCAGTCCTTCGAGGGCCCGCCGGTCCCGGTGCACCAGGGCCCGGACCGGCCGGCCGGAGGTGAGCAGGGCACGCAAGAGGTTTCCTCCCACATGGCCGGAGGCTCCGGTAACGACGACGGTCACGATCCCTCCTTTCTTCGGATGGCCGTAACGATGTTGCGCCGCACTTTCCGAGGGTAAACCGTACCCCGGCCCATTATACGCATTTTGCTATGTTGGGCAAATGGCTTTCGCCAGCCGACGGTACCGGAGGCGCCGTCCGGGTGACAAGGCCACCGCCACTGTTGCCGGCACAGGTCGGGTATGATAAAATGGAAACATCAGGTGATGTCTGTTGTACGGCAGGAGTATGCCGATGAACTGTCCCTTCTGCGGCCGGCCTTATGAAGAAGGTTGGAGGGTGTGTCCCCATTGTGGCCGCCCCCTTTTTCCGCCGCCGGACCTCGAATCTGCCGGTCCGCAGGCTGCCCCATCTCTTTCGAGCGGGCCGGCCCGCGCCAGCCTGATCCTGAGCCTCGTGGCCCTCCTTCTGCTCGTCCTGAGCCTGGTCATCGCTACGGTAGCAGTCATCCAGGTGGGGAATTTCCTCCAGGCCCGTGACCCGAGGATTCTGGACTGGATTTACAGCCACCCGGAAATCGTTCAGAGCCTGATGCGGCGCGACCCCGTCCTGCGCCAGGCGCTGGAGACGGGGGGCATGTTCGCGCTGATCGGCCTGGTCCTCTTCCTCCTGGCCGAAGTGGGGGCCTGCCTGGGGCTGGTCCTGGGGGTGATGGGCCTGGCCCAGGAAAAGGTCCGGCCCACCCGGCAGGGACGCACCCACAGCACGATCGGGATCGTCCTGGGCGTCTTTCCCCTTTTCTGTTGCCTGGGCTTGCTGATTCTGGTCTTTGCTTCGCTGGCGGCGAGGTAACGTATGGAGGTCGATCTGATCATCGTGCGACACGGTCGCACCGCCTGGAATCGGGAGGTGCGTTTCCGGGGGCGGACGGACCTGGCCCTGGATGAGGTCGGGCTTTGCCAGGCGCAGGCCGCGGCGCAGGCCGTTCGTTCCCGCTGGCCAGCCACCGCCGCCGTCTACACCAGCCCCCTCCGTCGGGCGCAGCAGACGGCGACCCCGATTGCCGAAGCCCTGGGGCTTGTGGCCCAACCCTGCGAGGCGCTGGTGGATGTGGACTATGGAGAATGGACGGGCCTTTCCCCGGCCGAGGCCCGGGAGCGCGATCCGGAGCGTTACCGCCTCTGGTGGACGTCGCCCCAGGAGTTGCAGTTCCCGCAGGGGGAATCCTTGCTCCAGGTGCAGGCCCGTCTTCAGACCTTGCTGGAGCACCTGCTTCGGGAATATGCCGGCCGGACGGTCGTCCTGGTCGGCCATATGGTGGTCAACCGCGTGCTTCTGTGCACCCTTCTGGGGCTGGACCTGGGGTTTTTCTGGCGTCTGGGGCAGGACCCGGCGGCGGTGAACTGGGTGCATTACGAAGACGGGAAGGGCCGGCTTCTCCTCCTCAACGACACCTGCCATCTGAGGGAGGTCGGCCTACCGGGAGGAAGCGATGGCTGAGAAGAAAAAGCCCTATACCCTGGGCAGCGACGAGAAGGCTACCCCGGCCATGGTCTATACCCTGAACAGCCTGGCCTGGGGCGATGTCATTACCAAGGAGGCGGTGCGGGTGAGCACCTATCTGCGCACCATTGCCCCCGATTACGTCTCCCTCTACGATGCGCACGCCTTTCTCCTGGGGAGCGACCTGGGCCGGCCGCTGGCCTTTCCCGAACTCCACATCCGCACGGCCCAGGTCCTGGCCTTTCACCTCCTGCCGCCGGCCAGCGACCCGCCCGATTACGATCCGGCCGAACTCAACCGCAAGATGGAGCCGGTGACCGTGCTGGTCGGCCCCTTCCGCTTCGACGCCCTGCTTCGCATATCCACGATGACTACCCTGGCCAAGCACGTGGAAATCACCACCGATGTCTTCATTTCTCTCTACGACGCGGCCATGTCCTGCCCGATTGCGCCCTCGCTGGGAGTCGTGCGCACGCCGCTGGTGCTCATCCGTCGGGATATGGCCCAATTTGCGGCCCGCTCCTGAAGGCAATGGTTTCACGGCGCGGGATGGAGCCATGGAAGTTCGTCGGGCCCGTAACCCCGAGATCGGCGGTAGGGGTGGGTTCAGAACCCGCCCTTGCCGCTTTTGCTGTTCCCCTGGAATTCGGCCGGCCGGTTGCCCGGCAGCGGGCTTGTAGGCGAGGCCTTTTGGCCGGCCCAGGAAGGACGGAACGGCCGTGAAGGCGTTGAACTGGCTGGGCGACGATACCTTCCCGGTGTGGGTCAAACCCCGGGCCAGGCGCGATCAGGTGATCGGCCTGCGCGAGGGTGCTCTCCATGTGGCCCTGAGCGCCCCGCCGGTGGAGGGGCGGGCCAACGAGGCCCTGGTGCGTTTCCTTTCGAAGGTCCTGGGGGTGGGCCGGAGTCAGGTGGCGATCGTTTCGGGGGAGCACAGCCGGCACAAGGTCGTCCGCATTGGCGGACTTTCCCCGGAGGAACTGCGCCGGCGTCTGGGAAAAATTCTGGGGCAGGTCGGGGAGGGCCGGGATGTTTGAACTCGTCTTCCTGGGCACGGCGGCCTCGGCCCCGACGGTGGAGCGAAATCTTTCTTCGGCCATGCTCCTGCATCGGGATCGCCGTTTTCTCATTGATTGCGGCGAAGGCACGCAGCGCCAGATTATGCGGAGCGGATTGGGCTTCAAACGGCTGGACCTCGTTCTCCTGACCCACGGCCATCTGGACCATATCCTGGGATTGGGCGGCATCGCCGCCACGATGGCCCGCTGGGGTAACCTCTCCCGGATGACCATCTACGGCGGGCGCTGGGCGCTGGAGCGGGTGCGGGCGCTCATGGAGGTGGTGCTGCGGGGCGATGAGGTGCAACTGGAGGTGCAGTACGTTCCCATCCGGGCCGGTGTCATCCTGGCCGACGAATATCTGGAGGTACGGGCCTTTCCGGTGAGCCACCGGGGGCCGGGGAATTATGGCTTTATCTTCCAGGAGCCGGACCGCCGGCCCTTTTTGCCGGAGAGAGCCGAGGCGCTGGGGGTGCCGGCCGGCCCCGAACGACGTCGTCTGGTAGTGGGCGAGACCATCACCCTGGCCGACGGCCGGGTCGTCCATCCGGATGAGGTGCTGGGACCGTCCCAGCCCGGGACCAAACTGGCCTATGTGGGCGATGCCTCCCGGGTGGACGATCTGGTCGAGGTGGTACGCGGCGCCGATGCCCTGGTCATCGAGGCTACCTACCTGGCCGCCGATGTCGAACTGGCCCGGCAGTTCGGGCACCTGACCGCCCAGGAGGCCGCCTGGCTGGCCCGGCAGGCGGAGGTGGGACACCTCTACCTGACCCATGTTTCCCAGCGGTATCCCGCTGCGGCGATTCTGGAAGAAGCCCGGGCGGTTTTCCCCCACGTAACGGTGGCCGCCGACCTGGAGCGCTACCTGATTCGGCACAGGTAAACCGGCCGGTGCCGGGCCCCCGGCCCTTTATTCCTCAAACGGACATATCTCCCCGATGCGGTGTTCCAGGGCGTAGGTGGCGGCCTGTACCCGCGAGGAGAGGCCGAGTTTCCCGAGGATGGCGCTGACGTAATTCCGGACCGTCTTTTCGCGCAACCCCAGGCGGTGGGCAATCTCCTTGTTGCTCAGCCCTCGGGCCACGCCGGCCAGGACGCGTACCTCCTGCTCCGTCAGGCCGGCAAAGGCCTGGCGGTAGTGTTCCCGACTTCCTTCCCGTAGCCGCCGCAGCACCCGTTCCGTCACGGCCGGGTCGAGCAGGGCCTCGCCCTTTCCCACCGTTTCGATGGCCTGCGCCAGAGCCTCACTCCCGATCTGCTTCAGGACATAGCCGCACGCTCCGGCGGCAATGGCCTCGAAGAGAGCCTGGTCGTCCTCGTAAGAGGTGAGCATAATGACCCGCGTGTCCGGCCAGCGGGCCCGGATCTCCCGGCAGGCATCCACGCCCGAGCGGCCGGGCAGGCGCACGTCCATCACCACGACATCGGGGTGTTTCCGTTCGGTCTCGGCGACGGCCTCCTCGGCCGTGGCTGCCTCTCCGACCACCTGCAGGTGTGGGTAACGTTCCAGCAGGGCACGCAGCCCCAGCCGCACCACCTCGTGGTCGTCCACCAGGAGCACGCGCCAGCGGGTCTGGGTCATCGGTATCTCTCCCGGCCGGCCTCTCCGCCGGAGAAGGTTTCCGATGCCTCTTTCGAGCACGAACACGGTACCTGCACCGCGATGCAGGTGCCTGCACCGGGATGGGAATTCACCTCAAAGGTCCCGCCCAGGAGTTCGGCCCGTTCGCGCATCGTCCGCAACCCTATGCCTTTCCCTTCGCGCTGCACCTGCTCCGGGTCGAAGCCACAGCCGTCGTCTGTTACTTCCAGGCGCAGGGACTCCGGCCGGCAGAAGAGTTCGACCCGCACCTTCCGGGCCCGGGCGTGCCGTTGCACGTTGCTCAGGGCTTCCTGGGCGATCCGGCAAAGGTGGGGTATGTGTTCCGGCGACGGTTCGCAGGAAGAACCGTGGACCCGGAAATCGGCCTCCAACATCGTATTCAGACGCACCTCCTGCACCATTTCGGCCAGCCGCCGGATCAGGCCGCCCTCCTCGTAGCGGCCCCGCAGGTCGAAGATATAGGCGCGAATCTCCTGGATGACCCGGTTCAGGCTTTCCATCACGCCGCGGATCTTTTCCCGGGCCTCTTCCGGCGACTCGGCACAGGTATGGAAAGCGTCTTCCAGACGCAATCCGGCCGCATAGAGCGCCTGGATAATGCCGTCGTGCAATTCGCGGCCGATGCGTTCCCGGTCGGCCAGAAGGAGGTTGCGCCGCTCCATTTCGGCCACGATGGCCTCGGTCTCGGCCTCGAAGACGGCCAGGGCCCGCCCGGTGAGGAGGGCCATGGCGACGCCGTCGAGGGTCCGGAGGACGGGGGCAAAGACGCCGATGGCGTAGAGCAGCCAGGGGTGGGCCAGCCACTCTCCGGGGAAAAAGGGGCCGGCCACGGCCAGGAAAACCCCCACGATGAGGAAAAAGCCCAGGGAGAGAGCGGCCCCCAGGAGGTAGTGGGCAATGTGGGGAAAGCCGGCCTCCCGCACATCCCGGCGCTGTTCGAGCAGTCCCAGGCAGGAGAGGGCCGCTCCCGGCAAGCCGAGGAGGTAGCGGGCCAGGATGTCGCCGGTGCTAAAGATGGCTTCCGCCGGGGCATGCATGGCTATCCGGAGGTGCCCTAGGGCCAGCACCCACAGGAGTACCAGGAGGCCGGGCAGGAGGCGGAGCGCCCTCCAGCGCGGCGCGGTCGGCCGCAGGAGTTCTACACCGAACTGGAAGAGGAAGGCCAGGGCCAGGCCCCGGGCCAGGAGTTGGAGGACGGCCAGCCAGGAGACGTAGGCGGGAATGGGCAGTTGTTCCTGCAGAGGGATAATCAGGTTGGCCCATTCGTTCAGCCCGTAGAGGAGGCCGAAGCCGGCCAGAAGCCCCAGGTGGCGGGCCATCCGTAGCCGGCTGTAGCGCCGTCGCTCTAGCGCCGCCGCCAGCCCCATCGAGAAGAACGATAGCCCCCCGATGAAGTAAATGAGAGGACGGTTGGTGGCGAAGAAGGTGTTGATCGCTTCCAACCTCATCTCCTTACCGCCGGTGGAGGGCAAGCGGCAGGTAAACCCGGTAATAGGCGAGGACGGCCGGCCCGTGCGGCGTCCGTCGTCCGTTCAGGTCTACATCCTCCAGGGTGTAGTAGTACGTTCCCCCCGGCCGGGCCGTCAGGTCCAGGAATTCGTAACTCGCCCCCTGGCCTCCACCGGGCGAACGGGAGGGGATGAGGGTGGCGTTAACCTTCTCCCCCCGTTCCTGGAGGGAGGAACTGCGGTAGAGGTCAAAGCCCAGGCTATCGAATTCGGCTGCGGTCTCCCAGGTCAGGCGGATGCCGGAGGCGGCCGGCCGGGCGGAGAAGGAGAGGAGTTTCACGGCCGTGGGAGCCGTGCCTGCGGTAAAGTCGGAGAAACCGGTAATGTCTTCCATCCGCACCTCATGGCTCGTGGTAATCACCGGGTCTCCATAGGTCCATACGCCGCTATCGTACTTCATGGCCCGCATATTCTCTTCCGTTCCCACGACATCCTCATCCCCTGCCACATAGTAGAACTGGGCCGTGCAGTTGAAACCGGCGATGCCCCGCGAGGTCACCGTCCAGTAGCGGGTCAGGTAGTCGGTGGGGCTGGGGTTGGCCGGGTGCTTGGCATCGGTCACCCGCACACAGGCCGGCCCCCAGGTGCTGGCGGCGTAGAAGGAGAGGCGCACCGGCGAATAGTTCGCCCCGTTCGTGTTGTCGCCGATGGGGAAGGTGAACATCGAGGTCATCCCCCGGAACTCCCGGCAAAAGACCCCACTCCCGTCGGCCACGACCATGCGGGTCGGCCCCGGCGTGCCGGAATACCCGCTGCCCACTCCCATCAGCAGGTCGTAGGGGCCCAGTGTGAGCAGACCGTCGGATAGGGTCAGCGTCCGGTCCACCTGTTCGGTGTGGGCCAGGTTGACCCCGGCGGAGTTGTTGATGGTCAGGGCGTAGAACACGGTCGTATTGCTGCCGCCGATGGTCTGGGGGGAGGTGCCGTTGAAGACGACCGTGCCGTTGTTGTGGGTGTAGGTCCCGTTGTTGGTCCAGTTGCCGGCCACGTAAAAGGTCTTGTTGTTCCCGAGGGTGTCCACACCGAGGAGCGTTGCGCCGGTATCTATGGTCAGGTGGTAGAAGTAATAAGCCCCGGCCCCGCACAGGTCGGTTCCCGGCGAGGCGTTCTGGAAGGTCACGGTGGCCGAACCACCGTTGAAGGTAGCCCCCGAAGCGACCCAGAACTCGTCTCCCACCACCCAGAAGGAATGGGATCCGGCGTTCAGGGTATCGTTCGTCCAGACCTGAAGCCGGCCGAAGGTGGTCGTTCCGCTTCCGGAGAGGGTATGAACGCTGCCCACCCCGCTGTTTTCGTCGTCGAAGTGCAGGCGGTGGTTGGCATCCTCATAGAAGGTTCCGTTATTGATCAGGTCTTTATAGACATAAATATACCCCGTTCCGCCGGTATGGTAGGTCGTCCCACCGGCGGCGATCTCCAGGTCGTAGAAGACCTTTTTGCCGTCGCCCAGGATGTTGCTGGGGGTGCCGGTGAAGACAAACCTTCCCGTTCCGGGGTCCATGGTCCCCCCGCTGGTCCCTTTAGAGAGGTCATGGACGATGGTGGTGGTTGTGGCGCCGAAGGAGACGGTGACGTTCGCTCCGGGGTCTATGACCAGGTCGTAGAAGGTGGTATCCCCGCTGATGGTCTGTTTCCCATCTCCGGCCTGGCCCGAACTTCCGTTGAAGCGGACGGTGCCGTTGTTGTGGATGAAGGAGCCGGCCCGCGTCCAGTCGTTCTTCACGCTGAGGATGCCGGCCGTCGAGGTCAGGGTGCTACCCGGGGCGATCGTGACCGAGCCGCAGGCCGTTTTGTTCGAGCCGGCCGGGTAATTGGGTTCCCGGCCGTTATTGGAGAAGCCGGCGTTGATGTCGAGGGCGGTAGCGTTTTCGATGACGACGTTGTAGGGCATCCCCTTGTCCGTCCCGCAGGTAGGTGTAGCGTCATCCGGCCACCATTCGGCGGCCGAATCGAAAGGGCCGGAGTTGTTGTAGCGCAAGGTCGATCCGGGGTCGTAGAAGGGGGTGCCGTCGCAGTTGGAAGGGGCGCAACCGGTTGCGCTCCCATCCTCCTCGCTGGCGACGAAAGTAAACTGGTTCAGGGTGAGCGTGCCGGCGATGTGGGCCCGTCGGCCGGTATCGTGGTCGTAGAAATCTACGCCAAAGTTGCCGCTGCCTCCGGCATTGCGAAGGAGGGTGACGTTGTAGAAGGTCGTGACGGCCAAACCCAGGACGCGGCCGTTTCGATTGTTCTCGCCGCTGAAGACGACGGTGCCGGTGCCCCGGTTGAAGGTGCCGTTGTTCCAGAAGACGGGGCCGGAGACAGCATCGCCCAGCAGGGTGATGGTGGAGGAGCCGGCGCTCAGTTCGGCCGAACTATCGTTCACCTTGAGTTCGCGCCGGACGACGATGTCCACGGTCAGGGTGACGTTGCCGGAGGCGGCGTTGTCCACGAGGAGATAGTCAAAGACAGTTGTCGTGCTCCCGCCGACGGTCTGGGGGCCGCTTCCGTTGAAGGTGACCTGCCGGCCGCGGCAGTTGAAGGTCCCGTTGTTCGTCCAGTTTCCCCCGACGAGCAGGTCGCCGCCGACCAACTCGGAAAGCGACAGGGTGCCGTTGTTGGCCACGTCGCCCCCTACGGTGAGAGGGGCGGTCATGTCGTTGGAGCCATAGTCCATATAGAGGGCCGAACCGGCGTCAATGGTCAGATTCCCGGCCATTGCCCGGGGGGTGGCGGTGCCGCCATTGGCCCCCAGGTCCAGGCCGGTGTTGTTGCTGATCTGGACGTGGTTGGGGTAGCCGGGGCCGCTGGTTGCGCTCCATTCTGCGCCGCGGCCGTAGATGCCGCCGGTGTTGTAGCGCAGGGTGGAGGTGGGGCCATAGGTCGGCGGGCTGGTAACCCATCCTTCGGGGTTCACGGTCAGCACTCCGTTGACCGTCGCGGTATCGCCGAAGTTGACGCCCACGCCGGAGATCGTCACGTGGTTGAAAACGACGGCACCGGTTACGGAAGAAGACGCCCCTCCGTAGTCCGTATTGAATTCGACGGTGCCGCTGCCGGCATTGAAGGTGCCGTTATTGCCCAGGCCCGGTGTTCCGCCGGAGGCGCTGATCTTGAGGGTGTTTTCGCCGGCGACGATCAGCGTCCCACCGCTTTCGATCTCCACAAAGTAGAGGGCTCCCGGGCTGATGTCCAGCGTCACGGTGTGGCCGCTACGGATGTAGACGTAGTCGTTGGTGGTCTGGCCGGGGTAACCCCCGCCGCAGTCCGTCCAGGTGTTGGGGTCGTTCCAGTTTCCGCTCTGCTGGGACTGGCAGAGGGCGGCATAGGCCGGCCGACTTCCGATGCCGACGATCAAGAGCCATCCCAGGGCGAGGGCTAAAGCCAGCAATACGATTGCCCGAACCATCCCCTGTCTCATCGTACCTCCTTCAACCTCGTGGAGGTTGCCCGCCTCTTGACCGAAACGGTTCCAACAGGAATCGGTGGTGATCGAGGGCGCATGGTTTTCGTGGCTTTATTATACTCCGGTCGAGGGAAGGGGTCAACTCCAAGTTTGCTCAAACCGAGATGATGGTAGTACAATAGGGGGGACGAAATTTCCGAACCGTATCCTGCTACGATCTCGCCCGAACGGCGGGGTAGCGGAGAGGAGGCCGGATTGTTTGTCCTGAACCTGTTTCTGCTGGTGCTGGTTTCTCTGGCGTTCTCTACCTACCTGGGCTACGGCCTGGTGAAACTTCTCCTGCCGGCCGAACGTGGCAAAGGCCTGGGTTCGTACCAGGGGTTGATGGCTCCTCTCCTGGGTTATGCCTTTCTCCTGCCGGTCGGCTACTATGGCGTGACCACCGTCCTCAACCTGCGACAGGTTCTGTTCGTCGCCCTGGGGCTGGGCACCCTGCTCAACGCCCTGGCCCTGTGGCGATGCCGGGATCGGAGGCTATACCTGGACTGGCGCGAACACGGCTGGGCCGTCCTGCTGGCCGGCCTGGCCTTCCTTCTCGGCATCCTGCCGCTCCTGAACTATGGCTATACGACGATTATCGGGGAGAACTGGGACACGGAGGCCTACCTCCCGCTCGCCGAATACCTGGTGCGCGCCCCGGTCAACGGGATTGCTTCGATGCCCCCCAGCCCGCTACGGGACCTCAATGCGGACCCCACCCGAATCGCCGTAACGCTGGGCTTTTCCATTGCCCAGGGCACCTGGCAACAACTTGCCGGCCAGGATGCCCTGCGCTCCTTTGCTCCCACCCTCGCCCTGTTACGTGCTCTCAGTGTCCTGGCTCTCTATCTTCTCTTTCGTTACGCCTTCGGCATGTCCCGCCGGGCCGCTTTGCCGGCCACGGCCCTGGTTTCCCTGTACGCGCTTTCTCTCTGGTTGACCTTTTTCAACTTTGGTATGCAACTGTCTTCCCTGCCCCTGGTTCCGCTCGGCCTTCTCCTCTGGATCGACCTGCTGCGCCGGCCCGGCTGGCGTGGGGCCGTCGCCACGGGACTGGCCGTCACCGCCCTCCTGGTCTCGTATTACCCGGCCCTGACCGTCTTTTTTCCCCTGGCCGGAGCCTTGGCTCTCGTTGAGTTCCTGCTGGCTCGCCATCGCCGGCCGGTTTTTCTGGCCGGCCTCGGCGCGGTGGCCTGCACCCTCCTTCTGGCCTCCTGGCCGATCCTTTCCTACGGCCTGAACCTCGCCGGCCGCTACGTTCAGCCCAAGGCCGTAGGGTGGCTTTCCCGAATCATCTCCTGGCCGGAGGTACTGGGATTGGTCCCTTTCGCCCTCCAGCCGGAGGGGCTTCCCGGCCTCCTGGAGGTTCTGTCCGGGGTTGCCCTGGTTCTGGTCGTCCTCCTGGGCCTCTGGGCCCTGGTTCGCTCTCCCTGGCGCTGGCCATGGCTGGCCGTAGGGGGTGCCGGGTTGCTCTACTTGCTCTGGCTGCAAGGGGCTTTTTTCCCGCCTCTTTCCTTCTTCCGGGGACTGGGTTTGTCCATCCCGGAGAGCGTTTTGGAACTTTTCCGGCCCTATCCCTACGCCTATCCGAAGATGGCGGCCTATGTGGCCCCGTTTCTGCTGGGCCTTGCGGCGCAGGGCCTGGCGGAGATGCCGCGTCCGGCGAGCCGGTGGGGATGCCGGGCCCTGGCCGTCGTAACGGCCGCCGCCGCCCTTCTTCTTCTGGTCCTGGCCGGTCGGTCCTCCATTCAGGTGATTGCTCATTACTGGGAGAGGCCGGCCCTGTTCGACCGCGAGTTGCTCCGGGTGGAGGAGGCGACTGCTCTGGTGCCCGCCGGGGAGGTCGTCTACCTGACCGACAACCTCGAGCGGATCGGGCCGGCCACCGGCCTCCTGGCCTACTTTTTCCGGGACCACCCCCTCCGGGGAACCCTATCGAGCGCCTACAGTAGCATGGCCCATTGTCTCCCCGGGGAGGCTTTTCCCTATGCCCTGCTTGACCTTGACGATAACCCTTACCTTCTGGGCCTTTTCCCGGAGGACCGCGTCTGGGAATCCGGGGGGATGGTGCTCTACCGCCGAAATCCCGAGCAGCGGGCCTTTCTCGACCTGCGCGAAGGGGCCTGCCCGGGCCCGGAGGCCCAGCCGGTGTTTGTGCGTGCCCCGCTCACGGCCCAGCGTCTGGCCGCCTCGGGCGGGTGTCGGGCGTTGAATCCGGGGGTTCCCCTGGCTCTTTATGCCGAAGCGAACGGCCTGAGCCTTTCGCCGGCCGTGGGAGGGGACAAGGGCGCCCGGGCTTTGCTTCTGGGCTGGAGCGCGGAGAGGGAACTTTCCGTTCGCATGCGCTGGGGCGACGGCCGGGATGAGGAGACGTCACTGCCGGCCGGCTTTTCCGTCTACCGTAGCGCCTTGCACGACTTTCCGGCGACGGTCGAAATCCTGGGGGATGCCGGAGTCTCCCTCTGCTGGGCGGCGGTGGTGGAAAGCGCCGGCCCGCGGGTGGAGAGTGTCCCGCGGACGGCCCTCCTATCCTCTTCCGTGCGTGTGGAGGGAACCACCCTTTTCCTCGAAGCCCGGCTTTATACCCCGGAACGCCGCACGCTACAGGCCGCACTGGAGGTGTGGGAAAACGACTATGCGGAGGCCACGCATTACGCCTGGTGGGGGCCGGTAGCCCTCACTCCCGGTGGGGTGGCGTGGAAGGTCCACCTGCAGGAACGGGAAGCCGTGCTTTACATCGGAGATAGTGTGGTGCCGCTGCCCCCACACCGGGGACAGGAGGTCTGGCCGGCGGTGGAGGAGGGCACGTACTTTGTTTCGATGTGGGTCTACTACGGAGGTCAGGCGCTCCAGGCCCTGCCGGTAGCGCTCTTTGACTGGCGAGGGGGGCAGGTGCAGTACCTTTCGGCCGAACCCGTCTCCTCTGTGCCGCTCTATGCCCGCCCTCTTGCCACACCGGCCGATTTTCGCTTTGGGAAGGAACTCCGGCTGGTGGCGTATGAGCGGCCGGTAGGCCCCTTTGCTCCAGACGAGGTCCTTCCGCTCGCCGTGGAATGGCGGGCCGAGGCTCCGGCCGGGGCCAATTACGCCGTGACGGCCCAGGTTATCGCCGACGGCCGGCTTCTCGGCCAGGTGGATCTGCCGGTGGGCGGAGAAAGTCACCCCACCACCACCTGGCGGCGGGGGGAAGAGGTACGCGAGGACCTGCCGGTGCGTATCTCACCCCAGGCGGCCGGCGGGCGGTACCGGCTGATCCTCGCCGTCTACGATCCGGGCACGATGCAGCGGTTGCCGGTCTATACGGCCGATGGGGAAGCCCTGGGGGACGCCCTGGACCTCGGCGAAGTCCAGGTGGGACGGTAAGGGAGCGCTCTCAAGAGGAAATCCCGGGTCGGGATTCGTCCGGGTCGTCCTTCGCCTTTACTTGGCCGGCCAGAGGGGGAAGCACCGTATCCACCACAAAAGGAGGGCGGTGTCGGGCGGCATCCAGGGTTCGCCAGAGGTATTCGCCGATCACGCCCAGCATGGTCAACTGGATGCCGAAGCCGAGCAGGAGGACCATCATGAGCGTTGTCCAACCCTGGACCGGGATGCCGTGGAGAAGGCGGAGCAGGATGACCGCGGCGGCATAGGCGACGCCCATGATGGCCAGGAGGATGCCCAGAACCGAGGACAGGCGCACCGGCAAGTAAGAGAAGGCAGCAAAGGAGTCGATGGCGTACTTGAGCCTTTTCCCAAAGGTCCATTTCGACTTGCCGTCCTCGCGGGCCGCCCGGTCGTACTCCACATAAACGGGCCGAAACCCCGTCCAGAGGACCAGGCCGATGAGGTGGGCGTTCTTCTCCTCGCAGCGGATCAACACATCGGCCACCTGGCGGTCTATGAGGAAGAACCCCACCCCTTCGACCGGGAGGCCCGGGAAGACGAGTCGGCTGAACATCCAGTTGAAGGTTCGTGCCCAGAAGCGTATCGCCCAGGGGTCGCCGCTTCGATCCCGGCGGACGGCCAGGACCACTTTCGCTCCCTCTTCCCATTTTCTGACCATCTCGGCGAGGGTCTCGGGAGGGTCCTGCAGATCGGCGGCGATGAATCCCACGCAATCTCCGGCAGCATAGTGCATCCCGGCCAGGATGGCGGCGTTCGACCCAAAATTCCGCGTCAGCCGGATGATGCGGACCCGTTTGTCCCGTTCGGCCAGCCGGACCAGGGTCGGGAAAGAGGTGTCGGTGGAGCCGTCGTCCACATAGAGGAATTCAAAGTCGTGCGAGGGGAAGTTCTCGGCCAGTTTCTCCAGCCGCAGGGCCAGTTTGGGCAGGCTGGGGGCGTTGCAAAAGACCGGTACGATTACCGAGATCAGCGCCATCGGAACCTTCGGAACTCGAAGTGCTTAGCGCCTATCCGAAAACCCGTAGAGAAATTCCGGCCGGCCCGGAAAGGCCATCCTACGCCTGTTTCCGGATAGGTTCTTATTCTCCGGGTCAGTGTTGCCGACCGACTTCCCTGAGGTACTCCTCATAGTCGCGGATATAGTCCTCCGGCTTGTAAACGTCGGAGGCGAGGACGAGCAGGACGGCGTCGGGCGAATAGTTGTACTGGACGGCCCAGACCATCGGTGGGATGTAGACCCCGATCGTCGGCGAATCGAGCATCACTTCGGCCCGGTTTTCCCCGTCGTCCACGACCACGCAGCAGGACCCTTTCGCGCACACCAGGAATTGGTGAAGCGTGCGATGGGCATGTTCGCCGCGGACCTCTTTGCTGGGGACGTCAAAGATCAGGAAATAGCGTTTGGGGAGGAACGGAAGCCCGTTTCCGATCTCGGCGAAGGAGAGGTTGCCGCGCATATCGGGGATAAAGGGCAGGTGATAGACCCGTACTCCGCGGACCGCCAATTCCTCCACGGGTTTCACCTCGTTGGAGATCACCGGCGACAGGTACTGCCGGTAGGCCGAGTCGTAGCCCTTGATTCGGGCCGGGTTGCCGGTCACGATGGCAAAGGGCGGCACGTTGCCGGTGACCACGGAGCCGGCGCCGACCATCGCTCCTCTTCCGATCGTCACCCCCGGCAGTATCGTGGCGTTTGCTCCGATGGAAGCCCCCTGTCGGACCAGAGTTCTGGCGAATTCGGCCGGGCGGTGCTTGCTGCGGGGATAGGGGTCGTTGCCGAACGAGGCGTTGGGGCCGATGAAGACGTCGTCCTCGATCGTTATCCCATCCCACAGTTGAACTCCGCACTTGATCGTCACCCGATTGCCGATGACCACGTCGTTCTCGATGAAGACGTGGTCGCAGATATTGCAGTCCTCGCCGATGACCGCGCCGGGGAGGATGTGGGTAAAGGCCCAGATGCGGGTATTCTTGCCGATGTGGGTGGATTCCACCAGTGCCGTTGGATGTTTATAAAAGTCCATCGCCGCTTCCTCCGCCCACGAGGCAACTGCCTCCTCGGATGGAGGGCTTGCCGTTCGCCTGCTCTTGCGATGTTTCCCCCCTGTTCCTGGTAGGAGTCTTCTTTGGGAAACCGTATGCAGGCTTTCTGGCCTGCCCGGACAGCCCGGAAGATCCTAGGCCTATTTTCGGAAAGTACCATACTCAAAAGCACTCTACCATCGGTATGTTCTTTTGTCAAATTGTGCTGATCGGGCTTGTCTCCGGCCGGCTTTGGTGGTAAAATGGGGTTGAGATGAAAGGGGAAATGCCATGGTCGAGGTCAACTGGGATCAAGCGTTTGAGGAGGCGGTGGCCCATCTGCGGGCGCTGGTGCGATTCGATACCACCAATCCGCCCGGACGCGAGCGGCCGGCCGCCGAATACCTGGCCGGCGTTCTGGCCCGTGAGGGGTTGGAGCCACTTGTCCTGGAGTCGGCCCCCGAGCGGGCCAATCTGGTGGTGCGCCTGCGCGGCGACGGCCAGGCGGCTCCGCTCCTCCTCCTTTCGCACCTGGATGTGGTTCCGGCCGAGGCCGATAAGTGGGCCTATCCCCCCTTTTCCGCCACCATCGCCGATGGCTACGTCTGGGGCCGGGGCACCGTGGACACCAAGAACCTGACCGCCGTCGAACTGATGATCGTATTGCTTCTCCACCGCCAGGGACTCCCCCTCAAGCGGGACCTTATCCTGGCGGCCTGCGCCGATGAGGAAGAGCACGGTTCCAGGGGTCTGGCCTGGCTGGTGGTCAACCACCCCGACCTGGTGCGGGCCGAGTATGCCATCAACGAGGGCGGCGGCGTCAGCCTGGTGCTGCGCGGCCAGACCTATTTCACCTGCCAGACGGCAGAAAAGGGCGTCTGCTGGCTTCGTCTCCGTGCCACCGGCCAGGCCGGCCACGGCGCCATCCCGCAGGAGGAAAACGCCGTCGTCGCCCTCTCGGAGGCGGTGCTCAAATTGGGCCGCACCCCTCTGCCCATGCACCTGACCCGCACGACCCGACGCTTCATCGAGGGGCTGGCCCGGGGACAGGGACGCGAGACGGCCACTCTGGTGCGCGGCCTTCTGGATCCGGCGGCCAGCGCCTTTCTCCTGCGCCAGTTGCCCATCACGCAGGCCTGGCAGCGTATGATCTTCGGGATGCTCCACAATACGGCCACCCCTACCGTCCTGCAGGCGGGACAGAAGGTGAACGTCATCCCCTCTACCGCCGAGGCCCTGGTGGACGGACGCATCCTGCCCGATCAATACCCGGAGCAGTTCCTGCGCGAGGTCAGCGAGATCGTCGGGCCGGCCGTGGAAATACAGGTCGAGGAATACTCTCCGGGGCTGGAGGCCGGCCCCGATACCCCCCTGTACCGTACCATCGAGGCCGTCCTGAGCGAGTTCGAGCCTCAGGCCATCCTCCTTCCCATGATGGTCTGCGGCGCTACCGACGCCCGCCATCTCACCTCCCTGGGCGTCACCACCTACGGCTTTTGCCCCATGCGGGAGGAGGGAAGCATCTCGCCCCTGCAACTGGCCCATGCCCACAACGAACGCATCTCCCTGGAAAATCTGCGCTTCAGCCTGCGGGTGCTCTACGAGGTGGTGCGGCGTTTTTGTGTGGAGGGGTAGGATGATTCGCATCGGCACCAGCGGCTATAGTTACCCGGACTGGATCGGTCCCTTCTATCCGGAGGGAATGCCCGAGCGGGACATGCTCCCCTACTATGCCCGGGAATTTGATACCGTTGAGGTCAACTTTACCTATTACCGCCTTCCCGACCCCTACACCCTTCAGGCCATGGCCCGGAAGGTGCCGGCCGGCTTTCTCTTCACCGTCAAGGCCAGCCAGGAACTCACCCACGGACGCGAGGAGAACGAGGCGGCCTTTTCCCAGTTCGTTCAGGCCCTCCGCCCGCTTCAGGAGGAGGGCAAGTTCGGCTGCATCCTGGCCCAGTTCCCCTGGTCCTTTCGCCCCAGCCGGGAAAATCGGGATTATCTGCATCGGGTGCGCGAGCGCTTCGGCGAACTGCCGGTGGTGGTCGAGTTCCGCAACGCCGCGTGGATAAGCGAGGAAACCTTTGACCTGTTGCGGCGGCTACGCTTCGGCTTCTGTTGCGTGGACGAGCCTCGTCTGAAGGGCCTTCTGCCTCCGGTGGCCGAGGCCACGGCCCCCATCGCCTACGTCCGTTTTCACGGACGCAACGCGGCCAAGTGGTGGCAACATGAGGAAGCCTGGGAGCGCTACGATTATACCTACAGCGACGAAGAGTTGAGCGAGTGGGTACCCAAGATTCGGGATCTGGACCAGAAGGCAGAGACGGTCTTTGTCTTTGCCAACAACCACTGGCGGGGGCAGGCGGTGCAGACGGCCCGGCAACTGCGTCTCCTGCTGGCCGATTAG
>DAOUAK010000106.1:0-47845 GCA_034433695.1 Chloroflexia bacterium
GGGCGCTGTCGCGCCCACTGTCGGCCTGCGCCGACGGGCCAGGGTTCGGCCCGCCGGCCGAAACCGGGGATGCCCCAAGGGGGATGCGCGAGGCCGCGCCCCCAAGGGCCGGCCGGCGCTCTAGAGGACGCCTTGTACCCGCAAGGTTCGGCCCGCCGGCCGGAAGCGGGGACGCCCCCAGAGGGGATGCCTGCGGCCGGCCCGCCGGCCGAATTCCGTGGGAGATGCGGAACAAAGACGAATTGCGCTCCCTCTATGCCCGTTCACCGGCCGCCGCCGGCGCAGGCACAGGCACAGCCCGCGCAGGCACAGGCGCAGGCACAGGCGCAGCCTCCCGACCTGCTTCCTCCCCGGAAAGTACCGCTATAGGAAGGACGGGGCGGCGGGTTGGTCACCTCCGTGACCCGGCCGGTGAAGCCGGTGACGCTGCGGACGATCCGGGCGGCCGTATCGGAGACACCTCGCACAACCCTGGCGGCAAAGTCGGCTCCGGGGACGGTTACCGGGCCGGCCACGGGAGTCCTGCCGGACGGAAAAGCCCAGGGACGGTAATGCCCCCACCAGGTCGGAACGTACACCGGCTCATCACGGAAGGTACGTTCGGTGCGCCGCTCGAAATCTTCGTCCAGCAGGGTCCATTCCAATCCCTCGTCGAACAGACGGCTGCGCACCTCGGGCGTCTGTGCCGCTTCTACCTGCTCCCAGGCCCGCCGGATGATGTCGCGGTAGTAGGCTGCCGTCTCTTTCCGGCTGAAGCCCTTCATCTTGTTGTTGACCTCTTTGACCAGATCGATCATCATGCTGCGAAGTTTGTCCTCCTGAAGCACCCCGCGAGCGTCCACGGCCTCCAGAAAACCTTTCTCATACGGGTGCAGGTTCTCCGGTAGCGACGGGTTCACCTGCAGGCGTAGCGGCTGATCCTCCAGCACGGTCAGCGCTCTCTTCTTCAGGAGACCGAAGAGGATCATCGTCATCACCCTGTTGAGAGGCGTCTCCAGGATGATGGCTGCCTCCACCGCCGTCAGGCCGCGCTTGATGCCCACGCCCTCTACCTTCATCTCCGGGGGCAGGTAGGCCATTCGTCTGCGACTCTGGGCCCGATAACTGAGCACGACGATACCCACGATCAGGGCAAAGATGAGGACAAGGGGGTGGGTGAGGAAACGTCCCACCGCTTCCAGTGCCTTGAGGATAGGCGAGGGGGCTTTTTGAATCGCCGACGCGTCCACATAAGACCGAGGGAAAGAAGCCCCGAAGATATACTGCCGGTCCGGATAGGCGGCCGGGTTTGTCCAGCAATAGACGATTCGGCCTTCCTCGATATAAGCCTCCGGCTGCTCCTGAGGCCAGCCGGGAGGGCTGGCATGCCAGCGCGGCTCCTCCGGTTGCACGCCGGGCGGCAGGTGGAAACACACGGTCAGGTCGGTGAAACCGTAGACCAGGTCGCCGTCGAACCAGGTGGGGGAAAACTGGACGCTGGCATAGTTGGGGTCCCGGCTGTCTTCATACACCATCTTCCCCACGCGCTCCACCCATACTTGTACGGTGCCGCTCTGACCGGGGAGGATGGCCCAGATTCCCAGGTAGATGGCCACGCCGGGCTGGACGTAGGGCGAGGGTTCGATTCGGAAGGCGGTTTTTCCCTTGACCTCGGCCCGGATGTCGGCAAGGTCGTAGTCTTCGCCGGGCAACCCCACATCCACGACGTCGATGGGGATGGCCCCGGAATCGCAGGAGAAGGTGAAGGCATAGGCCAGGCGGAGCGTGCCATCCCGGTTGATCCAGACGTCCACCTTCTCACGATCCAGGGTGAAGGAATAGGTCTGGGCCCGGGCGGTGCCGGCCGGAGACAGAAGAAAAACGAGTGCTACCAGCAAGAGGACGGTCCGCCACATGCGCATCGCATTCCTCCGAAGCCCGGTGAATCCGGCTCACCACTTGGGCTCTTCGACCACCTGGTAGGTGGAGCCGCAGTACGGGCAGGTAACCAGGATGGCCCCCTCCTTGACCGCGATGCTCTCTTTATCCAGGTCGGCCCCGCAATTTTTGCACTTGAGTTTCTCCATGCTCACCTGGCCGCTGAGGTCGATCTTCTGGACGATTTGCCGGGGTGCCTCCGGCACCCGGATGCGGGCCAGGACCACGATGAGCACCAGGCCGATGAGCACGGCCACACCCCCGTAAATTTTCCAGACGGGGCTTCCGTACTCCGGGCTGAGGCCGGCCAGGAAGAGAAAGACCCCGGCAAAGATGAGGATGCCGGCGACAACGTAGCCGATCGTTTTTCCCGTGGACATCTTTTTTCTCCTTAAGCGCGGAGAATGTGCCGGATCACATCGAGAAACCTGTTCTGCTCGTCTCCAGGCACAAGAACAGACCGGAGGTCATGCTTTCCTCCAGACAACGACGCTTTCCCGCACGGGCAATCTGCCATAACGAGCCATCTGCTGGCTGGAGTTGCCTTTAAACCGACAGATCAGGATCGCCTCTACCTGCAACCCCATCTCCTCGGCCATACGGCAAAGGATCAGGTCAACGGGTATCATTTCCCCCTCAAACCGCACGTTGTCCACGACCATGGCTACCCGTCCTCGGGGAGCAAGCACGCGAGAAAGTCCTCGGATGACGGCGGCCATGTCGGCAAAGTAGCCCCGAATCATGTCGGGAATTTTGGAGTTATTAAGGTTCTTCTGGGCCAGGCAGTCCAGCACTTCCCGGATGGCCGGGGATGCGGGGCCATCGTGTCCATCCACCCTGGATTCGATATGGGAGCGAAGGAGACTGTGGCGCAGATTCCGGAGTTCCTGAAAGTCCCTTACAAAGCCGAAGCAGAGTTCGAAACAATAACTATAATCATACCGGAGAGAAAAGGCTTCCTTGAAGCGATAGAGGCGGAGAAGTGGCAACCACCTGTTGGGCACGTAGGTAACCCAGGGGCCCAGGTGAAGAGCCTCCTGTAAGAAGGTCCTGTACTCGTGCTCTAAACGCGCCCGCTCGGTCGTTACCAGTCCTATCTCCGAGACCTGCATGGCCGACATTCTACACCTCCTCTCCTCCCCAAGGGGACACCCGGTAGCCACCTCTCCTGTCCTTCCCTCGAATTTTACCTAAAGTAACAGGGTTGCGATTAAATTTTAGCACACTGTGCCTTTGTGGTCAAATTGAACCTCAAGCCGGAGGATGTGTCTCTCTGAGCAACCACCATTCGCCTCCTGCGGCGGGCTTCGGCCGGCCAAAAAGTTGCTACTTCCGCCAAAAGAGGTAGAATAACAGGGTAGAGACGGCGGTTGGAGCAAAGCCGATGAAGATAACCCGGAGGTGGTCCATGTTTACCCACGAGACCTTCCTTTCCCCCTTCACCTGGCGCTACGGAAGCGAGGAGATGCGCCGGGTCTGGTCGGAAGAGCACCGCCGGCGGCTGATGCGCCGGGTCTGGGTGGCGCTGGCCCGGGCCCAGGCCGAGGCCGGCCTGCTCCGCCCGGAACAGGTAGCCGACCTGGAAGCCCACCAGGACGACATTGATCTCCGGCGTGCCGCCGAGATCGAACGGCGCGTCCGCCACGATGTGGTGGCCGAACTGCGCACCTTTGCCGAACAGTCTCCTCTGGGCGGCCCCGTCCTGCACCTGGGGGCCACCAGCGCCGACATCACCGATAACGCCGACGTCCTGCGTCTGCGTCAGGCGCTCGAGATCCTCCTCCATCGTCTGGCCGAACTTCTCTCGGCCCTGGCCGACCTGATCGAAACCCGCGCCGAACAGCCTTGCCTGGCCTGGACTCACCTCCAGCCGGCCGAACCCACCACCGTCGGCTACCGCCTGGCCCTCTACGCCCAGGACCTCCTGGCCGATTACCGTGACCTCCTGAACCTCCACCGGAACATTCGCGGCAAGGGCCTCAAAGGGGCCGTGGGCACTTCCGCTGCCTTTGCCTATCTCCTAGAGGGAAGCCCGCTGACGGCGGACGCCCTGGAGGAACGCTTTACGGCCCTCCTGGGCCTGGAGGCCTTTCCCATCGCCGGCCAGACTTACCCCCGACGCCAGGATTACCAGGTCCTCTGCGCCCTGGCCTCCCTGGGAGCCTCCCTCTACAAGTTTGCCTTCGACCTGCGCTTCCTGCAATCCCCTCCGGTGGGCGAATGGAGTGAGCCGTTCACCGCCGAACAGGTCGGTTCCTCGGCCATGCCCTTCAAGCGCAATCCCGTCAATGCGGAGAAAGTGGACAGCCTGGCCCGCCTCCTGGCCGCCCTCCCCCGGGTCGGTTGGGATAACACTGCCCACTCCCTTCTGGAACGTACCCTGGACGATTCGGCCAACCGCCGCGAAATCTTCCCCCTCGCCTTTCTGGCCGCCGACGAACTCCTCCTCACCGCCATCCCCCTGGTCCGGGAACTCCACTTCAACGATGCGGCCATCGCCGCCAACCTGGCCCGCTATGGCGCCTTTGCCGCTACCGAGCGTCTCCTTGCGGAACTGGTGCGGGCCGGAGCCGACCGCCAGGCCATGCACGAACACCTCCGCCGGCACAGTATGGCCGCCTGGGAGGAAGTGCAGGCCGGCCGGCCGAACCCCCTTCCCCAGCGTATCCTGGCCGACCCGCAGGTGCGACGCTACCTCCCGGAAGAGCGCCTCCACGCCCTCTTCGACATCTCCGGCCACCTGGGCCTGGCCCCGCAACGGGCGCGGGAGATGGCACAGAAAGTGAGGGAGACCGTCCGAGGACAGGAATAAAGGCCGGCCGGTCGCGGCCCGTCTATCTGAGCATCCCCGCCATCAGAAGCGCCGTCATCCCGATCAACTTCATGAAGATCAGCAGGGCTGGCCCGGCCACGTCCTTCATCGGGTCGCCCACCGTGTCACCGATCACCGCCGCCTGATGCTCCGGGGTTCCTTTGTGTCCGCCGGCCTCGATAATCTTCTTGGCATTGTCAAAAGCCGTGCCGGTATTGTTGAAAAAGGGCCCCAGGAGGGCCGCGCCAGCCACCGCTCCGATGAGAAGCGCCCCCAGTGCCCACGGACCGAAGGCGTACCCGACCGCCACCGGCACGGCCACGGCGACCAGCCCCGGAAGCACCATCTCCTTCAGGGCGTTCCGGGTGGCGATGTCCACGCAGGCGGCATAGTCCGGACGAGCCGTCCCCTCCAGAATTCCCCGTATCGTGCGGAACTGTCGCCGCACCTCGTCCACCATCTTCAGCGCCGTTCGGGCGGTGGAGCCGATAACCAGGGAGGAAATGAGATAGGGCAGGGCAATGCCCACGAAGAAGAGGGCCGGCACAAAGGGCGTGGAAAAATCGAGGACGGAGATCCCGATCTGCTGGAAGAAGGTGGCAAAGAGGACAAAGGAGGTCACCGTTCCCGAGGCCATGGCGTAGGCCTTGGTCGTCGCCTTCATCGTGTTGCCCACGGCATCCAGCGCCGCCAGCGGCTGCACGACTTCCTCGCCGGCCCTGGACATCTCGGCGATGCCGGCGGCGTTGTCGGTGACCGGGCCAAAGGCGTCGGCGGTCATGATGTAGCCGATGAGGAGGTCGGTGCCGATGTTGACTCCGATGACGGCCAGGAGGGAGCCCCTGGAGACGAGGTAGGCCAGGGTGACGGAAACGATGATCATGGCGATGGAGGCCAGCGGGCTTTGGAGCCCATAGCCCAGCCCGGTGATGAGGTTCAGCGCCGCCCCTCGCGCCGAAGCCTCGGCGATCTTTTTCACCGGCCGGCCGTGAACCCCGGCATAATAGCGGGTGAAGATGCTGGCCACCAGCATCGTGGCGATGCCCAGGAAACATCCCAGGAAGATGCTGAGGTCGTGGAGAAGGAACTCGCCCAGGAGGAAAGAACCGAAAAGCGCCAGCACGGTGGTCACCGCCATGCCCAGGGTAAAGGCATTCTCCGGGCTGACCTTCCGAAGCCAGCGCATGGAAAAGACCCCGACCAGCGAGGAGAGCAGTCCGGTGGATTGCAGAAGATAGGGGAAAAAGGGGGTTTGGGGTCCGTAACGCTCGACGTATCGGAGAGAGACGAGGGTGCCGGTGATAACGTCATCGGAGAAACTTTCAAAGAGGTCGGCGCCTCGGCCGGCACAGTCGCCGACGTTATCTCCTACCAGGTCGGCGATCACGGCCGGGTTGCGGGGGTCATCCTCGGGGATGTTCTTCTCCACCTTCCCCACCAGGTCGGCTCCGACATCGGCCGACTTGGTATAGATGCCTCCCCCGATCTGGGCAAAGAGCGCCGCCAGGCTGGCCCCGAAACCGAAGCCGACCATCGGGGCCGGGTCCCGGAAAAAAAGGTAGAGCAGGGAAAGAATAAGGAGGCTGAAGCCGATGATGGAAAAGCCCATCACCGAACCGCCGGCGATGGCCGTGCGGAAGGCTTCCCGGGGGGAACGGAGGGCATCCTCGGCCGTCTTGACGTTGGCCCGGACGGCGGCGTTCATCCCCAGGAGGGCAGTGGTCAGCGAGGTAATCACGCCCAGGACAAAGGTCAACGCGGTCCAGGGGCCCTGGAGCAGGCCGATAGCCAGGGCCAAAAAGGGGACGACCAGGAGGATGGTGCAGAACTGGCGGGTCAGATAGGTCCGCACCCCCACGGCGATATAGCCGGCGATCTCGCGCATCCGGGGATAACGCCGCAGGGTTGAGGTGTGTTCCTTGCCCCGAACGACGGAAACTTCCCGGGGCAGGGCCGAAGAGCGAACCAGGCCCAGGTAAATTCCTCCAGCGGCCAGGATGGCCAGCAGCCCGCTGGAGATGGAGACCACAAGGAGAAGCCACGGGGCTTCCGAAGGAGGCATCGTCCGTCCTCAGCCCAGTAAAATCCGGCGCAGCGTGGCTTCGCTGCGCTCCGAGGTCACCGCAATCACCCGATCTCCGGGCTGGAGCACCGTCTCGCCGTAGGGAATGATGGCCTCCTGCCCTCCCCGGATGACCAGGGGAAAGATGCAATCGTCGGGGATACCCAGGTCCTTGAGCGGCCGGCCCAGGGCCGGGGAAGAAGCCGGCACCTCCAGTTCCACGAAACTGACCCCCACACCACGCAACCTCAGAAGGTGCACCAGTGTCTCCGTGGGGATGACCTGCTCGATCTGCGAAAGGATCACTTCCGTGCTGGAGACGGTGACATCGATACCCAGCCTGTGAAAGATTTTCTCGTTTTTGGGGTTATTGATTCGGGCAATGGTCCGGGGAACATGGAAGCGGTGCTTGGCTACCTGGCAGATCACCAGGTTGTCCTCGTCATCTCCGGTCACGGCGACGACCGCATCGGCCCGGCCCGCTCCGGCCTGTTCCAGGACCGCAACCTCGCAACCGTCCCCGGCCAGGACCCCGGGGCCCAATTCCTCGTTGAGGATGGCCCAGCGGTGCGGGTCCTTCTCGATCAGCAGAACCTCCTGCCCTTCTTCCAGAAGCGACCGGGTCAGGTAGTAGCCGACCTTGCCTCCGCCAACCACGACGATGTACATCTTGACCTCCCCTTGATCATCCTTTTCCCAGGATTTCCTCGATGCGCTCGGCACTCCAGAGGGTGGGGCAGATCGTCTCCAGCCCCAGGGAACGGTAAAATTCTTCCCGCAACGGATCGTACAGCCGGCAGATCACCCGGGGCACGCCGAAGATTTCCCGGGCTACCTGCGCCGCCATCACGTTGGTATTGTCCCAGTGGGTCACGGCAATCAGGGCCTCGGCCCCCTCGATACCGGCCCGGCGCAGCACGTCCTCATCAATCCCCGTACCCACGACCGTCCGGCCGGGAAAGTCCTTCCCCAACCGAGCCAAGGCCGTCGAGTCCGGGTCTACGACCGTAACTTCATGTCCCTGAGAAGCCAGCCGGCGGGCCAGATAGGCCCCCAGCAGCCCACAGCCCAGAATCACGACCTTCATGGCTCCTCCTTGACCTCGCTAAGCACCTCGATCTGCACTCCCTGGTCCTCCAGCCACTTCAGCCCCTGGAGGACCCGTTCCTGGGCCCCACGCACGGCCAGCACCAGCCAGCCTTCCTGGGGCGTCACCCGGGCTTCCAGGATATTGGTCTGGACATCGAACTGCCGAATCAGCCGGTAGAGAAGGGGCTGATCCAGAAGGTGCGTGGGATAGGTCAGACGAACTCGACGCTCGATCACCATCTTATCCTCCCCGCCGGGCAACCCGGTCCAGAATCACCTCGCACTCGGCCCGGCGAACGATCTCCTGGGTCGTCCTCCCCAACAACTCGTCTCCCGGCCCGCCTCGGCCCACGCTCATCACGATGGCGTCCACCTGCTCCTCACGGCTCAGGCGCAGGATGCCGTCCCAGGCGTAGCGGTGCGGGATAAGCCGGGTGCGCACCGGCAGGCCGTGTTGCTCGACGATAAAACGGGCCGTGCGCAGCGCCTCCTGCCCCCGGGCCTCCTCGGCCGGCATCGGCGTATTCAGAGAGAGGGTGAAGGGAACCTCGATGACATAGGCCAGGACGATCTCGGCCTTCTGGGCCTCACCCAGGCGACAGGCCAGTTCCACGGCCCGTTCCGAGGCCAGCCGGCCCGAGACCGGCACCAGAATGCGCTGCATGGCCGCTACCGAGCGCCGCACGGCGGCTACCTCCAGGGGCACCGGCGGCGGCACCCGGAACATCCAGAAGAAGAGTAACCCCATGGCCGCGACGAAGACCACGGCCAGGGCGATACCGATCGGATTCAGAACCGGCGTCATCATCGGCTCTTCTCCCCTCGTTTTCGATGGAGCCACCGCAGGCGGCTTCCGGCCAGGTAAAGGCGATGGATCCCAAAGGCCAGCATGGCTCCACCCACCAGAAAGCCGAGCGCCGTCGGGGCCACGGCCAGGGTGCGGACGATGATCAGCACACCCAAGGGAAGCATCAGAGCCCCCAGGACGATGTGCAGGACGTCGAAGGCGGTCAGGCGTTCGGGAGGCGGAAGAGGGCAGCGGAGCATCTAGACCTCCTCGCTCCAGCGCGAGGGCACGCCGCGGGCGCGGTCGCGCCGAATCAGAGCCTGCTTGTACTGCTCCAGCAGTTCGTACTCCTCGGCGCTGGTCAACACCTCGACCTGTTCCTTTTCCCAATCGTGGGGTACATTGCCCAGGACCGGCAAGCCGCTACGGTAACGGAAGACGGCATAGTAGATGGTGGCTGCAAGTAGCCACAGCGGCCCGGCGATGCGGGCGATGCTATGGGTGATGAGCACGGCTACAAAGATGCTGATTACGCCGATCAGGCCCAGGGTGCCGAGGATGGGAAACTCGATGACCGTGCCGTCTCTGCGCTTCCACTTCAGGTTCAGCGGCACCTTATAAGGGCGGGGGGAGTATGGGTCGGTGAAGCGCAGCCAGATCAGGGAGAGGTAGACCAGGATATAGCCGAAGGTAGCCCCGAAAGCGTAGAGGTTGGCCAGGGTGTCCAGGACCAGTTCCCCGGTCAGGAAGGCGACAATGGTCAGGGCAATGCTAACTCCGCCAAAGCCCAGGATGGCATTCCTGGGGGTACGATGCACCGGGTCAACGTAGCCGAACCAGGGGCTGACCAGACGGAAATGGCTCATCGAGAACACCAGGCGAGAATCTCCCATGACCCCGGTGTTGGCCGAGATAAAGAGGATGGTCGCGCCCAGGAAAGCGGCAAAGGGGCCGGCCAAGAGACCCAGGTAAGGGATATGGGAGGCCAGATAGGCGATGGGATCCGATTCGTGTGCCTGAAACTCCTGCCAGGGGAGGATACCTAGGCCCACGGTGGAAAAGCCCACCGCCAGGATAAAGACGGTGAAGATGAGGGCGATGGAGGTCCGGGGAATGACGGTGGCCGGCCGGCGCGTCTCCTGCGCTGCCTGGGAGATGCTCTCCAGCCCGACAAAGGAGATGATCGCCAGCGAAAAGCCGTAAAGGAACCGCTGGGGATCGGGAAACTCGTGCAGAAACTGCCGCGCCAGCAACTCCGGCTTCCAGGCCAGAATGAAACCGAAAACGACCACCGACATCTCCAGCAGGAGGTCCACCAGCCCGATGACCTCGTTAACCAGCGAGGACTCGCGGATGCCGCGGATATTCAGAACCAGAAGTACGGCGATCATCGCCACAGTCTCGGCCATCCATAGCCAATTGAGGTTCTGGAAAGGGCCAAAGGACACGGCGAAACGGCCGATGTCGATTCCCAGGTAGGGCAGGAAGAAGTTGACATAGCCGGCCGAGGCGGTGGCGAAGAGGGCGATGTCAATGGTGTAATCGAGGAGCAGCGCCGCTCCCGCCAGGAAGCCGAAAAAATCGCCCAGCCCACGCAGGGAATAATAGTGCCCACCGCCGGCCACCGGGTAGGAGGAGGCCAGTTCGGTGAAGGCCAACCCGATGAGGATATAGACTAGGCCGGCCAGGGCAAAGGCCAGCGGCGCCCCACCCTGGGCTGCCCCGATGACCAGCCCCAGGGCCACGTAGATGTCGGCCCCAACGTCGGCATAGCCCCAGGTGTAAGAGCCCCAGATCGTGACGTCCCTGCGGAGTTCTACCCGCTCCGACGGCATCGTAACGTTTCCGCCACTCATCCTGACGAACCTCTTTAGATTGGCATATATTTCACACAATTGTTATATATTCTACCACATCCGGTCGGCCACGTCAACCGCCAAAAAACAAACCCGCCCACTTGCGCAGACGGGCTATACCCAGAACCGGCCGGCCGAACCGGCAACCCGGCACAGGCCCTATTGTACCACACTTCGCCGGCCATGCAAGCCGAACTACTCCGGCGGTTGCAGTTCGACCACCACCATCTCCGGCGGGCAAAGGAAACGTACCCTTGGCGTGTACCAGAATCCCTCCATCCCGATGCCCCGGCTGACGTAGAGGGTCGTCGGGCCCACCCGGTACAGCCCGGCCTCGTACCGCTTGCCGTAAGCAGAAAAGGTCAAGACGGCTCCGTAGAACGGCAGCCGAACCTGACCACCGTGGGTGTGGCCGGCCAGGTAAAGGTCCACCCCGGCCGCGGCCGCCGTCTCCACCAGGTCGGGCGTGTGATAGAGGAGGAGGACAAACTCCTCTGGGGGAAGGGATTCCACAAGGCGCCTCAGCGCCGCCGCATCTCGCCCCCACTCCCGGTTGCTCACTCCTACCAGGTCGAGTTCCCCGGCCGCCGGAAGATGCTCCACCCGGTCGTCCAGCACGACAATATCCAGCCCCTCGAACAGGAGGCGCATCGTCTCCGGACTGTCTACATTCCCAGAAACGGCATAGACACCCAGGGGGGCATGGAGACGGGCGAGAAACTCGCGGGCCTGGCTCTGGGCCACGGGATCCCCAAGGTTGTCCAGGTTGAGGTAGTCCCCGGTGAGGACGATGAGGTCCGGCCGGAGAGCCTCCAGCCGCGATAGCACCTCTTCCTCCCGCCGGGTGAGGCGCTCGATATGCAGGTCGCTCAGTTGGACAAGGCGAAGGGGGCGGGAAAGGCCGGGCGCGACGATGGAGAGGTGTTCGGTCCGCAGGGCAAAAGGCTCCACGTAGAAGGCATCCACCTCCAGGGCCAGCAGTACCAGGTTGAGGAGCCAAAAGACGGCCAGCCCCTTCCTGGCAAAGGAGCGGGATCGAGTTGTTCCCTGCCGTAGACCGGCCGGAAGGAGAGGAAGGTAGAGCGCCAGGCGGGCGAAGGCCAGGTAAAAAAGGCCGCTTTCCACCGGACCGAACGATAGCCCCAGAAGGGGCAGAGCGGCGAGCAAACCTCCGTCCAGGGCCAGGAAAGCCAGAAGGGCCAGGCCGGCCCAGCGGAAAGAAGGGGGATACGGTCGGGAAAAGGTCTGTAGGGTCAGGGCGGCGACGGCCAGGAGCAGGAGAGAGGGCAGGAGCAAGAACAGTATGGGCAGAATCATCCACGCCTCCGGGCAGCGTCCGGAAACTCCCAGCGCAGGTGCAGGACACGGCGGGTCTGCGGACGGATGGCGAAGCGTTCGTCCAGTCGGTAGCCCACCACCCAGACGATGCCCCGGGGTGAGACCAGGAGCGGCACCCGCCCCCGCAGGGCCCGGGGCACCTTTTCGTCCACGAACAGGTCCTGGAGTTTCTTCTCCCCGCCCAGGCCAAGCGGGCGAAAACGGTCGCCGGGGCGACGATGGCGCAGCCAGAGGCGCCGGCCACAGGCCTCGGCATCCACCCAGGCCTCCCAGCGGCCGGCCGTGCGCCAGGCCGTCTCCTCCGGCCGGCCCTCTTCCACCACCAGCGCATACCCTTCCGGCAACTCTGTGCGTCCGGGGATGGTCACCTCGATTGGCCCTTCTCCCAGGCCGGACCAACGGGGAAAGGTGGCCTCTGAACCCACCCCTTCTTCCAGCGCCTCTATCGGACCGACGGCAATTTCGTCATAGCCGCGCCGTGCCGCTATCCCCTCCACTATCGCCACCGTTGCCCCCACCGTCCCATGATCCAGCCGGCCGGCCGCTACCAGCGCCTCCCAGCCCACTCCCTCCAAATGGCCGCGCACCTCTTCCACGGCCCGCCGCAGCGCCAGCAGGCGGAGCGTCCAGGGCAACTCCTGCCAGGCGGCCAATTCCAGGCGCACTACCTGTCCCTCCACCTGGGCCAGGGCCGGCCAGTGTTCCTCCAGCAGGGTTTGGAGGTCCTCTTCCTCCCAGGCGGCCAGTTGAGCCAGGCGCAGCACAGCCTCCCGGAAGCGCGGGTTGATCTCCTCCAGGAGCGGGATCACCTGCCGGCGCAGACGCACCCGCAGGAAGCGCACCTCTTCGTTCCAGCGGTCCCGCGCGGGTTGCAACCCCCAGGCCGCGCAATAGGCCTCGGTCTCGCTGCGGCCCAGTCCCAGAAGCGGCCGCACCAGGCGTAGCGGGGTCGAAAGCGTCAGCCCCTCCGTCATCCAGGGGGCCGGCGGGGAGACCGGCCGCATCCCCCGCAGGCCGGCCGGCCCGCTGCCCCGCAGGAAGTGCATGAGCACCGTCTCCACCTGGTCGTCGGCGGTGTGGCCCAGGGCGACGGCCGAGGCCCCAAGGGATGCGGCCAGGCCGCAGAGGAAACGGTAGCGCGCCCGCCGGCCGGCCTCCTCGGCGGAGAGGTGTTCCCGTGCCATGAGCGCCGGAACGTCCACCGCCTCCACCGTCACCGGGAGACCGCGCTCCCGGGCCAGGGCGGCGACTCCCCGGGCTTCGGCGGCCGATTCCTCCCCCCGGAAGCGGTGGTCCAGATGGGCCACGTGCAATCGCCCGCGGTGATGGGGTTGCAGGACGTAGAGGGCCTGAAGCAGACAGAGCGAATCGGCCCCGCCCGAGACGGCCACCACCACCGTCTCCCCGGGAGCCCACATCCGGCCCTCCGTAACGGCCCGCAGGACCTTTTCCTCGACCTGCTGACGCACTTCGCCCATTCCAATCCTCCACCCGATTGCGGAAGTATTATAGCACATCCGGTAGGGCTTTTGATGCTCTTCCGCTCCGGCCATGTCGGCCTCGAAGGCGGGCGAAGATCGGTATTTCCCATCCTTTCACCCTATCCGGGGCCAGGTCGTCGGGGAAGCATTTGCACGAACTGAATTCCTGTGGTATAATGAAAGAAGATGATAAAGCGCGGAGGATGGAATGGGCGAAAAAGGGAGAACGGCTCGGCGCACCCTGCGCGAACTGCCGGCCGGCGAGCGCCCCCGCGAGCGCCTGGGCGAACTGGGGCCGGCCGCCCTCTCGGATGCTGAACTCCTGGCCATCTTGCTCCGTACCGGGATGCCCGGACGCACGGCGCTGGACCTGGCCCGTGACCTCCTGAGCGACTACGGAGGACTGGACGGGCTGCTACGGGTCGGTTTCGGCGAACTGGCCCGACGACCGGGATTAGGGCCGGCCAAGGCCGCCCAGGTCAAGGCGGCGCTGGAACTGGGCCGACGGCTGCTCCTCCTGTCCCCCGAACAGCGCCGGCCGGTCTATACCCCCGACGATGTGGCGGCCCTCCTGCGGCTGGAAATGGGACACCTGGATCAGGAACAACTCCGCATCCTGCTTCTGGACACCCGCCACCGCCTCATCCGGCAGGTGCTCGTCTACCAGGGCAACGTGAACGGCACCCAGGTGCGAATCGGGGAACTCTTCCGCGAGGCCATACGGGAAAACTGCCCGGCCGTCCTGGTCGTCCACAACCATCCCTCGGGCGATCCTACCCCTTCGCCGGAGGATGTGGCGATCACCCGGCAGATCGTCGAAGCCGGCCGGTTGCTCTCCATCGAGGTGCTCGATCACCTGGTGATCGCCCGGCAGGGCTATGTCTCGCTGCGTGAACGGAAACTGGGGTTCTAAATCCGAAAATCTGCAAGTTTCAGCCTGCCCGGACAGCCTGGAAAGGCCGTCCCACACCGATTTCCGGAAAGGTTAAGGCCCTTCAAAGCACCCCGACCCCGATGAGCACTCCCATCAGGATAAAGGCCAGGGCCGAAAGCCAGTGCAGATGGCACTCCGGAAACAGCCGGGCCAGGCCCTGCCCACCGACCACCCCCAGCGCCGTGAGGCCGACCAGGGCCAGAGAGGCTCCGCCGAAGACGGTCCAGGGCTTTTGGGTCTCCGAGGCCCGCACAAAGACGGCCAGCTGGGTCTTGTCGCCCATCTCGGCCAGGGCCAGAAGGAGAAAGGTGCTGCCGAGCACCCGCCAGACCGAATGCCCGGCCGGAGATACCTCGGCCGGGCAGGCCTCATCTTCCTCCTTCCGGCCGGCCCGCAGGGCCTCCCAGAGGAGGTACAACCCCATCGCCAGAAAACCTCCGGCGGCCAGGTAGTGCATCCACTCGCCCGAGACGAGCCAGCCGACCAGTTGGCCGGCCACCGCACCCAGGGCGGTTACGGCGGTGAGGGCCAGCGAAGCCCCCAGGAAAACGGCCCCAGGCCGGCCGTAACGACATACCTGGGCGATGACGGCCAGTTGAGTCTTATCCCCCAGTTCGGCCAGGAAAAGCAGCCCGAAGGTACTCAGGAGCACATTCCAGTCCATCAACCCCTCCTCATTTCCCGATTCCTACCTTCCTCCGCACCATCTCCTCCAGCACCCGGCCCACCCGCTCCAGGCTCTCCGGAGATACCTTGTCTGCCGTATCGCCTGTCGTATGCCAGTAGGGATAGTCAAAGTCGATCACGTCCACGGCCGGGATGCCGCGCTGCAGGAAGGGGCGATGGTCGTCAATGATGTTGTACCGCACCGTCGGCGTGAAGACGTCTCTGTAACCGAGTTCCGCGGCCAGGGCCCAGATTTCCCGCTTCAGGGTCGGGTCGGAGGATGCCTCCCAGTAGAGTTGCTGGCCGGCATCTCCCACCATGTCCACTACAACAACATAATGAGGAAACTCCTCCGGCGGGAGGGCCTGGGCCAGATGGGCCGCCCCGACCGACCAGGGCCAGCCGGCGATCTCGCCCTGATCTTCGGCATCGAAAAAGACCAGGTGCACTTCCAGTTCCAGGTCTTCTTTCCCCAGGACCCGGGCCAGTTCCAGAAGAATGGCCACGCCGCTGGCCCCGTCGTTGGCCCCGGGGACGGGTTCTTTCCGGCGGGAGGGCTCGGGGTCGCGGTCGGCATAGCGGCGGGTATCATAGTGGGCCCCGAAGAAGACGGCCGGCCCCCGACCGCGCACGCCGATAATGTTGCGCACCGGCGTGCCGGCATAGGAGAAGCGCTCTTCCACCACCTCCCACCCCTGCCGGCGCAGCTCGGCGACGATATAGTCCCCGGCCCTTTGCCAGCCCTCCGTACCGGGGATGCGGGGACCCACCTCCACCTGGGCCTGGACATGCCGGTAGGCCAGTTCGCCCGAGAAATGGACCGGGCCGGCCGGCGCACAGCCCGACAAAACCCCCGCAAGGAGGAGCAGGTTGGCCACCAGCGCCAGGAAGCGACCGCGCATCCAGCCCGCCTACGCCCGGAACGTCGCCAGCCGGCGCACCGCCTCATCCAGCCGTTCGTCCGGAGCGGAAAGAGAGAGGCGAAAGTATCCTTCGCCTTGTTCGCCAAAGCCGCTTCCCGGAGTCAGCCATACGCCGGTTTCCTCCAGCAGGCGCAGGCAGAACTCCATCGAGGTACAGCGGCCGACCACATTGCCCCAGATATAGAGGCCGGCCTTGGGCACGGGAGCATGGATACCTGCCACCCGTAATGCCTCCAGCACCCGGTCGCGACGGCGCTGGTAGACCCGGTTGCGCTCGGCTACCCAGGATGGATCGCCCTCCAGGGCGGCGACGGCGGCGTACTGAATCGGGGTAAAGATGCCGCTGTCCACGTTCGTCTTGACCCGGGCCACGGCCTGGACGACCTCCGCATTGCCCACCACGGCCCCGACGCGCCAGCCGGCCATATTGTAGGTCTTGGAGAGCGAGTAGAACTCCACCCCGATCTCCTTGGCTCCTTTCGCCTGGAGAAAACTGGGGGCCATGTAACCGTCGAAGCAGACGTCGGGGTAGGCGTTATCGCTGGCAACCACCAGATTGTACTCCCGGGCAAAGTTCACCACCCGCTCGTAGAAGGAGAGGTTGGCGATGGCCGCGGTGGGGTTATTGGGGTAGTTCAGCCAGAGCAACCGGGCCCGCTCGAGCACCCAGGTGGGAATGGCCTCCAGGTCCGGGAGGTAACTGTTTTCCTCCAGCAACGGCACCGGGTACACGTCGGCGCCGGCCAGGATGGCGGCGATACGGTAGACCGGGTAGGCGGGATCCGGCACTAAAACGACATCCCCGGGGTTGCAGAGGACGTTGGTCAGGTGCACCAGCCCCTCCTTGCTGCCAATCAGAGGGACGACCTCCGTCTCCGGATCCAGCGAGACGCCGAAGCGTCGGGCGTAATAGTGGGCAAAGGCCTGGCGGAGTTCGGGGATGCCGTAATAGTTGGGATAACCGTGGTTACGGGGGTCGCGCGCGGCCCGGCAAAGGGCTTCGACGACAAAGTCAGGCGTAGGCAGGTCGGGGTTGCCGATGCCCAGGTCGATGACGTCCACTCCCCTGGCCCGCATCTCGGCAATCCGGCGTTTGGCCTCGGCCTGCAGGTACACCGGCAGGCTGGCCACTTTTTGCGCCAATCGCATCTTCGTCCTCCTTGACGAAACGCTCCGGCTTGAGCAGAAACCGCAAGGCATTATACTATGGCCGGCCCAAGGGCGCAAACCGGGCCCTGCCAAAGGTCGGGTGGTTCCGGCCATCGGCCGGCTCGCAAATCAGGCAAAAATTGTCTTGCCCCCTTGGATGATTCTCGGGTGCTGGAGCCCTGGGGCTTGTATCAAGGAAGAATCGGCAGATTGGCCGCACTACCGGCTTTTTGCGTAGACCGGGAATAAAGGCGATGGCCCCGGCCGGGCTACCGGGGCCATCGTTTCGGAGGAGCCGCTAGGGTATAATGCCGCTGGGCAACTGGCCGGGGCTGATCTCGTAGCGAAGGTTTGCAGGTATAGGCACGCCGTAGGTTTGAACCAGGATTTTGGTCGTGACACCCTGGGTGGCTACGGTGGTGTGATCCCCGGCTGCACGCAACAGGAGTTGGTAGGACATTGCCTGATCCTGGATAAAGCGAAGCACCTCAGCCTCTTCGTTGGTCACGGCCAGGATCAGAATCCACCCAGTCGGTGGAGCGCCGGTAGGGCCGGCAGGCCCCCCTTCCGAGGGCGTCGGCTGAGGTCGTGCCGTTCCTGCTGCAACCGTCGAGGTGATGGGGACGACCTCCAGGACCTGGATGTCCTGGAGGATGGTCTTGACCGCAAGCAGGCTTACCGGGCCCAGGAAGACCGGAGGCTCCTCCGGCGAAGGTGGAAAGACCTGGGGGTAGTGCAACTCGAGATATCCGCTGAAGACAATGTCCACATAGTCGCCGGCCTTTATCTTGCCCACAACTCCGGAATACTGGTCTACCTTCAGCGGCATAGCCCTCCTGCCTTTGGGAATGCGATGCGCCAGGGTCGCCGGAGTAAACTGCGAAGTGCGGAGGATCTCGCCGGGTTGGATCTCGACCAGAGTGACATACCCGATCAACTGTCGCTCTGAACCGATGACATCCTCTCCAAATTCCGGTGAGCGCTCCCGCTCCTGGGCCGTGAACCACTGGCTGACCAGTTCGGCGGTGAGGATCGTGTCGGCCGGAATCGTCTGGTTGGCCACCAGGATTCGGATCTTGGGAACCGTCGTGGGCACGGGAGTAGCGCCCGGCGGGGCCACAGGCCGGCCGGCCCACGGCTGACCCTGAAAGTACAGCCAGATGTATCCTCCGACCAGTAAGGCGATGAGAAGAAGTAAAACGACATAAAGGGTTGTTCTACCGCGCCTCATCAGCAACCTCCTCGTAGATAACAACCGCAGTTTGACTGGCTTGGGTCAGCCATATCCAGTAGGCCTAGGCGTCAAGCCTCACTGTCATGGGCCTTTCCTCAACACCAACGGCAAATAGACTTGATATATTTCATTAGGGTTGAGGAGGGTCAGCGAGAACACGGTCAAGTTGTTCTCCGGATCGGCCTCTCCGACGTGATAGTCAGGAGGGAGGGCGGAGTGATGGTAATCGGCGTAAGCGTAAAGGAAGATGCGTTGGGGTTCGGTGAAGAAGATCGTCGTGGTCAGAACCTGACTGGCCCCAGGAGGGAAACTCGCCCCCTCCAATGGCCAATAGGTTGATCCAGGCAAGAAGCGGGGTGGCTCGGGTCGGTCCGGTACCGTAGGACTGTAACCGGCCGTGCGGGTGAGAAAGAGTGCGGTGAAAAAGTCGTTGCCCACCGGGACCGCTCCACCTTGATTTCGGACGGTAACGCGTAGGGTAATGCTCTGGCTGATGAGAGCAAAGGAACCATAACATTCCGGGCAGGAAATCTGAATGCCGGATACCATCAGGTCCGGCCCATTCTCTACCTGTAGACCGACCTCCTCCAACAGGGGGGTGATATTGCTATAGGCTTCGGTCGTGCTCAGAATGGCCCGATATTGCACATAGCGGGCAATCGGCGGATCGAAGGGGATGTTGGGGAGGTGGGGAACCAGGACCATAGAGGTGGCGTGAAGGCCGCGGGTGGAGGTGAAAAAGTCGGTCCAGGCGTCGGCGGCGTCGCTCAGGTCAGGCCGATTCCCGGCACGGAACTGGAGGGCAATCCCGACACCGGGATCGGTGGGAGTGATGGTGGAGGTCCATTGGAACCACATCAGCCGGTACTTACGACCCAGATCCACGACGCGGGAGAGGAACTGGCCGGATGGAGCGTGTTGCCAGGCCCCACTACCTACCAGATGTCCGCGCAATATATCGTCATAGTAAACGACGGGGTCGTTACTCCCATGCCCGCCGATGGCATAGATGTACTCGCCCGCCTGAACGGCGGCATGGCGATAGCGCACGGCCGGCAGGGCCGGACTGGTCAGCCAGACGCTGCCGTACCAGTTGTAAAAGGCGTTCCACTCATCGTTCACCACACCGCCACGGATGGTATCCTGGGGAATATTGCCGCCTACCCCCTGGGCCCCTCCGATAAGATACACCTGTCGTCCGGCTCCCTGCGGGCTGCCGACCGCCGCAGCAAAGGCCGAAAGAGGTTGCGGCAGGTCATCCTCGGTCACATCCGTCCAACCCACCAGGTAACCTTCCTCGGGATAGCCCGGTGGGTAGATCTCGGTCCGTAAGACGCGCTGCGTGCTGGCTACGCTATTGTATCCTCCGATGACATAGAGCGTATCTGTGGGGCACTGGGGGGAGGCAGAAAGGAGTACGGTCTGGTGATAGGCGGCATTGGGGTTATTGGTCGGGTCGCCGGGCAGACTAAGGTCGGTTGAACGGGCAAAAGGCGCCCCGGCTTCGTCAATTTTAAAGTGCCAGACGGCGGCGGAATATGTGCTGGGTGAAGCAAAACCCCCGATGGCGTAAAGATAACCCCGGTTGGTCACTGCCGAGAGCCCCAGGCGACCGGAGGGAAGCCCGGAGGTAGCCGTGTGCCAGGCGGTGATATTCAGCGTTGCCGGGTCAATATGGGTGTAATAGATGGCGCTGGACTCTCCCCCCGTGTACTTGCCTCCGACCACGTAGATGGTCGGCGTGATCGGGTTGCCGTAGACATCCATCGTGCTGAGGGCCGCCGCAGCGTCGGCCAGACCGAGCGGCAGGCTGATAGGCTGGTGCACCCAGTCGGTCAGGGTGCCGTCGGGCTGGATGTCGCAGGTATAGGTGGTTTTCAGGCGCCGAAGCGGTGGCCCTGGGTCTCGTCCCCCGATCAGGTAGATGCGCTGCCGGTAGGGGGGCTGCGGCTCGCTGTAGAGCACGGCGGCTGCCCCCTCGATAGGATGGGGCAACCGGGGGTGGTCCAGTTGCTCCCAGGCGCCGGCGATGCCCAGAGGGAGAAGCTGGAGTTCGCCATCCTCGCGGCTGCTAACCGCCGTCAGGCTCAAGGCGCTCGTTGAGCCCAGGGCACCGGGTTCCTCCCCCAGGAACTGTGCGCGCGTGGTATCCAGCACGAGGTACACCTGCTGTTCGGGTTGGGTCGGGGGAACATGCGGAAATGCCGCCCTCCCGGTATGCGCACCGAATACCGGTTGTCCTAACCGGGGCTGAGCATATACTCCTCCTGCCAATAGGATGCCGGCCAACGCCAGTAAAATCCCTAACCGGTACAGGAACCTGGTCATCTTGCGCTCCTCGGGCACTTTTCAGCATGAGCGGGGGCCCAGCCGCCCACATTATATCACACACACTCTACCCGCTTCAAGTTGGTTATTCGGCCAGTTGGACATGCGAAGGTGTGACCCTCCAACGTTCAACGGTATTGAACTTCCCAAAACAAGCGTAGGACAGCCTTTCCGGGCTGTCCTACGGGCTTTCGGATAGGCCCTTAGGGTGGCGGGATCGGGATCGTACCCTCCGGGCAATCTACATCGGTATCCGGCACCAAGTAGATGGGCATTTCGTAGATCTGTGGCATGGGCACCTGGAACCCGACCGGTCCGGGATTCAGACAGCCGCTCGCGGCGACATAGTTCGAACCCCCGTAACTCACCGTGCCGGTGATCGTGTAGAAGAGGTAAGGATCTACCGGAACCTCGGGGATAACGTAACTGCCGCTCGGATTGGATGTGCCCGAGGCAACTACCGCCCCGCCGGCAATCACCTGCAGGTTCACACCTCCGCCAAAGGGAACTTGCGTCGCCCCGATGTAGCAGTAGGGCAACTGACCCGAGATGGCGTTGGCGATCTGGAGGTAGACCTCCTGGGCGTCTTGCTCTTCGTATACCTCAAAATAGTGCTGCCTGACCGGCTCCGAGGCCACGTAGCGAAGTACCGAGGAACTGAACTCCTCATCGCCCTTGAGGGCGATGACAAAGATCTCCATATCCGGGTGTGCTATAACGCCATAATAGGGGCACGAGGCGTCCGCACAACTGCCCCCGTGGCGAATCACCCACCAGGTCTGGGAGATGGAGGCACGTCCTTTGACCACGTCGGCGGCGTCCAGGGCATCAATGAGGACCTCGACGTTGGGATCGTGCTTACGAGGCCCCGGACAACCATGAGCCGGGGCAACGCAGCCGGGGTAAGAACAGCTGTTCATCAGGTAACAGTAGCGCAGGGTCCCGGGCGACATCTCGTCCCATTCCAGGTTCTGATAGTTGCCGTTGGCTTCGTTGTCCAGATCCACCGTGGGGGCACCATCGGAGGCGATGATCAGCACCGGCTTGTTATCCGGGTTACGACCGGGTCCGTAAAGGGCCGCTGTGCCCACCAGGACGGCCTTGGCCCACGGGGTCCAGCCGTTGGCCTGCATCGCCTGGATACGCTCGTTCAGGTAGGCAATATCCCAGGTCAGGTAAGAAAGAACCGTAACGTCCTGGTTATAGTTCTGGAACTTGACCGCCCCCAGGCGGTCGCCCCAGTCCGGCCGCATCAGGCCGTTGAAGTAGACAAGGGCCTCTTTTTCGATCTGGATCTTGCTCTTGCCGCTGCCGCCCGAAAGCGGATTTCTCATACTCCCCGAACTATCTACCACGTGGACGATATCTACCGGCAAATAGGAACCCCGATCCGGAGGGATCAAAACCGGCTCCAGGGAGCACATATAGACCATGCCCTGGGCGGTGGCATAACTTGCTCCGCCTCCGCCTTCTCCGGGGTTCACCGGTTCGGCTACGGTACATCCGGATTCGGAATAGGACAGGAATGTCACACGGAGGACCTTGCTACTGGGGGGGATATCCTCGGGCATACCAGGGCAATCGTTATGATGGAAACAGACCTCCTCCAACTGGAAGACGGCGAAACCGGCGTTGGTATAGATCAAATTGGCGCCCTGGCCGGAGGCTACTACCCACAGAGGCAGAATCATCGGCTCCTGGGAGCGGACAAAATAATCCAGACGCTCACGGACCTCTTGGGCATTGCTCAGGCCGCTGCTACCCCACATCGGCATGCCGGGTCCAAGAACATGGGAGCCGGACGCCTCGTCGAAATACCCCTCTTCAGGATCGCCCAGGGTGCCAGGTGGGGTCAGGGCACGTACCAAGTAAGGCGTGCTGCCGAACTGGTTATCCTGCCGCCAGCGCAGCCATCCGAAATTACCCGGGAAGGTGGGGGCATTGGGGTCGCCATCCCAGATCCAATAGTCCTCTCCCGGCTCAAAGTCCTGACGATAGACGCCGATGGGATACACTCCGTCTGTGCATCCCGGGGCACCGCGGGGGATGTTCCGGGCCTGTGTAGCCGCACTCACCGACACCTGAGTGTAACCGGCTACTCGAACAAAGTACGTCTGCACGGTGGTCCCCACACGGACCCGGATGAAGACGGCGTCCGCCGGAGGTGGGGTTTCCCCGCCTCCCATGGCTCCCACCACGCCGATGACATTGCCGGCGGCATCCAGATACTCGGCCACTAGGTCGCTTGGGCCAAAACCGTTCTGCAGGGCGATGGAGTCGATCTCGGCCCGGATATCCACGTCGCTGTAACTACCCGGGCGATCTCGGGCAACGGCCAGCAATTTCGTCCCGGCAATGGCCGCGGCGTTGGCGGTGCTCTGAGCCTTTCGCTGGGCTGAGTAGGCATTGGCCCCATCTACGGCCAGCCCAACGATCAAAACCAGGGCCACGATGATGAGGGCAAGGATGATCATGCTCTGTCCACGGGATTTGCCTGTCCACCTCATCGGTTTCCTCCTCTGCCGTTATTCCTGGGGGCAGATCCCCATCGCTCCTGGAGGAGCGATCATCTTGGTCGTCTGGTAATGTAAGTCGATCCCTGGGCCGAAAAGTGGGAAAATAAAGCGATGATGATACCGAGCGCTGACGGTCACTGTGCCGCAAGGCTGCCGATGCAGATAATCCGGCGTAATGGTGATGGAAAAGTACTCGGACTCGCGAACGATCGAGTTCCCTGCGCTGGTATCAATGACACGCTCAATAATGTCCTGATCGTTGTCAATCCGACATGGGGGAACACAGGACCCTCCCAGGTCTCGTTCATAGGGGTAGATCGAAGCATAGGCAGCTGCCTCATCCGTGGCATCCACGACGACGATATAGTTGTAGAGCAACATGCCGAACTCGATGACCCCCAGAAGCAGGAAGGTCAACAGGACAACGGAGACGGCAAACTCGACCAGCGCCTGTCCGCGCTCTCGTTTCAGCCTCAGGTGCCGGCATTTCATCAGATTCCTCCCACGGCACTTAGTAGTCGATCCGGCATCCGTTATCGAGTTCGATGGAACCTACTACCGGCGAGATGTCGTCGGGCAAGTTATTGGTGAATTCGAGGACGACCGTCCTATTGCTGATCGGAGGCAGATAGCCATTGGTGGCCAAATCATAAGGAGGCGTAGGATCCGGCAGGCCATATGCACTTCCTTGATACCAAGTTCCGGCTACACGGACCCGATTCAGGCTACCCCAGGACGGCGGCCAATAATTCACATAAAGATGGTAGATCCAGCGATCATCTGGACTCAGGTTCCGCACGGTGATGGTAACCTGCTTATTGGCCGACTTGACCTTGCTGAGCAGTACATAGGGCCTGCATGAGTCCCAACAGACCCGAAAATCTTGCGTGTACTCGGTCGTCCGCCCAGAAGTGGCCACGACGCGCACCCGCAACATATGCGTGCCGCTGACGACCTCCGTATCGCCGTAGTCTTCGTTCCCGCCGTAGAAAGGCCAGCGCCCGCTGCTAAAGTCCACCGGTCCGCAGTCCGATTTGGCACAGTAGGGGGAAGAAGTATCCTTTCGGCGGAATTGGAGCGTGCTACCCCGCCACACGTCGAAATAGACTTTGCTGATGCCTTCCCCGTCCTGGCAACCGTCCTGCTGGGAGGCGCAGACGGCCGGATCCCAGGCAATGGCCTGGACCGTGATGTATTCTGTGGCACAGTCTGTCGGGGAGAGAGAAACCTCGATATGGAGCGGTTGGCGACATATACGGAACTGGGTAGAGATAGTACGCTGATAACTGCCCCACTGCGAAGTGGTATAGGCCGTGACTTCTAGGGTATGGGTGCCCGAGATCACCGGAACATCCGGGTTCGGCCATGTCCACACGCTTCCGATCGGAAGCACGTTACAGACACCGCCGGAGTCGCCGTTGATGCAATAGGGAGCCTGCGTCTCCTGTTTTTCGTAGACTTGGACACTGTTGGGATCATAGATACGAAAGACAACTTTTTGAATCCCCGCCCCGTCAAAGTAACCGGCCGGTGGGTAATAGGCGATGGCCCGGGCGACAAACGAGTTGTCGGCGCAAGCAGGCGGGGAGGGGTTCATTTCGGTGATCTCCAGATAAATCCATCCCGGAACCGGCGTCGGTGTATAAGTAGGGATGGGCGGGGGCGTCGGTTGGTTCGGGTCGCTATAGGAAATGTAACAATCGTTATCGAATACAGCCTGGAACGAAAGCCACAAAATCGGGCCGCTATCGAAGATAAACTGGAGTTCACGGGCAGAACCAGCCGGGAAGTCTCCGGTCAAGTCAGTTAGACGGGCGGAATAGTACCGGGTGCCGGTCCAAATCGTTTGTCCGCCCCAGCGAACCTCCCGGAGGGGACGCCATCCCGAACCCCACATCACAACGATAGTCTCCAAGGTTGGGCTACTGGTACCCCCGTTCTGGGCCTGGATGGTTACCGTCGTGTCGGCAAAAATAGGACCTTCCGAAATGTACATGCCGCAGATAGGCGGTATCGTTCCGGTGGGCCAGGGCGTAGGAGTACCACTGGGAGAGGGGGTATGGGTCGGGGTCAGGGTGGGCAGCGGCGTTCCCGTCGGGTAGGGACAGTTGCGTCCACCGGAGGACCAGAGCATACAGTAGTCGTCGAACGTCAGATGCCAGGAAGGCCAGCGTTCGGTCTGAACAGGATTGATATTGTGTTCAAAGGTCATCTCCACGACCATCGTTTCGCCCTGGCGGATGCGGATTCCATCGCCGGGGAGGCTGACCGCCCCACTCCCCGAAGGAAGGCCAGGGAGGGGAACGCCGCCGATGGTGACCGAGAGGAGTTGGCCCAAGTCAGCCGGACACCAGCCGATAATCAGCCCGACGATGCCCCGGCCGTTGCCGTCACCGCCGTTGCCTCCGTTGACGTTGGTGATCTGGAAGGAGTATACGCGCTGATGCACCTCTTCGCCCTGGTATGTATATTTCCCGCCACAGCCGGGGATCGGCTCGGTCGGAGGCGGTGTCGCCGTGGGCGTCCGGGCTACGGGGGTGAGCAACTCCTCGGCGGGAAAGTCCAGGTTGACGATGGTGCGCCGGCTATCCACGATGACCGGGATGCCCAGGGGGGCAATATCTTTCAAAATGGGCGTAATCGGCGGGACATTATATTCGATCTGAACCTCGACCAACCCGCCCACCCGGTTCGAGACGACGCCCTTCACCGGCAGGAAATAGACGTGGATGTTCGGATCCGGTGGAGAGAAAACCGGGGCATAACGACGGGCCGCTTCGCGAATGGCGGCCAGGTAGCAGGGTTCTTCGTTCGGCTGACCGCAGTTGGGCGAATCCTCGGCATAAACACGACCAAACGGGTCCCCCGGAACCGGGTCACCGAGATGCGGGGGAGCCTTGGAAGCCACATCGGCAGCGTAGCGTACGGCATTCTGCAATGTACTGAAGGCAAAGAAAAGGCGACCGAATTCGATCACCCCGAGGATCATCACGACAAGTAGCGGTAAGATCAGGGCGAATTCCACGAGGGTTTGGCCCGGTTGCTCCAGAAAACGACGGGGCAAATACTTCGTCATCGGCCTAACCTCCTGCACCAGGGTATCTCGGGTGACGTCCCAAAACAAATATAGCATAGGACCACGCTAGTACCATAAGCGAATAGTTGCGTTCCTGTTGCAATTCCGTTAGGGGCAAAGGATTCAGGCGGAGCAGATTTCCTGGGGGAAATATCCCTTTCGGATCCAAGCGTGGGAATAGGAGCGAATGGTGTGACCACCTACCCTATCCAGAAGAGACGATGTAGGACATTCCAGTCCGTCGAAATCCGGCAAAACCATAGGGGAGACCCCCAATACCCAAGGGGGCTGACGGCCTGGAAAAGCCGTCGTAGGGCTGCCCGGCCGGACACCCCCACAACGGTCACAGTAGGTACACCGGATGGCGGGGAAATTCCTACCCCTGGAGTGTGTATCCGATGCCGCGCACCGTGCGGATAAGGTCAGTATACCCTGCGGCGTCTCGGATTTTGGTTCGCAAGCGGTGAATGTGGAAACGAATGAGTTCGCGTGCCTCCCACGGTTCCAGCGAATACCCCAGGACCTTCTCCACGAGTTCCTGGGCGGGAACGACGCGGGGAGATTCACGGGCCAGATAGGCCAGCAAGTTGAACTCGGTGGGGCTAAGGTTGAGAGCCCGCCCGTCCAACGTGATCTGGTGTCGGTCTATATCCACTTCTAATCCGGCCCGGCGCGCAGGTGTCGCAATGGGCCGGGGGAAGACGACCGAAGCCCGCTCCGGGGACGTTTGACCTTGCCGCTTGAGCAAACCGCTGCGCACGCTTTCCAGCAGGTCCTCGGTCCGACATGGTTTGAAAAGATAGTCATGGGCACCCTGACGGAGGGCTTCCACGGCCGTATCCAGCGTAGCATAAGCCGTAAGGATGATGGCTACGGTATGAGGAGAGCGTTCCCGCAATGCGGCCAGCACTTCCATGCCGCTGATGCCTTTGAGTTTGATGTCGATCAATGCCATGTCGAATTCCCGTTGCGTGATCTCTTCCAGGGCCGCCTCACCGCTGTCTACTGCCGTAACCGCATATCCGGCGCGCTGCAGGATATCCCGCAAGGGCTGAAGCACACCTGGCTCATCTTCTACGACCAGAATCGTCGGGAGGGCTGCCATCTTGTCTCCTTTGACCCAGAGGCCGTGCTCCCGGCCTATGCGCTCGGCAGCACGACAGTAAAGGTGCTGCCCTGGCCTTCGGCGCTGACCACCTGGATCTGACCACCAAGGGATTGGATAATCCCGTAGCTGATCGAGAGGCCCAATCCGGACCCTCCTTCTTTCGTCGTGAAGAACGGTTCGAACAGGTGGGACTGAACTTCGGGCGACATACCGATACCGGTGTCACGAAAAGCGATGCGGACGATGCGCAGGCCAAGCCGGTCTGTGTCCATCGCCGGCTCTTCCACCGAGGTGCTGACCGTCAGTTTCCCGCCGTTCGGCATGGCATCAATGGCGTTAAGCACCAGGTTCAAAAAGACCTGCTTGAGGTGGTCGGGGTTGCTCTGAATGGGGTCAAGGTTAGAGGCATAGATACGTTCGACCTCGATATGGTTGTGTTCGAATTGCTTGCTGCAGAGGTCCAGCACGGCATTGAGCACGGCGTGTACGTCGGTGCTTTGCCGGCCTTCACGGGCCGGGCGGTAGAAATCGCGCATCCGGCGCACGATCTCCGAGACGCGTTCCACCTCGGCGCGAATCCTGCGGATATACTCGACCGTGGCAGCGTTGCGCGGCCTACGGCTAACATCCTCTTCGACCAGGGAGAGGCTGAACTGAATCGCCTGGAGGGGGTTATTGATCTCGTGCGAGATCGAGACCATCAGTCGGCCCAAGGCCGACATCTTCTCGGCATGGATCAATTGCGCCTGGGCCTGCTCGCGTTCTCGAAGAAGGTTTTTGATCTCGTTGTACAAACGGGCATTGACCAGGGCGATGGTCATCATCGAGGCGATGCCTTGCAAGGTGTGCAGGTGACTTCCGGTGAAGGTGTCTCCCTGATGCCGGGCGACTTCCAGAACACCGATCATCTGTTCGGGGGTGCAGAGGGGGACTGCCATAAGTCCTTGCGGAGGGAGGGGAGTATGCTGGTCTACCGCGGGAGAGAAACGGGCATCATCCCTGGCGTTAGAGGACAGCACGGGTTGGCGATACCGAAGCACCCAGCCGGCAAAGCCTTCGCCCGGTTGGGCGTGGAGAGGATATTCGTCGAAACTCGTTTCGGACAGGACCTGGACGAAGCGCAGTTCGCCGGACCAGGAGTCGACCTGGAGTAACGCAACCTCGGAGGCCTGGAACAGGCGATAAATGCGCGAGAGGGCCTCACGGACAACGATGGAGAAATCCAGTTGCGAGGTCAAAGAGGTGCCGATCTCGTTCAGCAATGCCAGTTCGTCGGCACGGGACTGGGTGGCCATATACAAACGCGCGTTGTCTACAGCCACGGCCACCTGGTCGGCGATCAGGTTGAGGAGGCGCTCCTCGGTCTCACTGTAAGCGTGGGGACGATACGCCTGGACGGCGATCACTCCGATCACCCGCTCGCCGCTACACATCGGCGCTCCCAGCCAGGTATGCCGGGCCGGCCCGGTTTGCCCGGAGGGAAGATAGGGCATGGGTTCGTTTTCCGGGTCATACTCTGTGATCAGCAAAGAGGAGGCTTCGTTGACGACGCGGGAAAACAATCCCTGGCCCAACGGCAAGCGCCGGGGGGGAAGGCGCGCATCGCCTTCTGCCGCCAGGCGCAGGTCGAGTTCTTTGCCTTCCCGATCGTAGAGAGCAACGAGGAAAACGTCGCACTGAAGAAGCGCCCGGATCTCCTGGTAAACGATCTCCAGCAGTTCGTCCAGTTGCAGCGTACTGCTGGCGGCGCGGGCAATTCGGTTGACGACCTCCAATTGTCCGGCCATCTGAGCGAGTTCCGCCGTACGCTGGGCCACCCGTTGCTCCAGTTCCTGCTGGGTTTTCTGGAGTTCCTCCTGGGAATGCTGGAGGGCGGCAAGCATCTGGTTGATCTCGCGGGCCAGATGGGTGATCTCATCCTTGCCACTCTCGATCATGCGCTCCGTTAGGTCACCGCGGGTGCGGACCCGGCCGACACTGGCGCTCAGGTTGGCCAGACGGGAAATCACCATACGGTCCATCAGGATGAGCGTGGCTTCACCAAAGATCAGCCCGATCACCAGAAGGGAAAGGAAGATATAGTTCTGCGCTGCCTGGCCGGCGTAGTAGACATCGCGAGGTGCAACGGTCCGCACGATTAGGGCCGGCCGGCCCAGCAGGTCGGTCAACAGGGCGTAACCGGCGATCAAGTTGGTCCCCGGGGTCTGGACGATGATGGGCTTGTCTGGAGCGAGAGTGGAACGTATCTTTTGAAAGTCCGATGGCAAAGAGGGGTCGTCGTAGGAGCGCACATCTATGTTGAGGAGAATCAGTTGGGAAAGGCGGGCGAGTTCGGCTGCGCTCAGAAAACGGCCAAAGATCAGCGCCCCGTGGATCGGCCCCTGGTATCGGCTGGTCAGGACGGGCTGAGAAGCGACGAGCAGGGGCCCCTCGGGAAGGGCCAGAATGCCGGCGACGCTACTATCGGGGTTGGGGAGATTAAGCAAAGCGCCATCGGAAGTCAGGTATGGATAAAGGCTCTGGGGGACATCGGCCGGCCGGTTGGCCTGGGGGTCGAATCCCTTGCTGTATAATATGTGATCCGGATAACGCACAAAAACCATCAGGCTAAGGCGCAGGTTGGCAAAGACCGCGTCGTCGAGGTTTTGTATGATGTAGCCGGGATGCCCGGTTTCGATAAAGGCGTAGGTCTCGTCCCAGGCAGCCCAGTCGCGGAGAAGACGGTTGAGGTCGAGAACCTCGGTTTCAAGAACACGAAGAGCGCGGTTAACATCCTGGCGGATAAGTTGCTCCTCCAGATTCGCAAAGCTGCTCATCAGGATCACCGACGCGGCGGCATAAAGTAGAACTAACAGAACGGCCAGGATCAGACCGATGCTGAGCAGCAACTTTCGACGCAAGCCCACGAAAAGCCTCCCACCGGGGTCGGCCACATCTACCGCCTGTTGTGGACCCGGTGCTTCCCACTCCGAGCAAAAACAGCAGATACCTCAAATTATTCTAGCACAGGAAAACACCAAGGTCAACGGTGCTGGCGCAGATTTGCCAGGGCAGGCAAGTTGTGGTATAGTATAGACCAGGCGGGGCGTGGCGCAGTCTGGATGAGCGCGCGCGGTTCGGGACCGCGAGGTCGACAGTTCAAATCTGTCCGCCCCGACTTGGAGGAAAATCCTCCGTCGGAAAAAGTAGAGCGAGGAGGTCGGAAATGCCGCATTTCATCACCGATGAGTGCATCGCCTGCGGAGCCTGCGAGCCGGAATGCCCGGAAGGTTGCATCAGCGAGGGCGAGGAGATCTATGTGATCGATCCGGACTGCTGCACCGACTGCCATTCCTGCGCCGAGGTTTGCCCGGTGGATGCCATCGAAGGCACCAAGAAGGAGTAAAGGGCGTCCTGGCAACGCCCCCGGACCGGCGGTATCCTCCAGGGATGCCGCCGGTTTTTGCCTAACCCCCTTCTTAGGGTGCGACTTTCCGCAACTCCTCCAACCGCCCTCCAACCACCTCCCGACGGACATAATCGCCGGAGTATATCTCCAGGCCGAACTTTTCCTTGATCCACAGGTCGAGTTCTTCCCGAATCGCCACATAGTCGCGACGAAAGCGGGAGTCCTCATCCAGGCGGGCCAGATAGGCCCAGAGGCCATGGGTATGGATGAAGGTGGGACGGAGGGTATCGAAGACATCGTCGTGAAACGCTGCCAGGTCCTGCCGGCGAAGCAACGTCAGGGCAACGGTGCGGTCGGTCAGGCCGCCCAGGTCATAGACCTGGAGCCGGCTGTAGTAGAGCGTGCCCCCGACATCGGGAAGGAGGATGGAGGCGTTTTCCAGCCCCAGAACCTCGGCATAACGGTCGAAACGGTAGGCGAAACGGGCCACTTCGGCAAAAGGGACGGAGGGGTTCCGGGCGAAACGAAGTGAACGTCCGCCGAATTGCAAGAGGCCGAGTCCCCAACATACGGCCAGGAGGAGGTAGGCCAGCCGCTCTTTGACTTTCGGGGGACGTTTCAGGCACCGGAGCAGGGCCAGGGCAATCGCCACGGCGTACAGGTAGACGAGCACCACGAGGAGGGTAGCGTAACGAAATTCCCCGTGCCAATCGGCGGGCATAAGGACGTAATCGGCCAGGGCCAGGAGCAAGAAGACGGCCAGGGTCAAGTGCTCGTCCCGGAAGCGGCGGAGCGTCAGGAGGACCACGGTCATCGCTACGAGGGCCAGGAGCACTAGACCTCCGAAGGGGCCGGCCACAGCGTAGAGACCGTCGAGGACTTTGGAAATCGCTTCCGGCCGGAGCAGGATGAGGTTCAAAAAGTCCTGCAAGGTGGGTCCGCCCTTGGCGTAGTAGGTATTCGGCACCCAATCGTGGTAATAACTCCAACGGAAGGTCAGAAAGCCCCCATAGAGTGCCCCAAAGAGGCCCAGATAAGCGCCCAGGGCCGGCCACATTCGGGACGGTGGTGCTTCCCGGCGCAGCGTCCGCACTCCCAGCAAGATGGGGAAAGCCGGAAGGAAGATTACCCCGTCCGGGCGCGTCAGGGCCAAGCCGCAGGCCAGAAGCCCGCAGAGCAGGCCGGAAGGTAGTGTCGTCTTCCCCAGGACCGTGCTGCGAAGGGTGCAAAGCAGCAAAAGGCAGAGAAGAAGGACGTAGAGCGGGTTTTCCAGCCCGGAGGTCGTCCAAACGACAAAGGGGGTGTTGACGGCCAAAAAGGTCAGGACCGTAGCCGCCATCTCCCGCCCCCGCCGATCCAGTAGTCGGAGGAAACGGTAGAGGGTCAGAAAAGAGAGAAGGACCAGAAAGACGCTCAGCACCTTTGGGGTAAGCGGTGGGGAAAAGAGGCCCAAGGCGAAGAAAGGGGCAAGGAGCACGGTCCAGAGAAAGTTGGAGTAGCCTTCCACCGGTATCCGGCCCGGTTGGGAGACCAGTCCGTAGCCGGAGGCCAGGCTGCGGGCATAGGCGAAGGAAATTCCGGCATCATCAATAAGCCAGGTGCAAAAGAGGAGGCTATGCAGGAGGAAAAGGCCGGCCGGTACGACCCAGACGAGCAGGCCGGCAGCGATGCGATAGGCCGTTTCTCTTCTTTGCCCCAAGGCTACCTCTCCAGAAGGACACCCCGACCGTGCGGGGCACCCCGATCCATAGGCGGGATTCCACCGCCGTTTTCCCCCGCGGAGGCGAGACCCTCCTCGCCCCCCAGGGAACATCCGCATCTTATCACCGCTTCTCTTACCTGGCAAAATTGACACTATGGCGCGCCTGTGATAGCATACACACACGGCTGCGCCGCTCTCGGTTCTGAACGTGCAAGGAGGAACAACACCCAATGGCTCGTCTGACCATTGAGGCCCCCTGGATGGGAATCGCTTTTCCCCAAAGATGCGCCTCCTGCGGCAGCCCGACGGTGGAGAAACAGGAGACGATCCAACGGCCCACCCAGACTCAGGAACGCCGGCAATTCTTCGGCTATCTGCTCGCCGGTCTCATCGGCGCGCTCATCGCCGGCAACCGTCAGGAATACGTCCGATTCAACATCCCCCTTTGCAGGGACTGTGCGGCCCGGGAGCGCCGGTCGAAGGCTATTCCCTGGGCCTTACTCCTTCTGGGGTTTTTGGCCGTCGTTGCCCTGCCTTTTCTCCTGATCGGTACGAGGGCAGGCAACACCTGGGGCCTCTGGAGCGTGTTGCTGGGCCTCGGTCTGGCGCTCTTCTCCGCAGTCCTCATAGCAACGGCCTCGACCCGCGGCCCTGTGGTGATTCGGGCGGTGAAGGACCGGTCTCAGGGGGTCGTCCTGAGTTTTCGGAACGCCGAGTACGGGGAAGAATTTCGCCAGGTCAATTTGCCCTGCCTGATTCCCTACGAACTTCGGGCCGGCCTTCCCCTTTCCCTACCCCCGGAGCAGGCCCTGGCCGTCGTCAGCAGGAATATGGACGACAGCCGGCCGGATGCCACCGACACCCTGGCCGGCCACTTTCACCGGGCCCTTATTCACATGCGCACCGAGGCCTACGTCCAGGCCCTGGACGACCTGAACCGGGTCATCTCCGTCGGGGGCTATAACCCCTTTCTCCCGGAAGCCTATTTCTTTCGCGCCCAGGCACTTCTCCAACTGGCACGCTACCAGGAGGCCGCCGACGACCTGGAGGCTTTCATCCGGGCCTCTGCCGATGAACCCAGGGTGAAAGAAGCAAAGAGGCTTCTGAAAAAGGTATCGGCCTATCGCTGAACAGGACAAGGAGGTCACCATGGAATTCGGTTTCACCCCGGAACAGGAACTCATCCGCAAGGCCGCCCGCGACTTTGCGGAGACGGTCATCGCCCCCCGCGTGGCCGAGATGGAGCGTACCCGCCAGCCGCCGCTGGACATCTTCCGCGCCATGGCCGAGCAGGGCTTCCTGGGCATCACCATCCCGCCCGAGTACGGCGGCAGCGGCCTGGGACATCTGGCCCGGATGCTGGCCATCGAGGAGATCGCCCGTATCTCGCCGGCCATGGGCTTTATGCTCCAGGTCTTTGCCCTGGGTGCCGCCCCCCTCTTGGATTTCGGCACCGCCGAGCAAAAGGCCCGCTACCTCCCGGCCCTGGCCCGGGGCGAGTACTTTGCCACCGTCTCCGTGACCGAGGCCACCGGTGGCTCCGACCCCTTCGGCATCACCACCACGGCCGAGCGCGAAGGCGACCACTACGTCCTCACCGGACGCAAGGTCTTTATCACCGGCTCCTCCCTCTGCTACCTGTACACCGTCACCGCCATCACCGGCCAGGACGAGCGCGGGCGTAAGGTCATCACCGCTTTCCTGGTCACCCAGGATATGCCCGGCTTCAAGGTGGGGCGGGAGGAGCATAAGATGGGGCTGTGGGGCACCCAGTTGGGCGAGTTCGCCCTGGACCATGTGGTGGTGCCGGCCGAGAACATCCTGGGCAAGGAGGGGGACGGCATCAAGGTGGTGATGAAGGCCATCAGCGAGACCGGCCGGCCCGGCATCGCCGCCACCGCCCTGGGCATCATCGCCCGCGCCCTGCAGGAGTCGGTCAAGTTCGCCAACGAGCGCGTCGTCGGCGGCCGGCCGATCGGGGAATATCAGGCCATCCAGTTCAAAATCGCCGATATGTCGATCCTTCTGGATGCCGCCCGCCTGCTCTGCTACCGCGGCGCCTGGATGAAGGACCAGGGGATGCGTTGCGACGTGGAGATGTCCAAGGCCAAACTTTTCGCTACGGAGGCGGCGATGACCGCTGCCCGACACTGCGGCGAAATCTTTGGCGGCTACGGCTGGCTGGAGGAGTACGTGGCCCAGCAACTTTACCGCGATGCAGCCATCCTCATCCCCTCGGCCGGCACCTCCGAGGCCATGCGGATCGTGACCGGCCGGGCCGCCCTCAAGGGGTGAACGCATGGAAATCGTCGTCTGCGTCAAGCCGGTCCCCGACCCCCGGCAGTGGTCCAAGATTTCCCTGGACCCCCAGACCAAGGTCTTGCAGCGCGAGGGCGTGGAGATGGTGATCAACCCGCTCGACCGCCACGCCCTGGAGGCCGCCCTCCAGATTCGCCAGTCCCTTGGGGGGCGGGTGCGTGTCCTCAGCATGGCCCCGCTTTCTACCCTGGAGGTGCTTCGGGAGACGTTGGCCCTGGGAGCCGACGAGGCCGTGCTCCTCTCCGACCGCGCCTTTGCCGGCAGCGACACCCTGGCCACCGTTCGGGTGCTGGCGGCCGGTATCCGTCGCTGGGGCGTGCGTCCCGACCTGATCCTCTGTGGTGCCGAAAGTGCGGACGGCAGCACCGGCCAGGTAGGGCCACAACTTGCCGTCCTGCTGGGGATGGCTTCGGTCTCCTACGTCTGCGGCCTGGAGGAAGTCACCCCGGAGCGGGCAATCGTCCGCTGGCAAACGGAGGAAGGCTATGCCCGGGTGGAAGTGCGCCTGCCGGCCGTCCTCACCCTGACCCGGGCCTGTAACCGCCCCCGAGGCATTACGATGCTGGGCGTCGTGCAGGCCCGGGGCAAACCCCTCTCCGTCTGGACGGCGGCCGACCTGGGGATAGGCCCCTCCCAGGTGGGGCTTGCCGGCTCGCCCACCCAGATGGGCGACATGTGGATGCCCGAAAGCGGCCGACGGCAGGAAATCCTCCCCGGGAAGCCGGAGGAGGCGGTGCAGGCCCTTTTGCAGCGCCTGCGCGAACTGGCCGTCCTGCCGGAGAGGCCGGGGAGGGGAAGATGAGCGCCGCACTCTGGGTCTTTGCCGAGCAACGCCGTGGCCGCTTGCAGCCGGTCGTGCTGGAAATTCTCGGCCGGGGACGGGAACTGGCCGACCGGCACGCTTTCCCCCTGGAGGCCGTCTTGCTGGGAGATGGTGTGGAGGCGCTGGTGGAGGAACTCTTTTCCGCCGGGGCCGATACCGTCTACCTGGCCGACCATCCTCTCCTGGCCGATTACAGCGCCGATGCCTACGCGGCCATCCTGGATCAACTCGTTCGGGAGCATCGGCCCGACATCCTTCTCCTGGGGCATACGGCCATCGGGCGGGACCTGGCCCCGGTGGTGGCGGCACGCCTGGAGACGGGCCTTTCCGCCCACGTCACCGGGCTGGAGATCGACGAGCACGGTCGGCTCCGGCAGATCGTCCCGGCCTGGGGAGGACGGGGGATGTGCGCCATCCTCTGCCCACAGGCCCGTCCGCAGATGGCTACGGTGCGTCCCGGGGTGCTGCCGCGACCGGCCCTCCATCCCGGTCGGACAGGCCGGCTGGTGCGCGTGGCGGCCTCGTTGGAAGCGGCGGCCATCCGCACCCGCCTGCTGGAATGGGTCCCCCAGGAAACGGCCGCCCAATCCCTGACCGAGGCGGAGATCGTGGTGGCCGGCGGGGCCGGCCTGGGCGACCGCGAGGGCTGGCGCCTCGTCGAGCGACTGGCCGAGGTGCTGGGGGCAGCGGTCGGCGGGACCCGGCCGCCGCTGGACCAGGGCTGGATCGGGGAGGGACAGATGATCGGCCAGAGCGGAGTGACGGTGCGTCCCCGACTCTACATCGGCATCGGCATCTCCGGAGAGATGCAGCACACCGTGGGCATCCGCGATGCCGGCGTGGTGGTGGCGATCAATTGTGACCCCCGGGCCCGGATCTTCCAGGAGGCCGACTTTGGCATCGTCGGCGATGCACGGGAGGTCGTGCCGCTGCTCATCGCCGCATTGGAAGGATAGGGGACCGGATTTGCCCATCCGGCCCGACCGTGTTATAATTCTGGATACAAGCCGGCGGCAAGCAGGTCCGCCATGGTGCCGATTGGGGTATGGGCGTAAAGCGCCTTTCCCCGTAGGGAGAAAAAGCCAAGTGCCCTGGCCTCTTTCGTTAGAGGTCTTTTTTTGCCCGGAGGAAAGCGGTGGCCGAAGAAATTCAGAGCGTCATCTGGCAGGACGGCGTGGTGCGCCTGCTCGACCAGACGGCCTTGCCCCGGCGCGAAGTCTGGCTGGAGTGTTCCCGGGTGGAGGAGGTGGCCCGGGCCGTTGCCGAGATGCGGGTACGGGGGGCGCCGGCCATCGGGTTGGCAGCGGCCTATGGCATCGCCCTGGCCGCCGTTCATGCCAACTGTCGGGAAGCAAGCGCGCTCCTGCCGATTGCGGAGGAGGCCGGCCGGCTCCTGCGGGCCACCCGCCCGACGGCGGCCAATTTGTCCTGGGCCGTGGAACGGATGTTGGCCCGGGTGCGGGCCGTACAGGTGCTCAGCCCCGAGGATGCGGTGGACGCCATCGTCCGTGAAGCCCAATCCATCGCTCAGGAAAACGAGGCCGCCAACCGCCGGATGTCCCAGTTAGGCCAGGCCCTCTTGCCCCAGAAAGCCACCGTGCTGACCCATTGCAACACCGGCGCCTTGGCCACCGGCGCCTACGGTACGGCCCTGGGGGTCATTCGGGCCGCCTTTGAGCAGGGGAAGGAAATCCACGTCCTGGTGGGGGAAACCCGCCCCTTCCTCCAGGGGGCCCGCCTGACCGTCTGGGAACTTCGGCGGTGGGGCATCCCCTGCACCCTGATTACCGACAATATGGCCGGCCACTTTATGCAACGCGGCCGGGTGGACGCCGTCATCGTGGGGGCCGACCGTATCGCCGCCAACGGCGACCTGGCCAACAAAATCGGCACCTACAGCCTGGCCGTGCTCGCCTTCGCCCACGGTATCCCTTTCTACAGCGTCGCCCCAACGTCCACCGTAGACCTGAGCCTGCCCGACGGCAGCCGCATTCCCTTGGAGGAACGCGACCCCCGCGAGGTTACCCATCTCGAGGGCCATCCCATCGCCCCCCGGGGCACCGTGGCCGCTTATCCTGCCTTCGATGTAACCCCTTACCGTTATGTCACCGCCATCATCACCGAGCGTGGCATCGCCCGGGCCCCCTACGAGGAAAGCCTGCGGCGGCTCCTGGAGGAGGCCTGAGATGGATTTTTCTCCCCGGTGCCTCCCGACCGCGGTGGGCAGCCTTCCCCACCGGGAACCGAAAGAGGCCTGTGACCTGGTCTTCAAGTACCTTCCGACCATCCCGGCCTGGCCACAATTGCCACGTCGCTCCTTCCGCGAAAATATGTACGTGCAATACGGAGAACGTTTCCCCGGCCTGGTCGTGGATATGGAGCGGGAAAAGGTCTATGTGGACCGCACCCGCGCCGACGAAGAACTGGAACGGCTGTATCTGGCCTATCTGGAGGACCAGGTGGAGGACTGGGGCATCAGCGCGGAAAATGCTTCCGGCCTCCACGCCTTCCTGGCCCGCCGGGAGGCCCTGGCCGGAGCCTATGCCGTCAAAGGGCAGGTCACCGGCCCGATCAGTATGGGATTGCAACTGACCGATGCTTCCCTGCGCCCGATCCTCTACGACGAGGTCCTGGCCGATGCCCTGGCCAAACACCTCCGTCTAAAGGCGGCCTGGATGGAGCACCAGTTGCGCCGGGTTAACGAGAGGACCATCGTCTTCGTGGACGAACCGTACCTAACGGCCTACGGCTCCGCCTTCGTTTCGCTGAGTCGGGAGCAGGTCATCGCCGCCCTGGAGGAGGTCTTCGGCGGGTTGAGCGGCCTTCGGGGGGTGCACTGCTGCGGCAATACCGACTGGTCTATCCTTCTGGAGACCTCGGTGCAGATCCTGAACCTGGATGCCTACAACTACGCCGAAAGCCTTTCCCTCTACCCCGAAGCGGTGCGGGCCTTTCTCCTGCGCGGAGGCACAATTGCCTGGGGCATCGTTCCTCAGGACGAAGCAGGCATCGCCGCTTCCACGGTAGAGTTGCTTGTGGGGCGACTGGAGGCCGCATGGGGGCTACTTACGGCCAAGGGCATTCCGCTGGACGATCTGCTGGCCGCCTGTCTCATCACCCCTTCCTGCGGTCTGGGCTCGGTTTCCCCGGAGGCGGCAGCGCGGGCGCTGGAACTCACCGCCGGCGTCTCCCGGGCCGTACGAGAAAAGTATCGAATCGCCTGAGGAAAACGATGATCGTCGTTACCGGCTCGATCGCTTTCGACTACCTGATGGTCTTCCCCGGCCGTTTCAAGGAGCACATCCTGGGCGACCAGATCGAGCATATCAGCCTGAGTTTCCTGGTGGACGAGATGAAGGTGGTACGGGGAGGATGTGCTGCCAACATCGCCTACTCCCTGGCCCTGCTAGGAGAACGGCCTTATCTCATGGCGACCATCGGCTGCGACGGGGCCGAGTACCGCGACTGGCTGGCCGCCCAGGGAGTGGATGTATCCGGACTCCGCCTCTGCCCGGATTGCTTCACCGCCTCCTTCTTCGTCAACACCGACCTGGACGGAAACCAGATCGCCACCTTCTACAGCGGGGCCATGAGTCGGGCCAGGGAACTTTCCTTCTACGATTTTCCCAATCCCCGGGAGATCGAATGGGCCATCATCTCGCCGAACGATCCGCAGGCCATGCGGCGCTATACCCAGGAGTGTCGGGAACTGGGCATCCCCTTCATCTATGATCCCAGTCAGCAGGTCGCGCGGGTCGGCGGCGAGGAACTGCTCGAAAGCGTCCGGGGGGCCCGTATCCTCATCGTCAACGAGTACGAATATGAACTCTTCCGCAAAAAGACGGGGCTGGATGAGGCCGGCCTTCTGGCCCTGGTGGAAACGCTCATCGTCACCCGGGGCCCAGAAGGCTCTATCATCATGACCCGGGAGGAGGGGCAACGGGTGACCTATAAAATTCCGGCAGCCCCGGCAGCCCATCGCCTGGATCCCACCGGCGTGGGAGATGCTTACCGGGCCGGCCTCCTCAAGGGCCTTCGCGCCGGATTGCCCTGGCCGATCGTTGGACGCCTGGCTTCCCTGGCAGCCGTTTACGTCCTGGAGCATGAGGGGCCTCAACCGGCTCCCTACAGCCGGGAGGATTTTGTGGCCCGCTATGAGCGAACCTTTGGCCCGGAGGAGGCCGTGCGCCGGGCCCTCCTTTCGACCTCGGGAGTGGCTAATGGGGCTTGAAGTGGAGGAACTCTACCGCGTCTTGCAAGAGGACACTACCGACCTGGAGCGCTTTGCCCAGGCTGTTGTCGCTTTGTTGAGAGGTGAACTGTGATGGTAGACCATGAAGTCAAAGACCTGAACCTCGCTGGCCAGGGTAGGCTGCGCATCGAATGGGCGGAGCGGGATATGCCCGTGCTGCGCCTGATTCGGGAGCGCTTCGAGCGGGAGAAGCCGCTTCGGGGCATCCGACTGGGGGCCTGTCTGCACGTGACGACGGAGACGGCCAACCTCATGCGCACGCTACAGGCCGGCGGGGCCGAACTGGCCCTCTGCGCTTCCAATCCCCTCTCCACCCAGGACGATGTGGCCGCCTCTCTGGTGGCCGATTACGGCATCTCCGTCTTTGCCATCAAGGGTGAGGACGGCGAGACCTATTACCGCCATGTCCGTTCGGTGCTGGCGACCAACCCGCGCATCACCATGGACGACGGGGCCGACCTGGTGACCACTCTCCTCAAGGAGCGTACCGACCTCATCCCTCATATGTTCGGTTCCACCGAGGAGACGACCACGGGGGTCATTCGCCTGCGGGCCATGGCCGCCGAAGGCCGCATCCTCTTCCCCGTGATCGCCGTCAACGACGCCGACAGCAAGCACCTCTTCGACAACCGTTACGGCACCGGCCAGTCCACGATTGACGGTATCCTGCGGGCGACGAACAAACTCCTGGCCGGCTCGACCTTTGTGGTGGCCGGCTACGGGATGTGCAGCCGGGGCATCGCCATGCGGGCGCGGGGGATGGGGGCGCGCGTCATCATCACCGAGGTGAACCCGCTCCGGGCGCTGGAGGCGGTGATGGACGGCTACGAGGTCATGCCGATGCGCGAAGCGGCCAGGAGGGGTGACATCTTTGTCACCTCGACCGGCTGTAAGCAGGTGATCGGGGAAGAGCACTTTGCGGTGATGAAGGATGGAGCGATCGTGGCCAACTCCGGCCATTTCAATGTAGAGATCGACATTCCGGCCCTGGAACGGCTATCCCGCGCCCGCCGGACGATTCGACCCTTTGTCGAGGAGTTTACCCTGACCGACGGCCGGCACATCTATCTCCTAGGCGAAGGACGGCTCATCAACCTGGCCGCGGCGGAGGGGCATCCATCCAGCGTGATGGATATGAGTTTCGCCAACCAGGCTATGGCGGCGGAGTATCTGGTGAAAAACGCCGGCCGGTTGACACCCGGTGTCTACCGGATGCCGGAGGAACTGGACCGGGAGATCGCCTGGCTAAAGTTGCAGACCATGGGCATCTCCATCGACGTGCTCACCCCGGAGCAGGAACGCTACCTGCGCTCGTGGGAGGAGGGGACGTAGGCGTTATGCATCGGCATGCGCGAAAGCGGGCTAAAAGGGGCCGGCGGTTCAGGATAGTTCTCGAATCGCTTGAAAGATGTCAAAAGGAGGTTACCCTATGCGCAACATCACCATCGAGGAACTCCATGCCACGCCGGTGGCAGAACAGCGAGTAGAACTGGTCGAACGCAAAGGGGTCGGCCACCCCGACTCGATTTGCGATGCCATCATGGAGGCCGTCTCGGTAGCCCTCTGCCGGGAGTATCAGGCCACCTTCGGCCGCATCGTCCACCACAACATCGACAAGGGCCTTCTGGTGGCCGGCCGCACGACCCCCCGGATCGGCGGAGGCACGGTGGATGAGCCGATGCGCCTCATCTTCGGCGACCGCGCCATCTACGAGTACCGGGGCAAGACCGTGCCAGTGGGTGAGATCGCCGTCGAGACGGCCAAATCCTGGATTCGCCAGCACCTGCGCTTCGTGGACCCAGATGTGCACGTCGTCTACCAGAACGAGATCAAGCCTGGCTCGCCGGAACTGACCGACATCTTTGACCGCAAGGAAATCGGGGCCAACGATACCTCGGCCGCCGTAGGCTACGCCCCCTACACCGATACAGAGCGCATCGTCCTGGCCACGGAACAGTTCATCAACGGCCCCGTCTTCAAGGCCCGCTTCCCCGAGTCGGGGGAGGATGTCAAGGTGATGGGCTTCCGCCGCAACCGGGAACTCATCCTGACCGTGGCCATGGCCTTTGTGGACCGCTTCGTCCAGAGCCCGGAGCACTATTTTGCCCGCAAAGAGGAAATGCGCGCCGCCATCGCCGATTTTGTCCGGCGGCAGACTTATTCCTTCGATCAGGTGCGCATTGACATCAACACCCTGGACGATCCCTCCCGGGGCGAGGCGGGGATGTACCTGACCGTCCTGGGCACTTCGGCCGAAAGCGGAGACGGCGGCCAGGTCGGCCGGGGCAACAAGGTCAACCAGGTCATCGCCCTGAACCGACCGATGAGCACCGAGGCGGCCGCCGGGAAAAACCCGATCAGCCACGTGGGTAAGATTTACAACCTGCTCAGCCATCACATGGCCCTGGAGGTCTACAAGCGCGTCCCCGGCCTGCGCGAAGTCTACATCTGGCTTTGCAGCCAGATCGGGGTGCCCATCGACAAGCCGCTCATCGCCTCGGCCCAGGTGATCCTCGAACCGGGCGTGTCGCTGGCCGACGTACAGGAGGATATCTCCGAAACGATCGAGGCCGAACTGGACGGCATCTACACCTTTACCCAGCGCCTGGCCCGGGGCGAACTTCCAGTTTGGTAGAAGCCGACCGGTCGCCTCCCTTGACCGTGCTCGGACCGCAATGCGCTTTCCAGGCGCGGACATGCAACGACCGGCAAAACGGCTGTGCGCCCTTCCGGCGGGGACGGAGGAGGACAAGATGATGAAAGATCATGGCTGTGGCGAACTGCGCCGGCAACATGTGGATGAGGAAGTGACACTGGCCGGGTGGGTACACCGGCGACGCGATCACGGCACGCTTATCTTCCTGGACTTGCGCGACCGCAGTGGACGCGTTCAGGTCGTCTTCGATGAGCAAGCCGTCCCCGAGGCCTACCGGGTCGCCCGGGAAGTGCGGCCCGAGTACGTGCTCCAGGTCCGGGGCGTGGTACGCCTCCGTCCGCCGGAAATGGTCAACCCCGATCTCCTTACCGGGGAGATCGAAGTCGCGGCCCGGGAGGCGCGCATCCTGAACACTTCGCGCACGCCGCCCATCTATGTGCACCGCGACCCCGAAGAGGACATCCAGGTGCGTCTCAAGTACCGCTACCTGGACCTGCGGCGCGAACGGATGCAACGCAACCTCATCCTGCGCCACCGGATGGTCAAGTTCATCCGCGACTTCCTGGATGCGCATGGCTTCATCGAAATCGAGACGCCGATTCTAACCCGCAGCACGCCGGAGGGGGCCCGGGATTACCTGGTGCCCAGCCGTGTCCATCCCGGCCGTTTCTATGCCTTGCCCCAATCGCCGCAGCAATTGAAACAACTCCTCATGGTGGCCGGCTTCGAGCGCTACTTCCAGATCGCCCGTTGTTTCCGCGACGAAGACCTGCGGGCCGACCGCCAGCCCGAACATACCCAGTTGGACCTGGAGATGTCCTTTGTGGACCAGGACGACATCCTCAACCTGATCGAAGAACTCTTCACCTCCCTGGTCGCGGCCGTGGTGCCTCACAAACGGGTGCTTTCCCCCTTCCCCCGGCTGACCTATGCCGAGAGCATGGCCCGCTACGGCACCGACAAGCCGGACCTGCGCTTCGGGATGGAACTTGCCGACCTTTCGGACCTCCTGGCCGAAAGCGGGATAGAGATTTTCCGGCAGGCCGTCGCCGAAGGCGGACAGGTCAAGGGCATCCGTGTGCCCGGTTGTGCCGGCTACAGCCGGAAGGAAATCGGTGAACTGGAGGCCCTGGTCCGGGAGGCCGGGGGCGGGGGACTAACCTGGCTGGCGGTGGAGGAGGGAAAGGTACGCTCCCCGCTGGCCCGACATTTGGCCGAGGGGGAGAAGGAGGCGCTGCTTCGGCGTTTTGGAGCCGAAGTCGGCGACCTCCTGCTCATCGTGGCCGGCCGGAAGGAAGGGGTCGCCGCTTCCCTCGACGTCCTGCGTCGGGAAATGGGCCGGCGGCTCCGCCTCGTTGATCCCAACCTGCTGGCCTTTGCCTTCATTGTGGACTTTCCCCTCCTGAAGTGGAACGAGGAAGAAGGTCGCTGGGAAGCCGAGCATCACCCTTTCACCAGCCCGAAGGAAGAGGACCTGCCTTTCCTGGAGAGCGATCCCGGTGCGGTGCGGGCCAACTGCTACGACCTGGTCTGCAACGGCTGGGAACTGGCCTCCGGTTCCATCCGCATCCACCGCCGGGAGGTTCAGGAACGCATCTTTCGCCTCCTGGGGTATAACCCCGAGGAAGCCCAGGAGCGCTTCGGCCACCTCCTGGAGGCTCTGGAGTATGGCGCCCCGCCCCACGGCGGCATCGCCCCCGGCATTGACCGGCTGGTGGCCATCCTGGCGGACGAGGAGAGCATCCGCGAGGTGATGGCCTTCCCCAAGACCAACCAGGCGGTGGACCCGATGATGGGTGCCCCGGCCGAGGTCACCGAACAGCAATTACGCGAACTCCACCTGACCATCCGCCCGTAGACTTCGCGAGGCAAACGCGTCAAGTCGAATGATCATGTTACCGAAGCCTGTTCGTTCCTTACAAATGATCATGCTATCGGAGAACACAGCCTCCTCCGAAATGGTATACACCTCCAGGCGAGGCATGCCACGCCCGTACTCGGCTTGTCCGGGCGTGGCACCGAGCAGGTCGAGGATGTAGTCCACCAGGTCACCAATCTCCTGGCGCAGCCGGCGAGGGTTGGTCCGATCGCGCAACACCCCCAATGGTGTCCATCGCTCCGGGGAAATGGCCTCGGTGGCACAGAGACGGTCGAACGGTGTCTGGGCGTGGTCGCTCTCGCGAAAGTCGCGCCGGCCGGCCTGCAGTGGCCGGGAAGAAATTTTCGACCAGCAGTGTTACCCAAACAAGGTGATTGCTACTTGAAAACATGAGATTCACCAAGGGATTCAACGGTGTTTTTGTGCGATTTTACGAAACGGAGGTGTTCTATGCCGACCGTAGATGACCTGACGATTCGCATCGGCGGCGAGGCCGGGATGGGGCTGGAATCCAGCGGCGTGGCCTTTTCCAGGGCCCTCGTTCGCGGCGGCCTTCACGTCTTCGGCCTCCCCGACTACCACTCCCGCATCCGGGGTGGCCACAATTTCTTCTCCATCCGCATCGCCCGCCGTCCCCTCTACACCCACGTGGAACCGGTCCACCTCCTCCTGGCACTGGATCCGGAGACGGTGCGGCGGCATATCGGCACAATGGCCCCCGGCGGCGCCGTCGTCTACGACGAGAAGGACGGGTTCCCCGACATTCCCCGCCGGCCCGACGTGGGGTATTTCCCCATCCCCCTTTCCCGACTGGCCGAAGAGCGCGGCGGGAGCGCGATTATGCGCAACACCCTGGCCCTCGCCACCGCCGCCGGCCTGATCGGATTTGACCCGACCCCCATTGAGGACATCGCGCGCCAGAACTTTGCCCGCAAAGGGCAGGCGGTGGTGGACGCCAACCTCCGGGTGATCCGGGCCGGGGTGGAGGCCGCCCGTCCCTTCCAGGCCGACTTCCCCTTCCGGATGGAGGCCGTCCCTAATGCCCCGCCACGCCTTCTGCTCAACGGGAATCAGGCCTTTGCCATGGGCGCGCTGGCGGGCGGCTGCCGCTTTGTCTCCGGCTACCCGATGACCCCCGGCAGTCCCGTCCTGGAGTGGATGGCCGCCCACGCCGCCGAGTACGGCCTCGTCACCATTCAGGTGGAAGACGAGATCGCCGCGCTTTGCATGGCCATCGGCGCCGGATATGCCGGAGTGCGGGCCATGGCCCCCACCTCCGGTGGCGGCTTCTCCCTGATGGTGGAAGCCCTGGGCCTGGCCGGGATGACGGAGGTTCCCGTCGTCGTCTACGAGGCCCAGCGGCCCGGCCCCTCCACCGGCCTGGCGACCCGCACCGAACAGGGAGACCTCCTCTTCGTCCTCCACGCCTCCCAGGGCGAATTCCCCCGCATCATCCTGGCGCCGGGGACGGTAGAGCAGGCCTTCGAGGCCGGATGGCGGGCCTTCAACTTCGCCGAACGCTATCAGTGCCCGGTCATCGTCCTCTCCGACCACTACCTGGCCAACGCCGTCCGGGATGTCGCCCCCGAAGACCTGAATTTTGACGCCGTCGTCATAGACCGGGGCAAGACGCTGACCGACGAGGAACTGGACGCGCTGGAAGGGGAATACAGGCGGCATGCGTTCACCGAAAGCGGCATCTCCCCCCGTGCCATCCCCGGTCATCCGAAGGCTGTCTACGCTTCCTCCAGCGACGAGCACGACGAGTACGGCCACATTGAGGAAGACGCCGGGAACCGCCGCCGGATGCAGGAGAAGCGGATGCGCAAGCTGGAGACGGCCCGTTCCGAGATGCGGCCTCCCACTGCCTACGGCACCGACGACCCCGATCTGACCTTTATCGCCTGGGGGTCCACCTACGGGCCGTTGCGGGAGGCGGTGGGCCGGCTGAACGCGCAGGGGGTTCGGGCGCAGATGCTCCACTTCACGGACATCTGGCCCGTCCCCGAGGGGGTCGGCCGGACGCTGGCGGAGGCCGGGGAGACCGTCGCCGTGGAGAACAACTACTCCGGCCAGTTCGCCGACCTGCTCCGGATGGCGACAGGCCACACCGTCGCGCGCCGAATCTTGAAGTGGGATGGACGCCCCCTCTCACCGGAGTATATCACGCATCATGTTTCACGCCTCAAGTGAAAAGTGAAACGTGCGGAAGTGGTAAGGAGGTCCCTATGGTCGCCATAGACGATTTTGCGAGTCCGGTTCGGCCCACCTGGTGTACAGGGTGCGGCAACTTTGGCATCTGGAACGCCGTCAAGCGGGCGCTGGCCCAGGCGGGGCTAGCCCCGCACGAGGTGATGCTGGTCAGCGGCATCGGCTGCGGGAGCAAACTCCCCGACTACACCCATGCCAACGGCTATATGACCCTCCACGGCCGGACGGTTCCCGTGGCGACGGGGGTCCGGCTGGCCAACCATGGCCTGCGGGTGGTCTGCACCCACGGGGATGGGGACGCCTATGCCGAAGGGTTGGGCCATATGCTCCACGCGGCCCGGCGCAACATCGGCCTGGTGGACATCATCCAGGACAACCGCATCTACGGCCTGACCAAGGGGCAGTATTCCCCTACCAGTGCACAGGGGCAGGTGACCAAAACCTCTCCCTGGGGCACTCTTGAACTGCCGGTCAACCCCATCGCGCTGGCGCTGGCGGCGGGCGCCACCTTTGTTGCCCGGGCCTGGTCCGGCGACCCGCCCCACCTGACGGAGATGATCGTCCGCGCCCTGGGGCATCGCGGCTACGCGCTGATAGACGTCTTCCAGCCTTGTGTCACCTTCAACCGCAACTACGCCTACGAGTTCTACCGCCCCCGGGTCTACAAACTGCAGGACGACCCCGCCTACGACGTCACCGACCGGATGGCGGCTTTTGAGAAAGCCCTGGAGTGGGGCGACCGCATCCCCATCGGCGTCTTCTACCAGATGGAAGAACGGCCTGCCTACGAGGAGCAGGTCCCCGCGCTGAAGGCGGGGCCACTCTCCCCTCGTTCCCTGGAAAAACTCCGCCCGGAGCAAATCCAGCGGTTGATGGAGGAGTTTTTGTAGGGGAAAACGTAAAGACAAATTTTCCACGATGACAACAGAGTATTCGGCGCTGAAAAGTGCACCGTGGGGCTGTAAAGATAGTGTCCAGGCCACCCAATCTCCCATGACGCCAGCCCAGGTCTGCCCCTCGCCGCCGGCCGGCCACCCCCAGGAGTAGAGGCGCAGAACCCGATTTGACAAAGCCGCAGAGTTGTGCTATCCTCTATTTGCGAAAATTCTCAGGAGGAAATTTTTGCAATGCCGCACTGCCATACGTTGATCGCCCGGTTACGAAAGCGGGGATACCGGATCACCCCCCAGCGCGAGATGATCATCGAGACCATCGCCCACAGCGGCCGGCACTTGTCCGCCGAAGAGGTTTACGAGGAGGTGCGGAAACTTTCCCGTTCCACCAGCCTGGCCACCGTCTACCGCACCCTGGATTTTCTGGTGGAGGAGGGGCTGGCCAG
>DAOUAK010000107.1:0-2001 GCA_034433695.1 Chloroflexia bacterium
CGACGGAGGCACCTATCCCCACCCGCCGGCCCTCTCCCACCCCCGGCCCGACGCCGATTGTGCTGGGGGCAGAGTGGGCCCCAGAGGGGGAGCGGGAGACCTACATCTCCACCACCGTGGTCGTCGCCCCGGTGGGCGAGGGGCCGGGGGAAGTGGGCTACGAAGAACACGGGGAAGAACTCCCAACCATAGCTGATCAGTTTGCCGTGGATGCGTATGGAAACATCTACATTGTGGATGTGGTAAACCAGCGAGTGGTGCAGTTCGACGCAGAAGGGCATTTCGTGCGGAACATTCCCTATCCGCCCAGACCGGAAATTTGGTATCCTGAACTCATTGCCGTGAATGCAGGAGGTAGAGTTTGCCTTTACGATAATGGGGTTAACCCTGATGCAGCCGGGGTGAGATGCTATGACTCTGAAGGACACTTGATCCAAAAGTACCCGGTCCCTTCCTGGTTTTCCGACCGACGAATACAGGCCATGCGCGTGGATGAAGATGGGACGTTGTGGGTAGAAGGTAAAGGTTTCTTGCCCAAGGCCCCTGTCATCGAGGGGGAACCCTATCCGATAGTGGCGGTACCGCTGGGGAATGGGAACACTGCCGAGGTATTCGGTGAGGAACGTCAAAAAATGATGGCGATGCCGGGACATTTATTGGACAGTGGTGGGACCGTTATCACCTATGCCCCTTTCTCTAACTCATATCTTTACGATCTACAAGGGCATCGCATCTATGAACTGGCCAATCAGAGAGGGGTAGTCGCGATAGACCAATGGGGATTCTGGTATCTTATTGGATATGATCCTATTGATACCACGATGTTCATGCGTTTGCACAAACTGGCGAAAGATGGAAAAGAAGTCGCTGCTTTCGACTTACCTGGTCCCAGGTTAACCGTCGGCAAGAACGGTGTTGTTTACTGTTTGGTCTTCGACCAGCAAACCAAGGCCAACTACCAAGTTATCCGCTGGCAGCAGAAATAGCGAGATGCTTCTAGATGAGCAGGGAGGAAACCCTATGATACCCTATCGTAAACCCATCTTATATTACCTGTGTTTGCTGATCTGTCTGATGATTCTAAGCGCATTATTGCTGCACGGTGCTCAAACAATTGCGCAGACGATTAGCACACCCATCCCTCGACACACAGTTCTGCACAATACCTCTCGATACTGCTCCTTTACCTGGACTCCCAGCGCTAACAATGTTAATCCGCGGGTATGGACTTACTTTGTCCCCTGCACAGGGCAATGGGAAACGCACATCATGACCAGCGCCTTCACTGCCGGCAGCCCCGTCGTGGGTATGGCCTACAAGTGGGGAGGAGGCGATTACATCGATGATTATCCTGCCGCAGGTGCTAATGACTATTTCCTCCGTCGGCTATCGAATGGCAACCTGGCTGGTGATATCAACAACAACTGGACCATCTGCCCTAATAGGGAGGGGTACAAGCCAACATATAATGATGCAGCCGGAGTAGACTGCTCCGGACTTGTCACCCGTGCCTGGGGCCGGCCCACGAATGAAAAAATGGGGTACCGGGAATATCGCCGATCCGGCTCACTCGACTCTTGTTCCTTGCAGGGCTACAGATCCCCAGTGTATGCAGACCGCTGTCAGGAATGAAGATCTGCGTAGACGGATGCGTATGGGTGACGTCTTTGACGACGTAGCCAACCATGTAGTGTTGCTTTATTACTTCGATCCATATTCAACACCTCCTCACGAGCCTAAGTATTATGAGTCAAACTGGGGCTACAACAGGGTTCGGCTTAACGAGGGTGGCTGGGCCTGGCTGGAGGCGAATGGGGGCTGGTGGAACGGCACGGACGGCTACCGCCCCTACCGCTACAACGAGATCCGCGACGACATCTACCTCCCCTGGGTCTCCTACCAGTGGTTCAACTGGGACACCACCCTCTTCGCCCGCAACAACAATCCCAGTCCCAAAACCTACGTCCTCCAGCACACCCTCTACAGCGGCGCCGGCGGCGA
>DAOUAK010000108.1:0-5199 GCA_034433695.1 Chloroflexia bacterium
CGAGACGCTCTTCGAGGATTACAAAGACCTGCTGGGCAGCGACCCCTACCAGGTGATGAGCGCCACGGCGATCGTGCGCTTCTGGACGCTGGTGTCGTGCCTGGCCTACTTTCTGGACAAACAGCGGACCAAACTCCGGGTCGAGCAGCCGGGAAAGCACATTACCTGGGGCGATGCCCGTCGTGCGATTCAGGCCGAACATCAACACAATCTCCTGGTCTGGCTCGAAGACCAGTTCCGGTCAGGTGTTACCGCCGGGCAACTATGTGCCCGCTTGGCGGCATAGTCAAGAAAGTGCAAAGATAGTAGTCGCTATGATAGCCCATTTTCACTTTGTTGGAAACTGGAGCAGTTTTCGCCGGAGCACGAGAACGCCTTGCCTCGGTCCTCATCGGGGAATCATCCCGGTCTGGAACATGGAGGCGCGACGCTCTAACGTTCAACAGCACCTGCCGCCAGAAGGGCCAGGTCCTGCACCTCGATCGGTCCCTCTCCCATGCCGGCCGTCTTCTGGGCGCACCGGAAGTGAATCTGGCATTTGACGCAGGCCGTAACCAGAAGGTCGGCCCTGCTCCGGCCGGCCTGGGCCAGCCGTTCCGTCTGAAGGGCCCGATTCACCGCCCCGCAATCGGTCCAGGAGCCGCCACAACAGGGAGCCAGCCGGCCGCTCTCCTCCATTTCCACTACCTCTCCCAGCGCCGCCAGCACCTGGCGTGGCGCTTCCACCTCCCCCAGGTAACGGCTCAGCCGGCAGGGATCCTGGTAGGTCAGCCGGCGCCCTTCCCGCTTCAGATGAAGCCGACCCTCCCGAAGCGCCTGAGCCAGCCACTGCGAAAGGTGCATGACCTCCACCCCCAGCCCGTAGCCCAATGCCGGGTAGTCCACCGCCAGGGTGTAGGCGCACTCCGGACAGGCTGTGACGATGCGGCGGGCTCCGCTCTTCTGCACCATAGCCCGGTTCTGCTCCGCCAGTCGGCTGAAATTTTCCATATCTCCTTCCCAGAGGAGGTCGTGGCCGCAGCAACGCTCCTCGGCCCGCACCTGCGGCCGTTCGCCGGCGGCGTTCAGAAGGCGCACCACGCTGCGGGCGATCTCCAGAGCCGGGAGGGCGAGATCGGCAAAGATGACCTGGAAATAGGGCAGACAGCCGACGAAATAGAGCGTCTCGCCTTCGGAAGAGACCTCCAGCCCTTCCTGAAGCCACTCCAGCCGCTGCGGCGTCCAGGCCGGATTCGCCTGTAGCCGCATGACCGTCTGCAGTAGCCCGCCGTGGGAGCAGGGCACCCTTTCCCCCTCCCGACGGGCCAGGGCGCGCGCCCCACGGATCAGGGCGCAATAGTCCACACCCTGGGGGCAGCGTTCCTGGCAGGTCCGGCAGGTCAGGCAGGACCAGAGCCGGGGACTATGCAGGGCCTCCGACGGCCGGCCCTGGACCATCTCCTCCACCAGGCGGCGCGGAGAAAAGCCCCCATCATGGCGGGCCAGCGGGCAGAGGGCAGTGCACTTACCGCACTCCAGGCAGGCTGCGGCATGGGTTCGGGCAATCAGCGTCGTCAGGGTATCCACCGTTCATTCCCCCATCGCGTGCACCCGCTCGACGAAATCCTGTACCATCCGCGCAAAGGTTTCCCCATCCCCCGGAGCGCTTCCACCCAGGGCCAGCCGTCCGGCACCCAGCCCCAGGAGGCCGGCCAGCGCCTGGGCCTGTGAGAGCGCCTGGGCGGCCAGTTCCCGGCCAAAGTCATAGTGGCACGCCCCCTCCGGGCAACCCTGCAGGAGGACACCGGCGGCACCTCGTTCCAGAGCGTGCAGGAGCAGGCCGGGGGAAAGCCGGCCCAGACAGGGCAGACGCAGGAAGCGCACCTCCGGGGAAAGCCTCCTCCCCTCCATTCCGGCTGCCTCGGCTCCCCCGTGGCCACCCCAGTTGCAGGTAAAGACAAGGACCCGCCCATTCGATCCGGCCGGAAGGAATACCTCCAGCGTGGAGACGATCTGCCGGTCGCCGATCCGGCCGGCGACTACTGCTCCGGTGGGACAATGGGCAGCGCAGGTGCCACAGGCCCGACAGCGCTCCTCCTGCACCACGGCGCGCACCCGTCCATGCCCGTCCGCCTCTAAACGGATGGCCTCGGCCCGACAGAGCGTCTGACAGACACCGCAGGCCCGGCAGAGCCGCTCGTCCACCCGGGCCGTCAGGGGATCGGGCGGACCGGCCCGTAGCCGTGCGACCGCTGCGGCTACCATCTCCCATGCCACCTCCGCCCTCGCCTCCGCCCCGTAGAGTCCGACGCAGTGCTCCCGCAGGTTGACCAATTCCCATGCCGGCAGAGGCGTTTCGTCCTCCTCCCACAGTCCCAGCCCGACCCGACAGCGCACCCGCTGGGTGGTGCAGGCGGCACAGATCTGGGCCAGGTTGCAGCAGGAACAGGCCGCCAGTACGGCCCCCTCCAGGTCGGCGGTCGCCCGGCGCAGGAAAGCCCGCCCCTCCGGCAGGCAGGCAAAGGGCACCTGCTCCACCCGGACAACCTCCGGCAGAGTTGCCGCCCGGGCCTGCAACTCCTCCAGGGGGAGCGCGCCGGCCAATTGTTCCCCACAGCGGCAGAAGAAGACGCCCAGGCCCTCGCCCGTGCTCCTCCGGCCTCCTGTCTTCCCCAAAGGCGAAGGAGGTAGAGAAACAGGGATGAGGTCTTCCACCGAAAGGACAACCTCGGCCTCCAGGGTGAAGCGACGGGGGCGGGCGGCATGTTCGATGGCCCGAGGCTCGCAGACGGCCTCACACCGGAGGCATTCGGAACAGGGGCCACAGGCCAGGCAACGGCCGGCCTCGGCCACCGCCTGCTCCGGGGTGAAGGACCGTTCCACCTCCGCGAAATCGCGCTTTCGTCGGCGGGGAGAAAGAACGGGCGGATGCTGGCGGGCCCGGCGTTCCCGCTCCTCCAGTTCCCCGGCCGTCCAGCGGGCCACCGGACGTGCTTCCTCCGGCGGCGCCTCCTCTTCTCCGCGCAGGTAGCGCAGGATGGCCTGCGCCGCCCTCTTACCCGCGCCGATGGCCTCGATCACCGAGGCCGGCCGGACGATGTCGCCGGCGGCATAGACGCCCGGCAAGCGGGTGCGCCCGGTGGCCTCGTCCACCCCCAACCCGCCGTTTCCCAGTTCGCCCAGGGGAGAGAGGTCGGCTTCCTGACCAACGGCGGCCACCACCCCCTCGACCTCCAGGGTAAACTCGCTTCCGGGGACGGGGATGGGCCTGGGCCGGCCGCTTTCGTCGGGTTCGCCCAGGGCCATGCGCTGGCACTCCAGGGCCGCGACACGTCCCTCACGGCCGATGATGCGCCGAGGGGAGACCAGAGTCTCCAGAATAACACCTTCTTCTTCGGCCGCGGCCACTTCTTCGGGACCGGCCGGCATCTCCCGGCGCGAACGGCGGTAAAGGAGGCGCACCTCCTCTACCCCCAGCCGCAGAAGCGTCCGGGCTGCGTCTATAGCGCTGTTCCCTCCGCCGATGACCACCACCCGCCGGCCGAATTCCCAGCCGCGAGCCTGGCGAAGGTGGGCACGCAGGTCCCGCTGGCCGGACTCCTGGGCCAGGGTCACCTCGCGCAAGAGTTCCACCGCTTGCACCACCCCGGCCAGGTCTTCGCCGGGGATGCCCAGCCGCCGGCCACGGTGCGCTCCCAGGCCCAGGAAGACCGCCCCGTAACCCTGGGCAAAGAGGTCGTCCAGCGTCAGGTCGGGGCCAAGCGGCGTGTTCAGACGAAGTTCTACCCCCAGGGCCTGGATGGCGGCGATCTCCCGGCGTAGCACCTCCCGGGGCAGTCGGTAGGCCGGGATTCCCACGGCCATCATGCCACCGGCCACCGGAAGCGCCTCGAAGACGGTCACGCGTAACCCGGCGCGGGCCAGTTCCCAGGCCACGGTCAGACCGGCCGGCCCGGCCCCGACCACCGCCACCGGCGGAAGGCCGGGATCGGCCGCTTTCTCCCAGCGCAACCCGCGGCCGGCCTCACGGTCGGCGACGAAGCGCTTGAGGGCACGGATGGCGATGGCCTCATCCAGTTCGGAGCGGCTGCAATGCTCCTCACAGGGGTGGTGGCAAACGCGGCCGCAGATACCGGGGAAGGGAATGGAGCGGGCGATCAGGTCGTGGGCCTCCTCGAAACGGCCCTGGGCAATGAGGGCGACATAGCCCTGCACCGGAATGCCCCCGGGGCAGGCCGCCGTGCAGGGCGGGACGCCGCGTTTGGCAATGACAAAGACGTTGGGGACGGAACGCTCCAAAGGGAGGCGGTAGACGGCGCGCTGCTTTCCGTCCTCCAGGGATATTTCCACCGGACAGACGGAAGCGCATTCGCCGCAGCCGGTGCAGCGCTCCGGGTCTATGTAACGGGGAAGTTGCTGCACCCGAAGGCGGAACCGGCCGTCCTCCCCCCGGGAGATGTCCTCCACGACGGCCTGGGTGAACACCGTGATTCGCCTGTGGTGGAGCGCCTCGAGCAGGGTCGGGACGCCGGCCATCCAGGCGGAACGATCGGGAGGATGCTTGTCTCCGAGGAAGGGGGAAGGCTCGAGCAGGCTGACCTCAAGGCCGGAAGCGGCCAGCCGGAGGGCGGTCTCCACGCCGGCCGATGTTCCCCCCAGGACAACGGCGCGGCGGGGCGAGGTTTCTTCGGGTTCCGAAACAGAATCGGTCATCGGCTCAGTGACACTCCCCTGCGCCTTTCAGGTTCGCGGTAGGGACAGGGTATGCCCTGCCCCTACCCCTGTTTTCGGCTTCCTGAGGGAGCAAGGCACCTCCCCCTTTCGGGGGGTCTGCGCCGTAGGTGCAAGCAGGAGACTTGTGGGCATAGTAGCCCATACCCAGAAAAGCGCCCGTGGCGTGGTGTAGGACAACTGCAAGCAGTTGTCTACGGCGGTCGTGCCGCACTATTGGTTGGGCCGTGCTGTCGTCCACCGGGACCCAATGGGTCTTGCGGGGGATTCGCCACCACAGCCGGCCAACCAATTCGCTGTTCAAGTGCTGGGCTTAGTATAACACCGAGTTCCGATTTGTCAAGCAGAAGGGAGAGCCGCCGCCGTAGGGGTAGTACGTGACGGTGACGTTGGCCGTATTGCTTCCCACGTTCATCAGGTGCAGCGTGGTGTTCCAGCCGATGCCCCAGCCGTTGCGGTAGAGGCCGGGGAGGTAGAGGGTGGTCGCCC
>DAOUAK010000109.1:0-26443 GCA_034433695.1 Chloroflexia bacterium
CTTGCGCAGCGCGGCGAAAAGGCATATCATAGGCTTGGGCATGGTCCACCTCCGGGACAATGGTTTGTTGGCGCATTCCATTATCCACGAAAGGGGCCATGCCCGCTACTTCAGGTTGTCAAAGTGCAAAGATAGTAGATGAACCCGAAAGCAGGAACACACAATGGCAAAATTAGAGCGCATGGACAAGTCCGCAAACGTTCTTCTTGAGGAATTAAGTGAGGCCGGGTCGTCATTCAAAACCGTATGCCGGTTTGACGTAAAAGGGCCATCACCGCAATCCGGAAGTTGACAGACCAGACAGATACGAAGGAGGCGCCATGGACTTTCATCTGACCGAAGAACAGGAAATGCTCCGCCAGATGGTGCGCGACTTTGCCGACAGGGAACTCAAGGTGCGTGCCCAGGAGGCCGATGAGGAGGAAAAACTCTTCCCGGAGGTCGTGCACAAGATGGCCGAACTGGGGCTCTGGGGTATGACCATCCCGGAGGAGTACGGCGGCCTGCCCCTGGACCACCTGAGCATCGCCATCGTCCTGGAAGAAGTCGGCCGGGCCTGCGGAGGAACCGGCCTGGCCCTGGAGGCCCACACCTGCCTGGGGGCCCTGCCCATCGTCCGCTACGGCACCTCGGAGCAGAAGGAACGCTTCCTCCCGCGTATGGCCACTGGGGAATCGCTCGGATGCCTTGCCCTGACCGAGCCGAACGCCGGAAGCGACCTGGCCGCCGCCCGCACCACCGCCGTCGAAGACGGAGACGAGTGGGTCATCAACGGCAGCAAGGCCTGGATCACCAACGCCAGCCTGGCCGACGTCATCATCGTCTTCCTGCGTACCGACCCCGGCCAGGGTAGCCGTTCCTTCTCCCTGATCCTGGTCGAAACCGACCGCCCCGGGCTGACCATCGGCCCCAAGGAGAAGAAGATGGGACTGCGGGCTTCCCCGGCTCACTCCCTCACCTTCGAGGACGTGCGCGTGCCCAAGACCAACCTCCTGGGCGAACGCGGCCGTGGCCTGCACCAGGCCATGGCCATCCTGGATAGCGGCCGGGTGGGCATCAGCGCTCTGGCCGTGGGGCTGGCCCAGGGGGCTTATGAGGAAGCCCTGCGCTATGCCCGCGAGCGTGTGGCCTTCGGTAAACCCATCGCCGAGCACCAGGCCATCCAGTTCATGCTGGCCGATATGGCCACCGAGATCCACGCCGGCCGGCTTTTGACCTACTATGCCGCCTGGCTTGCCGACCGCGGCGAACGCTTCACCGTGGCTGCCTCGATGGCCAAACTCTTCACCAGCGAGATGGCCGAGCGCGTCGCCTACCGAGCCGTCCAGATCCACGGCGGCTACGGCTACAGCCGGGAATACGCCGTCGAACGCATCTACCGGGACGTGCGCCTGATGACCATCGGTGAGGGCACCAGCGAGGTGCAGCGGATGGTGATCGGCCGGAACATCACCCAGGCCGGGACCTGAAACCGAGGATGGGCGGCACCATCACGGCTATCCGCATCCAGAAGAAAAACCCCCGCCGGGCCAACCTGTACCTGGACGGAAAGTTTGCCCTGGGCCTGGCCGTCGAGGTCGTCCAGGACTGGGGGCTGCGCCGGGGCCAGGTGCTGGACGACGCCGAACTGGAGGCGCTGCGCCGGGCCGAGGGGGAACATCGTGCCCTACGGGACGCCCTGCGCCTCTTGAACGAGCGCCCCCGCAGCACGGCCGAAGTGCGAGATCGCCTGATGCGGCGCGGCTATGAGGAAGGGCAGGTCCAGGCCGTCCTCTCCCGCCTGACGGAACTCGGCCTCCTGGACGACCGGGCTTTCGCCCGGGCCTGGGTGGAAAACCGGCGGGCCTTTCGTCCTCGGGGCCGGCCGGCCCTGGAAGCCGAACTGCGGAAAAAGGGCCTCTCGCCGGAGACGATCGCCGAGGCGCTGGAAGATTCCACGCCGGAGGAAGAGGCCGCCCAGGCCCTCCTCCTGGCCCGCCGACGCGCCCCAACCCTTCGGGGACTGGACCGGCCGGCCTTCTTCCGACGACTCCAATCCTTCCTGGCCCGCCGGGGCTTTTCCGCCGCCGTGGTCCGTCAGGTTGCACAACAGGTCTGGGAAGAAGCCCGGGAAACGGAAAAGGCCACAGCGGCCCTCCCCCGACGAGCCGGAGACGAAATCCAAACCGCCGCTGAAACCCCGGGCATAGCAGAGGAGACCTCATGATCGAAATCCTGTGGCTTGGACACGCCTGCTTCCGCATCAAAGCCCGCGAGGGCATCGTCCTCACCGACCCCTACGGCCCGGAGATCGGGCTGAGGTTGGGCCGGCCGACCGCCCATATCGTGACCGTCTCCCATGAGGAGGCCGACCATAACCACGTCGCCGCCGTCCGGGGCCTGCGAAGCGAGCCCTTTGTCATCCGCGGCCCCGGCGAGTACGAGATCGGCGGCATCTTCATCCTGGGCATCCGCACCTACCGCGATCTGCGCAGGGGCAAGGTGCGGGGGAAAAACACCGTCTATGTGATCGAGTTCGGCGAGGCCACCCTCTGTCACCTGGGCGACCTGGGCCATCCCCTGGGCGACGAGGAACTGGCCGAGATCGGCAGCGTGGACGTCCTCATGGTGCCGGTGGGGGGAAAACATTCCCTGAACGCCTCCCAGGCCGCCGAAGTGGTGGCCCAGATCGAGCCGCGCATCGCCATCCCGATGCACTACGCCCTGCCCGGCCTCCGGCTGCGGCTGGACGGGGTGGAGCCTTTCCTTCATGAGATGGGCGTCAAGCCGGCCGCCCCCCTGGACGCACTACGTCTGACCCCCGGCGACCTCCCCTCGGAGGAGGAAGAGACCCGGGTGGTCGTCCTCCGGCCAGCGGGGGAATGAAATGATCAAGTATATCTTCTGCACCGGCGGAGTGGTCTCTTCTGTAGGCAAGGGCATCACCGTGGCCTCCATCGGGTTGCTCCTGCGTAGCCGCGGCATCCCCGTGGCCGTACAGAAACTCGATCCCTACCTGAACGTAGACCCCGGCACCATGAGCCCTTACCAGCATGGAGAAGTTTATGTCACCGACGATGGGGCCGAGACCGACCTGGACCTGGGCCACTATGAGCGCTTCATTGATATCAACCTGACCCGCGCCAGCAACGTGACCACCGGCCAGGTCTATGCCGAGATCATCCAGAAGGAACGGCGAGGTGACTTCCTGGGGGGGACGATTCAGGTCATCCCGCACATCACCAACGAGATCAAGGCTCGCATCGCTGCCGTCGGCCGGCCGCTGGGCGACGGCGTCGTCATCGTCGAGGTCGGCGGCACCGTCGGCGACATCGAGGGGCTGCCCTTCCTGGAGGCGACTCGCCAGATGCGCAAGGATGCCGGCCGGGATAACGTCCTCTACGTCCACCTCACCCTCCTGCCCTATATCGCCGCCACCGGCGAACTCAAGACTAAGCCCACCCAGCACAGCGTGATGGAACTGCGCCGCGTCGGCATCCATCCCGATGTCATCGTCTGTCGCTCCGATTACCCCATCTCGGAGGCGATCCGCGAAAAGATCGCCCTCTTCTGCGATGTGGACCCGGAGGCCGTCATCCCTCTGGTGACGGTGCCCACCATCTACCAGGTGCCGCTCCTCCTGGAAGACTTTGGGCTGGGGAAACTCATCGTCCGGCGGCTGGGCCTGCCGGACCGGGAGCCCGACCTGGGGGAGTGGCGGGCGCTTCTGGAGAAGGTGAACCGGCCCAAGCCGGCCATCGAGATCGCCCTGGTGGGCAAGTATGTGGCCCTGCATGACGCCTACCTGAGCGTGATCGAGGCGCTGCGCCACGCCGGCCTCTACCACGGAGTGGATGTACACATCCGCTGGGTCAATGCCGAGGAGGTGGAGAAACGCGGTCCGGAGGCGCTTCTGCAGGGGGTGCGGGGTATCGTCATCCCCGGCGGCTTCGGGCATCGGGGCATCGAGGGCAAGGTGGAGGCGGCCGGCTATGCCCGCCGGAAAAACATCCCCTTCCTGGGGCTATGCCTGGGCTTGCAATGTGCCACCATCGAGTTCGCCCGCAGCGTCCTGGGTCTACCCGATGCCAACTCGACCGAATTCGACCCCCACACTTCCGCCCCGGTGATCGACCTCATGGCCGACCAGCGGGACGTCTACGAAAAAGGAGGGACGATGCGGCTGGGCGCCTACCCCTGCAAACTGGTGCCGGGGACACGGGCCGCGGCCGCCTACGGTGTGGAACTGGTGCACGAACGCCATCGCCACCGCTTCGAGTTCAACAACCGCTACCGCGAGGCACTTCAGGAGGCCGGCCTCCTCGTCTCCGGAACTTCGCCGGACGGACGGCTGGTGGAGATCGCCGAACTGCGCGATCACCCGTGGTTTGTAGGCACCCAGTTCCACCCCGAGTTTCGCTCCCGTCCCACCCGCCCCCATCCCCTCTTCCGCGACTTTCTCGGGGCCGCCCTGAAGACGGTCCTGGAAGGGGAGCAGTATCCTCTGCCCCTGGGATAGAGGGAACCACGTCGTTCGGCCGGCGAATTTCCCCGTTTACCGGGGGAAAACCGCCGGATTTCGGCAGCCCGGCGGGGATGTCGGGGCAAGATAGGGCGACGGAAATTTCACCCGAGGAACCGCTCGAAACGTTCCTTCCGCGCCTTGCAGATCGGGCAGACCTCGGGCGGCTCCGGCCGGGCACAGAGGTAGCCGCAGACCCGGCAACGCCAGATCGGATACGGCAAGGTGCCGGGGAAGCCGGCCGGCTCCTCCTTTTGCCCCTTTTCCCGTGTACGGGTGGATTCAGAACCAGCCCCCCTCTCCGGCGGCCGGCGCTCCGGAATCGGCTCCAGCGCCCGTTCCCCACGGAGGACCGCCTGGGAAACGTACAGGCCGCAGTAACAGGTTCCGTACTCGGCCAGGTCCGCATCCCGGTAGTCGCAGGGGCAGATGATGTCCAGGTCTTCCTCTTTCACCCCGGTAGCCAGCCGACAGGGACAGGAGGGATAGCCGTAGCGTCGCTGGTTCTGGAGAAGGCCGCGCACCAATTCCCGGGTGAAATCGGCATCTGGATTGAGGTGATACCCGCCGGCCTCGGCCTCGCGATCCAGTTTCCGGTAGAACGCTTCGATCTCCTCGAAAGTAGGTTCGCCGTTCATCGGCCCAACGCCTCCCGAATCTGCTCCGGCTTAAAGCCGACGATGACCCGGTGCCGGTCGATCACGATCGTCGGGAAATTGCGTTGCGGATTCCAGCGGGCCATCTCCCGCATGACCGTCTCCTTTTCCTCCGGCGCCACCAGGTCCACGTCCACGTAGCGGTAGGCCACGCCCAGTTCCTTGAGGAGCGCCTTGGTCTTCTTGCACCACACGCAGGTGCTCAGGGCGTACAGGAAGACGTCGCCCCGATCCTCGCCGGAAACTGTGTGGATGTCCATGTGCACCTCCGGTTATGGTTCTCATGCCCCGAGCCGGATTTCCACCCAATCCCAGATTCGGCCGGCTACCTCCTCCTTGGGGAGAAGGGGCAGCGCCTGTTCCAGGCCGTGGCGGTCGAGCAGGATCACGCGGTTGGTATCCGCACCAAAGCCGCTATCGGGCGAGGAGACGTCGTTGGCCACGATCAGGTCGAGGCGCTTGGCCTCCAGTTTGGCCCGGGCATGGCGCAGGAGGTCCTCGGTCTCGGCAGCAAAGCCGATAACCAGGCTCGGCCGGCCGCTCCGTTCCCGCTCGACGGCGACCTCGGCCAGGATGTCAGGGGTGCGCTCCAGGCGCAGGGTCAGGCCGGCCGCCTCCTTTTTGATCTTCTGCCCGACCACCTCGGCCGGCCGGAAATCGGCCACAGCAGCGGCCATCACCAGAATGTCGCATTCCGGGACGGCGGCCAGGACCGCATCGCACATCTCCTCGGCCGTGCGCACCTCCACCCGCTTTGCCCCCACCGGCGCCGGGAGCGCCGTGGGTGCCGTCACCAGGATAACGGTAGCCCCGCGATCCAGGGCCGTCTGGGCCAGGGCATAGCCCATCTTGCCGGAGGAGCGGTTGCCCAGGTAGCGCACCGGGTCGAGCGGCTCCTGGGTTCCGCCGGCCGTGACCAGGACACGCTTTCCGGCCAGGGGGCCGTCGCGTCCCAGCACCAGCCGGATGGTGCCCAGAATCTCACCCACTTCGGCCATCCGTCCCCGCCCGATGCGGCCGGAGGCCAGCCGGCCCTCGCCGGGGCCCACGATCCAGGCCCCGCGCCGGCGCAACACCTCCAGGTTCTCGCGGGTCGCCGGATGGTCCCACATATCGGTGTCCATGGCCGGAGCCAGGACCAGCGGGGCGCGGGTGGCCAGGGCGACGGCGCAGAGCAGGTTATCGGCGAGGCCGTGGGCCAGTTTGGCGAGCGTATTGGCCGTGGCCGGCGCGATGACCAGGAGGTGGGCCCGTTGGGCCAGGGAGAGGTGGGGCATCTCGGTCTGTTCCAGGAGGCGGAAGGGGCCTATATGCACCGGCCGGCCGGTGAGGGCCTGGAAGGTGAGGGGGCCGACGAAGCGGGTCGCCGCCTCGGTCATAACCACGTCCACGGTGGCGCCGGCCTGGACGAGTTTGCTGGCCAGGTCGGCCGCCTTGTAGGCGGCAATGCCGCCGGTGACCCCCAGAACGATGCTGGCCTGATGCAGAAACATTTCCGGCCTCCTCGAACTGCTGGAGGTATTTTACGCCAAGTGGGGAATTTGTTCAAACGGCGGTTACCGGCGGGTGTGTCCCAAATTTTTCGGGAATAGAGTGGCGGCCCCACGATATGCCGGCCAATTTGCTTATGGGCCCCGTTTATAGTAAAATAATAGGATACATCCATCTTGTTGCTTTGAGGTGACCCTTGGATAAGATCGTCATCCGTCGGGCTCGCCAGCACAATCTGAAGAATATTGATGTTGAGATACCCCGCAACCGGCTGGTGGTCATCACCGGAATCTCCGGTTCGGGCAAGTCCTCGCTGGCCTTCGATACCCTGTACGCCGAGGGCCGAAGGCGCTATGTGGAGAGCCTTTCCCCCTACGCCCGCCAGTTCCTGGGGCAGATGGAACGGCCCGATGTGGATGCCATCGAGGGGCTTTCCCCCACCGTGGCCGTGGATCAGCGGGGGATGGGGCGTAACCCCCGCTCTACCGTCGGCACCATCACCGAGATCTACGATTTCCTGCGCCTGCTCTTTGCCCGCATCGGCCGGCCTCACTGTCCGGCCTGCGGCCGGGAAATCGTCCGCCAGTCGCCCACGCAAATCGTCGACCAACTCCTTTCCCTCCCCGATGGTAGCCGCCTGATGCTCCTCTCACCGCTGGTACGCGAACGCAAGGGCAGCCACCAGAAGGTGCTGGAGGATGTGCGCCGGGCCGGCTATGTCCGCGTGCGGGTGGACGGGGAAATTCGACTCCTGGATGAAGAAATCGTCCTGGACCGCTACCGGCCCCATACCATCGAGGTGGTGGTGGACCGGCTCGTCGTGCAGCGAGACGGGGAAGAGGTACTTTCTCCAGAACGCAGCCGGCTGGCCGATTCGGTGGAGACGGCGCTGCGGCTGGGCGGCGGGGTGCTTCTGGCCCAGGTAGAAGGGGAAGGGGAACTCTTTTTCTCCGAACACCTGGCCTGCATCCACTGCGGCATTTCCCTGGGGGAACTCGAACCGCATCATTTTTCCTTCAACAGCCCCTACGGGGCCTGCCCGGAATGCGATGGGTTAGGGACGGTGCTGGAATTAGATCCCGACCTGGTCATCCCGGACCGTACTCTTTCCCTGGAGCAGGGCGCTGTTCTCCCCTGGCGTGAGATGGGCCGGCAGGCCGGCGAATACTATCGCCACCTCCTGCGGGCGGTGGCCGCCTACTACGGCTTTTCCACCCAGGTTCCCGTCCGCGAACTGACGCCTGACCATCTGGGGATCCTTCTCTACGGCAGCAACGGAGAGGTGATTCCCCAGCGATACCCCGGCCCTGGCGGGCAGATGCGGGAAGTCGAAGCCCCCTACGAAGGGGTGATCCCCAACCTGCGCCGGCGTTACAAGGAAACTTCCTCGGCCCGGGTTCGGGCCCAGATCGAGCGCTACATGAGGCCGCGGCCCTGCGCTCGTTGTCACGGGACGCGCCTGCGGCCGGAGGCGCTGGCGGTCAAGGTGGCCGGCCGCTCCATCGCCGAGGTGGCGGCCATGTCGGTGGAGGAGGCCCGCCGCTGGACCGAGGCCCTCCTGGACCCGGCACGTTCTCCCCTGACGGCCCGCGAACGGGCCATCGCCGCTCCGATCGGGCGGGAGTTGTGCTCTCGCCTGGAATTCCTCCAGGCCGTAGGTCTGGACTATCTGACCCTGGACCGCTCCAGCACCACCCTGGCCGGAGGAGAGGTGCAGCGCATCCGCCTGGCGACGCAACTCGGCATGGCCCTGATGGGTTGCATCTATGTTCTGGACGAGCCTTCCATCGGCCTCCACCCCCGCGACAACGACCGGTTGATCCGTACCCTGCAACACCTGCGCGACCAGGGAAACACCGTGGTGGTGGTCGAACACGACGCGGCCATGATTCGGGCAGCCGACTGGATTATTGATATGGGCCCCGGTGCCGGCGAGCAAGGAGGGGAGGTGGTGGCCTGCGGCACGCTGGAAGATATCCTCCGGGAGACACGTTCCCTCACCGGCCAGTATCTAAGCGGCCGGCGGAGCATTCCGCTGCCCCGGCATCGCCGGCCGGGAAACGGCAAGGAACTCGTGCTGGTGGGGGCGCGGGAGCACAACCTGAAGAACCTGGAGGTGCATATCCCGCTGGGCTGTCTGGTGTGTGTCACCGGCGTCTCCGGCTCCGGAAAAAGCACTCTGGTCAACGATACCCTCTACCGGCGACTGGCCCAGGCCCTGCATCGGGCCAAGGATCGCCCCGGTACCCACGATGCCCTTTACGGCATCGAGCATCTGGACAAGGTGATCGCCGTCGACCAATCGCCTATCGGGCGGACGCCGCGTTCCAACGCGGCCACCTACACCGGCGTCTTTGCTCCCATCCGCCGGCTCTTTGCCCGGGTGCCCGAGGCCCGGATGCGCGGCTACGGTCCCGACCGCTTTTCCTTCAACGTCAAAGGGGGACGGTGCGAGGCCTGTGAAGGGGCTGGCGTCCTGCAGATCGAGATGGAATTTCTGCCGGATGTCTATATCCCCTGCGACGTCTGCCAGGGCCAGCGTTACAACCGGGAGACGCTGGAGATTCGCTACCGGGGGCTGAACATCGCCGAGGTGCTGAACCTCTCCGTGGACGAGGCCATGGCCTTCTTCGCCCATATCCCGGCCGTGCGCGCCCGCTTGCAAACCCTCCACGAGGTCGGGTTGGGCTACCTCAAACTGGGGCAGCCGGCCACCTCCCTTTCCGGCGGAGAAGCCCAGCGGGTCAAACTGGCGGCGGAACTGGCTCGCCGATCCACCGGACGAACGCTCTACGTCCTGGACGAGCCGACCACCGGGCTGCACTTTGCCGACATCGAGCGTCTGCTCAAGGTCCTCAACCGCCTGGTGGATGCCGGAAACACGGTCATCGTCATCGAGCACCATCTGGATGTGATCAAGGCGGCCGATTGGGTCATTGACCTGGGCCCCGAGGGCGGGCCGGCCGGGGGGTGGATCGTAGCCCAGGGCACACCGGAGGAGGTGGCCCAGGTGGAGAAAAGTTATACCGGGCATTTCCTGCGACCCCTCCTGGCCGGGCGTATTTCGGTTGACGAAGGGGATAATTTCGTGTACAATAACAGGTAGCAAGCCAGAGTAAGCCAGATCGCATGGTACCACGGAGCCTGTGAGGAGGAGCCGATGACCGAAGAGCAGGTTCTTCGCCCCGAGTCGGCCGAGGTCTCTGCCGAGGAGGAGCCGGAACGCTACTATCCTAACAAGATCGGCCGGCTGTTCCTGATGTCCCTGGAGGATGTCATGGGACGCAACGGGGTCAGTGCGTTGCTCCACATGGCCGGCCTCCGGGAACGGGTCAACAACTACCCACCGAACGACCTCCGCCGGGAATATTCCTTTACGGAACTGGCCCGCACCAGCGCGGCCCTGGAAACCATGTACGGCGTGCGGGGGGCGCGAGGTATGGAGTTGCGGGCCGGGCGAGTCGCCTTCAACTACGGGCTAAAGGAATTCGGCCCCCTCCTGGGCATGGCCGACCTGGCCCTGAAGATGATGCCCCTGGGAATGAAGGTCAAGATCGGCCTCAATGCGGTGGCCCAGACCTTTGATCGCTTCAGCGACCAGCCGACCCACGTGGAGGAGAAAAAGGGTCAGTTCCTCTATGTCATCGAAAAGTGCCCGGTCTGCTGGCATCGCCACTCGGATGCCCCCTGTTGCCATATCGCCCGCGGCATCATCGAGGAGAGCCTGCGCTGGGTCTCCGGCGGGAGAAATTTTCGGGTGGAGGAGATCGAGTGCCGGGCGGTCGGGGACCCGACCTGCACCTTTGTAATCGACAAAGAACCCATCGATTGAACGCTTTTGCTCATAAAGATGTAACCTCATCTTCCTTGCAGGCTCCCGGCTTTCAACTTATGATAAGGGGTGCAGGCGTCCGGGGCGTTCCAGGTGCCAAGAGGGCGAAATGCGGCGAGTGATTCTGAGAGTGCACGAGCCCATCCCGCCGTTCAATGAGCCGGCCCGTGATCTGCGTATCCTCAACAAGCCGTTGTGGCTCTTGCAGCGGGATCTTCTGGCCCGCCATTGTCAGGGCGAACTTGAAATCGAGAGTCTGGAAGAGGCGGCCTCGCTGCGGGGCGAACTCCTGGTCCACAAAGACAACCTCTTCTTCAACGCCGCGCTGATCGACACCTTCATCGCCCAGGCCCGCGCCCGCGGCCGGCCCTGCCAGATCGCCTTCTCCCCCGACGACCCCGCCATCACCACCCACGCCCTCCCGGTCCAGGACGGCATCCGCCGGCAGGGCGATGTATACGTGGCCGACCTTTACTACTTCCCCGACGGGATCGCCCCCGAGCCCGAACCGCTGGTCATTGACACCCTGCCCCGGGAGATCGGCTATTACCATATCCCCAGTTATATGGCCCCCCACATGGGCGACCTGGTCTTTTACATCCCCTGGCGGGCCTTTCTTTCGGTGGAAAGTTGGCTCCAGGTCTGGATGGCCAACATTCCCTTCGGCGTCTTCTGCTGGGGGCGAATCCGGGAACAGGAAGTCGAGGAGAGTTGGGCCCTGAAATTGCGCATCTTTTTCCGCTCCTTGATCGAGCGCAAGCACTTTCTTTCCTGCTCGGCGATGGTCAAGGTCGGCAAGAATTGCTCCATCGCTCCCTCGGCGGTGATCGAGGGGCCCACGGTCATCGGGAACAATGTCAACATCGGTGCCGGGGTGGTGATCACCAACAGCCTGATCGGCAATAACGTGACCATCATGCAGGGCAGCCAGGTCATGTTGAGTGTAGTCAGCGACTACTGCTACTTGCCCTTCCGGGCCGGCCTCTTCATGACCGCCTTTATGGAAAACTCGATGGTGGCCCAGAACACCTGCCTGCAACTCTGTGTCGTAGGAAGAAACACCTTTATCGGAGCGAACAACGTCTTCACCGACTTTAACCTCCTGGGGAAACCCATCCGCATCTGGCATCGGGGGCAACTCCGGGAGGTTGGGTTGCCGGTCTTGGGTGGGTGTGTGGGTCACAACGTCAAGATCGGCTCGGGCTTTGTCATCTACCCGGCCCGCACCATCGAATCGGGTTCGATCCTGGTGGCGCCCGAGGGGCCGGCCGTGATCACGCGCAACCTTTCGTATGAAGATAGCCTGCAATATCGTTGGATCTACTCGGAGAAGCCAAGGACGGTCCATGTGCCCGATGAAGAGCCGCTGGAGGCCGAAAGGCCCGACCCCGAGGGGGCCGAACCGCCCCCGAAGTGAACGGGCCGGGCCGGGATACGCCGACACGGCAGAGGCCCCGTCAGGGGTTCACAGGCATGGAGGATGGTTATGCCGAAGCAAAAGATTCTGATCGTCGAGGACGCTCCGGACATCGCCGGCCTGCTCCAGATCTTTTTCAACGCCCAGAACTATGAGGCGCTGGTGGCCAGCCGGGGATCCCAGGCCCTGGAGATGTGCCGTCAGAAGATGCCCGACCTGATCCTTCTGGACATTATGCTGCCCGATATGGACGGCTATGCCATCTGCCAGGCCCTGCGCTCTAACCTCCGCACCAGCCACATCCCCATCATCTTCCTGACCGCCCGTGGGGAAAAGGAGGATCGTATCCAGGGCTTTCAACTGGGCGCGGACGACTATATTGTCAAGCCTTTCGATATCGAGGAACTCCACATGCGGGTCAGGCGGGCCCTGGAGCGGGCTTCTTTCCTCAACCTGACCAACCCGACCACCGGACTCCCCGGCAGCAAATTGATCGAGGAGCAACTCAAGCGCATCCTCACCCGCCACGACTGGGCGCTGGCCTCGATCGGTGTGGCCCATTTCAACGCCTTTACCGAGGCCTACGGCTTTGTCGCCGGCGATAACTCCCTGCGCTTCCTGGCCCTGACCCTCAATGAGGCGGTGAACGAGAAGGGCGGTCCGGAGGACTTTATCGGGCATGTCGGTGGGAGCGACTTTATCCTGACCACGCGGCCGGAACGGGTGCGGGCCATCTGCGAGTACCTGATGCAGCGCTTCGACGAGCGTATCGGTACGCTCTACGACTACAAAGACCGCAAGGCCGGCTATATCGTCGTCCACAACGACCGGGGCGAGGAGGTCCAGGTGCCGCTCATGCACCTGGTCATCGGTGTGATTGACGGAAGCAAGCGCACCTTCAGCGATATCCGGGAATTGACCGAGACGGCGGCCGAGGTGCGGCAACAGGCCCGTCGTTCCGGGAACCAGGGCAGCCGTATTGCTTATGGGTAATGGACGGGGCAAAGATTGGGCATACCCTAGTGCCGTTGAGCCATAGTAGTCCTATTCGGGGAAAAGGCCCACCCCGATGGGAGTGCGGATGATGGGTCTTGCAGGTCGAGCGGTACGCTGGCTCCGGGACAGACTGGCTCCGCAGGAAGAACTCGTCGGCAGCGAACAACTGGCGGCGCTGGCCCGCTGGGCCATGCTGGCCTTTGTCCTGGTGGTGAACCGCTTTGTGTCTCCCTACTGGGGGCCGGCCGGTTTCCTCCTGGAGTGGGTCCTCCTGCTCTTTGCTCTGGGGAACCTGGCCGTCACCGCCTTCCTGATGCGTCGGCTGCGCCCCTCCCGGCCGTTCAGCCCGCTGGCCTTCCTTCGGGGATTGCTGGCCCTGTTGGTGGTCCTGGGCAACCTGGCCACCCTGGCGATCATCGGACGGGACTATGCCTCTTTCCGCCTGGCCCTCCCCTTTACTCTGACCCTCGGCGCGGGCAGCATCCTGATCACCCTGTTCCTGGGATGGGCCGGCCGTCCTTCGCGGGCCTCCGGCCTTTTCCTTCACCTCCTAGACATCGTCTTCGTCTCCACCCTGCTGGCCCTCGCTCCCAAGTTCCGGGAGACTCCCTATGACATCCTCTACCTCCTGGTCATCCTGCTCGTGGCCCTGCGGCTGGGACTGGCCCCGAGCATCCTCCTTTCTCTCCTGAGCGCCGGCCTCTATGCCTTGCTGGCGATTCTGCAACCGGCCGCCTTTGCCACCATCGAGGCCCGCAACGCCATGCTGGCTACCCGCTCTTTCGGTTACCTGGGAATCGGCACCCTCGGCGGCATCCTGGCCCAACTGGTGCGGGTGCAGCAGCGCCGGCGGGAGGAGGAACGTCGGCGGACACGGGAGCAGGAGGTCGTCCTGCGCGTCGCCAGCGCCATCAGCACCACGCTGGAACTGGACCGGCTGATGGAGCAGGTCTTTATCTCCCTTCGGGAAATCATCCCCTTCACCGAGGGCGAAATTACCCTCTGGAGCGGGGAAGAGGGCTGCCTGGTCAGCCGCAGTTTGTTCACGCCGGAAGGATATATCCCCCGGGAGATACGCTATGCCCCCGGGGAGGGCTACAGCGGTTGGATGGCCGTGCACCGCCAGCCGCTCTGGATTCCCGACATCGCCGCCGAAAAAGCCGTTCGCCCCAAGGCCGAACTGACCTCGGGCGCCTACCTGGGCGTGCCCCTCCTCCTGGGCGACCGGTTGGTGGGGACGCTGGAACTTGCGGCTCCTCGGCCGGGCACCTTCCACCGCGAGGACCTGGACATCCTGGTGGCCACCGCTCCCCAGGTGGCCGCCATGCTAGACCACGCTCGCCTGTACGACCGGGTTCGGCAGCGGCTGGAAGAGCGCGTCCGGCAACTTGGCGCCATCGAGCAGATTGACCGCGAGTTGAGCGGCACCCTGGAACTGCCCCGGGTGATCCAGGGCGTTCTGGATCGGGCCATGGAGTTTACCGGGGCTACGGTGGGTGCCCTCCTGGGGATGACGGAGAGACGGGACGGCCTGCTCATCCTGGCCAGCCGGGGCTACCAGAAGGAGATGGAGCGTTACCAGAGCGAACCCTGGCCGCTGGAGGCGGGCATCGTCGGGCGGGTGGCCCGCACCCGACGGCCGGCCCTGGTCGAAGATGTCTCTCAGGATGCCGATTACGCCGATGCCACGGGGACAACGCGCTCCGAACTGGCCGTGCCGATCATGCGGGAGGAGGAGGTGCTGGGGGTACTCAACCTGGAGAGCGACTGGCCGGCCGCCTTTACCGAAGAACACCTGGAATTCGTCCAGCACCTGGCCGAACACGCCGCCATCGCCATCCATAACGCCCGCCTCTTTGCCCGCGAGCAGCAACGCAGCCGCGAACTGGCCGCCCTGCAGGAGGTTGCGCTGGATCTTTCGCGCAAACTGGAGGTGGCCGACCTCCTGCAATCGGTGGTGGAGCGGGCCGTGCAGTTGCTCGGCGCCGGCAGTGGCGCACTTTACGTAACGGTACCGGAGGCCGGAGAACTGGAGTTGCGGGTGGCCTACAACATGCCCGAGGAATACCTCGGCACCCGCCTGAAAGTGGGCGAAGGGCTGGCCGGCCAGGTAGCCCAGAACCGCCGGCCGATGTGGGTGGACGACTACCGCACCTTTGCCGGCCGGTCGGCCCATTACGCCGGGGCCGACTTCCGGGCGGTGATCGCCGTCCCCCTCCTCTACGGCGACGAACTTCTGGGGGTGCTGGACGTTCTGCACGGGGAAGAAGGGCGCACCTTTGGCGAATCCGACCTGCGTCTTCTCCTGCCCCTGGCCAACCAGGCGGCGGTGGCCCTCTCCAACGCCCGTCTCTTCGAGGAGACCCGCTCCTGGGCCGAACAGATGGCCCTCCTCCTGGAGGTCAACCGCGCCCTGACCAGCACGCTGGGCTTCCAGGAGACGGTGCAGGCGCTCGTTCAGGGGATACAGCGCCTGGTGCCCTATAGCGAAGGGGAGATTTGCCTGTACGACCCCGACCGTCAGACCTTTACCACCGTGGCTACGCTGGGCGAGATGGTGCGGGCCGCCTCGGCCGGGACCTATACCCTGGAGCAGGGCTATACCGGCTGGATCGGGCGTAACCGCCGGCCCCTCCTTATCGGCGATTGCGCCTCTTTCACCGAGGTCCGCCCGGTGCGCGAGGAGATGATTACGAGTGGCCGGCTCCGTTCCTACCTGGGCCTGCCCATGCTCATCGGCGACCGCCTCATCGGCACGCTGGAACTGGTGAGCGAAAAGCCTTACGCCTTCACCGAGCGTCATCTTCGCTTGCTTACCCTGGTGGCCGGCCAGGCTGCCGTATCGCTGGACAACGCCCGCCTGTACGGGTTGACCGAACGCCGTCTGCGCCAGCGCATGGATCAACTCCTGGCCCTTCAGCGCATCGGCCGGGAGTTGAACACCACCCTGCTCCTGGAAGATAACCTCCGGGTGATTATCGAAGAAGCCATCCGGGCTACTTCCTCCACCCATGGCAACATTGCCATGTACGATGAGGAGGCCGGAGCCTTCCGCGTGACTTCCGCCCTCGTCGGTTATACCCCCGAGGAAGCCCGCCTCCTCAAGCAACTGCGCCTGGGTCGGGGCCGAAGCCTGATGGACGACGTACTCCGCTCCGGCCAGCCGGAGATCGTCGCCGATACCCAGGCCGACCCCCGCCCGGCCTGTGTGAAGCGGGAGACCCGCTCGGCCCTCTCCATGCCGATCCTCTTCGAGGGGCGGGTGGTCGGCATCATCAATGTGCGCAGCACCGAGCCCGGGGCCTACGACCAGGAGGACCTCCAGTTCATCCAGACCCTGGCCACCCAGGCTTCCCTGGCGGTGGGCAATGCCCGGCGCTACGAGGAACTCACCCAGCAGCGCGAACTGGTCAGTCAGCGGGCTACCCAGTTGCGCGAGATTCTGGAACTGGGCAATACCCTGCGGGCGGACCGCGACCTTTCGGACATCCTGGGCCAGGTGGCCTATGGGGTGGTGGGTAGTGTTGGCTTTGGGGTGGTCCTTTTCAGCCTGGTGGCCGAGGATCATCCTACCGTCCTGGAGCGGGTGGCCAGTGCCGGCATCCCCCTGGAAGATTTCCAGCGCTTGCAGGAGGTCCGTCCCCCGCTCCAGGTTTACCGCGACCTCTTCCGCGACGAATTCCGCATCAGCCGCTCCTACTTTATCCCGGAGGAGGCCGTCCTGGCCCTGAGCGAGGAGTACTTTTACCGTTTCCCCGGCATGGTCTATGAGGAGGAACTGGCCGCCGACGAGTGGCATCCCCACGACCTCCTCCTGGTGCCGATGTACTCGAGCGCCGGCGACCTGCTGGGCATCATGTCGCTGGACAACCCCTTTGACCGCAAGCGGCCCGTCCGCCGGGTGGTAGAGGCGCTGGAGATCTTTGCCAACCAGGCCGCCATCGCCGTAGAGAACGGCCGTCTCTTCCGCGAGCGGGAACGCCGAATTGCCGAACTGAACGTCCTCAACCGTATCGGCCAGGCCACCACCTCGACCCTGGACCTGGACGCCATCCTCCTTTCCATCTACGAGCGGCTAGCCGAGGCGCGGGTCCTGGATGTGGAGAGTTTCTACATCGCTATTTACGACGCCGGACGCGACACGCTGCGCTTCTATCCAGTGGTGGACCGAGGTGTTCTCTACGAAGCGAGCGAATCTCCGGCCCGCCAGGGAATGGCCGGCCGCATCGTGCAGGAGCGCCGTCCTCTCCTCATCGAGGACATCGCCCAGGCCGAACGGGAAGGGAAGATCGAGTACGTCAGCCTGGCCGGCTGGGAGGGCGAACGCACCCAGTCCTACCTGGGCGTGCCTATGCTGGTAGGCGAGGAACTGGTCGGGGTGATCGCCGCCCAGAGTTACCGGAAGGCGGCCTATGGGGAGCGCGAGAAGCAGTTCCTCCTGACGGTCGCCAACCAGGTGGCCGTGGCCATCCAGAACGCCCGCCTCTTCCGCGAGCGCGAGCAGCGATTGGCCGAACTGGCCATCTTGAACGAGATCGGCCGGGCCCTTTCTTCAACCCTCCGTCTAGAGGAACTGGTGGAGGTCGTGCACAATCAGGTCAGCCGCATCTTTGATACGACCAACTTCTACATCGCCTATTACGACGAGGCCAGCGATGAGTGGGAGACGCTCTTTGAGATTGAGGAGGGGAAGCGGATTCCGCCGGAGCGGTACAAGGTTGGAGCCGGCCTGACCGGTTACATCATTCGCCACAAGTCCCCCCTGCTCTTCCGCAGTCAGGCCGAAATCGAGGCTTTCCATCAGGAGCAGGGTATCACCACCATCGGCCGGCCGGCCCTTTCCTGGCTGGGCGTGCCGCTCATTGCCGCCGACAAGGTGGTGGGGGTGATGGCCATTCAAAGTTACGAGAAGGAGAACCTCTACAGCGAGCAGGACCTGGCCCTCTTTTCCACCATCGCCGCCCAGGCGGCCATCGCCATGGACAACGCCCGCCTCTTCCGGGAACGCGAACGACGCATCACCGAACTGGCCATCTTGAACGAGATCGGCCGGGCCCTTTCTTCAACCCTGGAGCGCGACCAGGTCACCCGGGCCATCTACGAGCAGGTCGGCCGCATCCTCGATACGACCAACTTCTACATCGCCCTGTACGATGAGGAACACCGCGAGTGGGAGACGGTGCTGGACATCATCGGCCATCAACCCCGGCCGCCGATGCGCTATAGCGTGGAGCAGGGGTTGACCGGCTTCATCATCCGCAACCGTCAGCCGCTCCTCTTCCATACCTCGGCCGAACTGGAGGCCTTTGAGAAGACCCGCGGTTACGAGCGCATCGGCGAACGGGCCAAGTCGTGGCTGGGTGTGCCGATGATCGCGGCGGACCGGGTGGTAGGGGTCATCGGGGTAGAAAGTTACGAGCGCGAGCACGCCTACACCGAGGACGACCTGGCGGTGCTCTCCACCGTGGCGGCCCAGGCAGCGGTGGCCCTGGAGAATGCCCGCCTCTTCGAAGAGACGCGGCAGCGGTTGCAGCAGGTGAACACTCTGCTGGAGGTCAGCCGCGATGTGGCCACGCGGCTGGACCTGCCCACTCTCCTCCAATCCATCCTGGAGGCGGCGGTAAGGAGCGTGCCTGCGGCAGAGCGGGGCTCTATCCTTCTCCTGGATGAAAAGGCCCAGGAACTGGTGGTGGCGGCCCAGATCGGTTACCCGGACGAGGTTCGTCGAGAAGTGCGCCTGAAGTTGGATGAAGGCTTTGCCGGCTGGGTCTGCCGGGAGGGCCGGGCCGACATCGTGGTAGATGCCCGGACCGACCCCCGTTTCCTGATGACCGAATCGAGCCGCGACATCCGCGCGATCATGTCGGCCCCCCTGATCGGCCGGCGCGGCCTGGTGGGGGTGATCAACCTGGACAATTTGAGCCGACCGGGCGTCTTCGGCCGGCAGGACCTGGAGTTCCTCTCCGGCCTGGCTCACCAGGCGGCGGTGGCCATCGAGAACGCCCGTCTCTTTGAGGAGCGCGAACGCTACGCCCAGGTGCTGGAAGCGCGGGTACGCGAACTTTCGGCCCTCCTAGAGGGCACGCGAGCCATCACCTCGACCCTGCAACTTGGGGAAGTTCTGGATGCCCTGGTGAGCGTGGTAGGCCGACAGATGGATGTGGCCACCGTGGCTCTGTGGCGGGTGGAAGGCGAGGACCTCGTCCCGGCCGCCGCCCTGGGCCTGCCGGAGCGTTTCATGCACGAGGTACGGCTACGGGTGGGGGAGGGTCTCTCCGGGCATGTAGCCGCCACGGGAAAGGTCCTGGCCGTGCCCGATGTGGCCCAACTGACGCCGGAACTTCGCAATCCGGCCGGCGCCGCCTTCGACCAGGAACTGGACCTGCACGCTTACCTGGGCGTGCCCATCACCTATCAGGAGCGCGTACTGGGTGTGCTCAGCGTGATGGCCCATGAGGTGCGCGACTTTACGCCGGACGAGGTGGCCCTCCTCACCGGATTGGCCGAACAGGCCGGCATCGCCGTGGAGAACGCCCGCCTCTTCCAGGAGCGCGAGCAGCGCATCGCCGAACTGACCGTCCTCAACGAGGTCGGCCGGGCCATCAGCACGACCATGCGACTGGACGAACTTCTGGAGACGATTCGCCGCGAGGCCGCCCGTCTGGTGGACACGAGCAACTTCCTGGTGGCCCTCTATGATGAACGTACCCATACCCTTTCCTTCCCGCTCTATCACGAGTTCGGCCAGCGGATGGAAATGCCCAGCCGGACCTTTGGCAACGGCCTGACGGAGTATGTCATCCGTCAGCGTGCCCCGGTGCTCATTAGCGGGGACACGGAAGCCTTCTGCCGGGAGCACGGCATCGAACACCGGGGGAACCCGGCCAAATCCTGGCTGGCCGTGCCGCTTATCTATATGGACCGGGTCATCGGCATCATGGCCCTGCAGGATTACGAGCATGTCGGAGCCTATGACGAGCACCACGTCCGGCTACTTTCCACCCTGGCCGGCCAGGCCGCCGTAACCATCCAGAACGCCCGTCTCTTCAGCGACCTGGAGGCCTCCCGTACTGAACTGGAGGCCCGCCTGATCCAACTGGGCGCCCTCCAGGAGATGGGCCGCACCATCTCCGGCACCCTGGAGATGGATACCGTGCTGGATGCCGTGCTGGAGGCAGTGACCGCGACGATCGGCTTTTCCTACGCCGTCATCTCGCTTGTGGATGAGGAGGCCGGGGAGGTACGGGCGATACGCGGCATCGGCGTCTCCCCGGAGCAGATCGCCGGCTCCCGACGCACCCTCGACAGCCCGGATATCATGGCCGACATCGTCCGCACCGGCAAGACCGAGGTCATTGACGGCTGGGACGATCGTTTCGACCGGGAGATGTACGAAAAGTTCGGCCATGCCCGACTGGTGCGGGTGTTTGCGCCGCTGGTGGCGCGAGGGAAGGTGATCGGACTCATCGAGGCCGGTTACCCACGCGAGGTACGGGCCGCCATCACCCAAGATGATGTCGAAGTGTTGCAGATGTTCCTGGCCCAGGCCGCGATCGCCATCGATAATGCCCAGATGTTTGCCGAGATTCGCCGCTTCAGCGAGGAACTGGAGCGCATGGTCGAAGCCCGCACCCGCCAGTTGGAGGAGGAAAAAAGCCGTCTGGAAGCCCTGCACGCCATCACCACCGAACTTTCGAGCACGCTGGACCTGGACGAGATCCTCCTGAAAACGATTGACCTGGCCTCGGTCGCGACAGGGCGTTCCCTGGGTATGGTACTCCTGCGCGACCCGGCCAGCGGCGATCTGGTCTGCCGGGCGATGCTGGATGCGGGGAACGTCCTGCGGCCGGGCCGGCAGGTCATCCCGCTGGCCGAGGCCGGAGCCCTCCGGAAGGTGTTGGAGGAGCGGGCCACCCTGCGCATAGACGATGTCTCCCGGGATCCCCAGGGTCAGACTTTGCCCCTCCTCCCCGCCGGCACCCGCTCCGTCGCCGCCGTCCCCCTCGTCTCGGCCGAGGAAGTGGTGGGGATTATCCTGCTCACCCACTCTCAGGTCGGTTTCTTCGACGAGGACCAGATGCGCCTCCTCTCGACCCTGGGTGGCGAGGTGGCGACGGCCATCCATAACGCCGAACTCTACAGTTACATCAACGATCAGGCCCTGCGCCTTTCGGAGATGCTCACCTACCAGCAGGAAGAGGCCAGTAAGGTACGAGCCATCCTCCAGTCCATCGCCGACGGGGTCATCGTGGTCGATCGGGAGAACCGCATCATCCTGGCCAACCCGGCTTCCCAGCAGATCCTGGGCATGGCCCGGGAGGAACTGGAAGGCCGCTTCACCCATGAACTCCCCGGCCTCTTCCAGCCCGGCGGACTCTTTGCCCAGGAAAACCCCCGCTTTGAACTGATGGACCGTTACATCAACGTCTCCTCGACGCCGGTGGTCACCGATGCCGGGGAGATGCTGGGCCGGGTGTACGTCCTGCGCGACATCACCCGCGAGGTGGAGGCCGACCGGGCCAAAAGCGAGTTTATCTCCACCGTCTCCCACGAGTTGCGCACACCGCTGACCTCGATCAAGGGGTACGTCGACCTGATTCTCCTGGGATCGGTAGGTGAGATTACTCCGATGCAACGCAACTTCCTGGAGGTGGTCCGCTCCAACTCCAACCGTCTGGTGGACCTTATCAACGACCTCCTGGACATCTCCCGCATCGAAACCGGCCGAATCGTCCTCAGTCCCGAGCCGCTTTCGATCTTTGACGTGGTGGAAGAGGTGGTCGAGTCGGCCCGGGCGGAGATCGAGCGCAAGCAATTGACGCTGGAGGTTCGGGTGCCGCCGGATCTACCGCTGGTCCACGCCGACCGCAAGCGCATCACCCAGGTGCTCACCAACCTGGTGAGCAATGCCTACAAGTACACCCGCGAGGGGGGGCGGGTGGAAATCTCGGCCCGCTGCGAAAACGGTTTCCTGACGGTGAGCGTCAGCGACACGGGGGTGGGCATTTCCAAAGAGGACCAGAAAAAACTCTTTACCCGCTTCTTCCGGGCCGACAACCCCCTGCGCGATGAGGTGGGCGGCACCGGATTGGGGCTGGCGATTTCCAAATCCTTTGTGGAGATGCACGGCGGGAAGATGTGGGTGGAGAGCGAATTGAACGTGGGGAGCACCTTCAGTTTCAGCCTGCCGCTCACCCAGCCGCCGGCCGGACGCCAGGAGGAGCAAGGAGAAACCCGGCCGGCCGGAACGACCGCCGTCCCGGGGGCCCGGATCCTTGTGGTGGATGACGAACCCAACATCACCGAACTCTTGCGCTACCTGCTGGAGCGGGCCGGCTACCGGGTCTATACCGCCCGGCGCGGCGAAGAGGCCCTGGCCATCGCCCGCCAGGAGCACCCCGACCTCATTACCCTGGATATCCTGATGGCCGGGATGGACGGGCAGGAAGTCCTCGAACGCCTCAAGGCCGACGAGCGCACGGCGGATATTCCGGTCGTGATCATCTCCATCGTGGCCGAGAAGGAGAACCTGATGGCCCTGGGGGCGGTGGACTTTTTGCCCAAGCCGCTGGAGGAAGCCGAACTCCTCCTGACCATCGGCCGCATCCTGGGTCGCCCTGGCGAGACGGCTACCGTCCTGGTGGCCGACGACGACCCCGACATCGTGGGCTGGCTGCGCCGGGTGCTGACGGAGCAGGGCTACCAGGTCTACGAAGCCGCGGACGGGGAGGAGGCCCTGGAAGCGGCGCTGGCCGTCCTGCCCGACCTGATCGTCCTGGACCTGCGGATGCCCAAGATGGACGGCCGGGAGGTCATCACCCGGCTGAAGTTGCGGGAAGAAACCTGCGAAATTCCCATCATCGTGATCACGGCCAGTTCGGTGGACCGAGAGACGGATCGCGTCCAGATCCTGGGGTTGGGGGCGGAAGGCTTCCTGACCAAACCTTTCCCGGCCGAACAGCTCATCCGGGAAATCGAGGCAGTTCTACGAAAGAAAACGGAGGCTACAAAGTGAGCAAGAAGATCATCGTCGCCGATGATGAACCCGATGTGCTCTTCATGACGGCATTTAGCCTACGCACGGTGGGCGGCTTCGAGGTCATTGAGGCCAGGAACGGGCTGGAGGCGGTGGAAAAGGCGCAACAGGAACGCCCCGATCTGATCATCCTGGACATCAAGATGCCCCGGATGAACGGCTACGAAGCCTGCCGAAGGCTCCGAGAGATCGAGGCTTTGCGAGACGTGCCGATCGTTTTCCTTTCGGCCAAGGGCCAACGCCAGGAAGTCGAGGAAGGCCTGCGGCTGGGGGCAGCGGATTACATCCTCAAGCCGTTTGCTCCTGAGGAGTTGATCAGCAAGGTGCGGAGCATCCTCTCCGGGAAGAGGTAGAGCCGCCTGGGCGGAGGCCATGAGCGCCATCTTGCTGGATACAGGGCTGGTTCATTACGAGGTGATCGGCCGGGGCAAACCGGTCCTCCTCCTCCACGGCTGGCTGGGCTCCTGGCGCTACTGGATGCCGACGATGGAGGCCCTGGCCGATACCTACCGCAGTTATGCCCTGGACTTCTGGGGCTTTGGCGATTCCGATAAGCCGGGCAACCGCTACAGCCTGGACGATTACGTCCAGCAGGTAGAAGATTTCCTGGACGGGCTGGGGATTGCCCAGATCTCTCTGGTGGGCCACTCGCTGGGCGGAGTGGTGGCCCTCTGTACCGCCCTCCGCCGCCCCCAGCGGGTGGAAAAACTGGCCCTGATCGATACCCCCATCTGGGGCAACGGGTTATCTATTTCTCTGAAACTGGCGCGCAACCCCCTTTCGCGCCTGGTGGCCGGCCCGCGGACCCAGATTGCCCTCTGGATGCGCTCCCTGAAACGGGTCTTGGCAGCCTGGAGCGAGATGTATGACGAAATTATGGAAGATACGGAAAAACTGGACTATGCCGCCGTGCAGCAGAGCCTGGAGTGCATCCTGAACCTGGACCTCCGGCCGAAGTTGGGGCAACTCTATACCCATACCTTGGTCGTCTACGGGGAGAGGGACGAGTTTGTGGACCCGGAGCAGGCCGGCTTCTTCGCCGATGGGACGGTGGCTACAGCCCAGGTGGTCCTTCTGGAAGGATGTTGTCATTTCCCTTTTCTGGACGAACCCAGCAAGTTCAACCGCTTGCTCAAGGAGTTTCTGGCCAGCCAGTTGGGGCAGACCCTGGCGGTGAAAGAGGAATGGAAGAGGAGATACAAGCAGATCGAGTACCTCTAGATGATGAGCAACACGATACCAGGAGTTTCTTTCGGTGCTGCCGCTGAGAGATGAACTGCCTACCCGGCGCGTTCCGGTGGTCACCATTACCCTGATCGCCCTCAACGTTCTGGTTTTTCTTCTGGAACTCGGCCTGGAGTTCCAGGGCGAAAAGTATCTGGAGGCCTTTCTCTGGAACTGGGGGACGATTCCCTGGGAACTGACCCATCACTTCGGCCCCCGTTCGGCGCTGACCCTTTTCACCTCGATGTTCCTTCACGGCGGTTTCCTGCATATCGGCGGGAACATGCTGTACCTCTGGATCTTTGGCAACAACGTCGAGGACGAGATGGGCCGTTGGCAGTTTGCCATTTTCTATGGGCTCTGTGGGGTGCTGGCCGGCCTGGCCCAGGTCGCGGCCGGCCCCGACGAGCGGATTCCGGCCATCGGGGCCAGCGGGGCCATCGCCGGCGTTCTGGGAGCGTATCTGGTGCTCTTTCCCCGGGCCCGCGTGGCTACGCTGATCCTCCTCGGCTACTTTATTCGGGTGACTTATCTGCCGGCGGCCCTACTTTTGGGGCTCTGGTTTGTCCTGCAACTGCTCAACGGCTTTGCTGCTCTATCGAGTCCTTTCCAAAGCGGCGGGGTGGCCTGGTTCGCCCACATCGGAGGATTTCTGGCCGGCCTGCTCCTGGTCTGGCTTTTTGCCCGGCGACGAAGGCGGACCATCCCGCCTTCCTGGTCGTCGAGGTCGTGGTACTGATGCCGGTCGCCTTGCAATCGGCCGGGGGCAAGGGCATGGCCGCGCTGTGCCCGTGCTTGCGCCCCTACTGCCGGAACCGTGATTCGTGAGGATGAGCGATGAGTACGGTTTACGAGGGAAAACTGTTGGGGGCCGGCCTGCGCTTCGGCCTGGTCGTCTCCCGCTTCAACGAGTTCATCAGCCGCAAGTTGCTGGAGGGCGCACTGGATGCCCTGGGCCGACATGGGGTGGCTCCGGAGGACATTGAGGTGGCCTGGGTGCCGGGAGCCTTCGAGATACCCCTGGTGGCCCGCCGCCTGGCCGAAAGCGGTCGCTACCAGGCGGTTATCTGCCTGGGGGCCGTCATCCGGGGTGCCACTCCCCACTTTGAGTACGTCGCCGCCGAGGTGGCCAAGGGGATCGCCCTGGTCGGGCTGGAGACGGGCGTGCCGACCCTCTTCGGCGTGCTGACGACCGATACCATCGAGCAGGCCATCGAACGGGCCGGAACCAAGGCCGGCAACAAGGGCTTTGACACCGCCCTGGCGGCCATCGAGATGGCCAACCTGATGCGGCAGTTGCCGGGCAAGACCGGTTGACTTTCCGACCGGGCCGGTTTATAATATTTCCAGAGTCTACGGAGGTGCCGCCGATGGATACCGTACCGATCGAAATTCCTGCGCCCCTGCATCAGCAACTGCTCTATCTGGCCAACCAACAGGGGCGGACGCTGGAGGAGATGGTGCGGGAGTTCCTGGCCGACGGCCTTTGTCGCAAGCGAAACTGGCTTCCCCGGCAGGACCTCCTGGCCGAGTGCTATCGCATCATGTCGCAGGACAATCGGGCCGAGGGAGAGGGCTTCCTCCCCTTGCAGGATGAGGCGATGGGATAGAGGAAAAGGAACCCGGAATGGAATTTCGGCGGGGCGATGTGGTGCTCATCGCCTTCCCCTACATCCAGGATTACACCAAGAGCAAGGTGCGGCCGGCCGTGGTCGTCCAGAACGACATCGGCAACACCTACAGCGATAATTTGATCCTGGCTTCGATTTCCTCCCAGGTCCCCGAACAAGAGTTTCCCGTCCACTACCGGGTCTATGCCGGCAGCCGGATTGCCAAGGAGGCCGGCTTGACCAGCGATTGTGTCGTCAAGGCCGAGACGATCATCACCGTTCCCAAGAGCAGAGTGATCGAAAAACTGGGCCGCTTTCCTCCCGAAGCCATGGCCGAGATCGACCGTTGCCTGCGGATCAGCCTGGACCTGGAATGAGCACCTCGCCTCTTTCCTGCAGGAGCACCTCCAGGACGATCTGCGACCACGACTCCATCTCCGGCCGGCGGGCCTGGGCCTCCTGCAGGGAAGCCCAGAACCCCTGAATCTTGCCGGCCTCCCGAGAGACAACCACCGGGGAGGTCGCCCATACCCGGTAGACAAAACCGAAATGCCGCCGGCCGACCTCATCCCGGTCATCGTTGAGAACGCCCCAGCGCTTCAGCCGGGGTTGCTCCAGGGAAACCTCTTCGGCCATCTCCCGCAGCAGGGCCCGCTCCAGCATGGACGGGCCGGTCCCAT
>DAOUAK010000110.1:0-2838 GCA_034433695.1 Chloroflexia bacterium
CCCAGAAGGATTCCCCCCATCCAGGCCGTCCCTAGCCCGATCAGCGTCATCGTTGTCCTCCCTGTAGGCGATTATACCACACTTTCGACAATTTGTCAATAGGGGTAGAAAATTATGACCAAAATAAACAAATTTTACCGGTGATCGGCCTTACTTGACAATCCCCTTCGGTCGTGCTACAATAATCTTACTTTGGAATCGTATGTATGGAGGAGAAAAGTCTGATGCGCGAAAAGATCGAAGAGGTCCTGCGGCTCATCCGCCCACAGTTGCAGGCCGACGGCGGAGATATCGAACTGGTGGACGTAGATGAAGAAGGTAACGTCCGGGTCAAGTTGCTAGGCACTTGCCACGGCTGCCCGATGTCGCAGATGACGCTGGCCTGGGGGGTCGAACGGATCCTGAAGGAGCGCGTTCCCGGCGTTACCCGCGTGGTGCCGGTGTAACTTCCGACCTGTTTCAGAAGGCCTCCCCTTGACGAGAGGGGAGGCCTTTGGTATTATGAAAGCGGAGGCCCCGATGAGCGAAACGATCTATCTGGACCATGCGGCAACTACCCCACTGGACCCCCGCGTCCTGGAAGCGATGTTGCCTTACCTGAGCGAACGTTTTGGCAACCCTTCCAGTATTCATCGCCTGGGCCGGGAAGCCCGCCAGGCCCTGGATGAGGCCCGCGAGGTTGTAGCCGGGGTGCTGAACGCCTCTCCCCAGGAGATTATTTTCACTTCCAGCGGCACCGAGGCCGATAACCTGGCCCTCAAGGGAGTGGCCCAGGCCCTTTTCCTGGAGGGGAAAGGGAACCACATCATTACCAGCGCCATCGAACACCACGCCGTACTCCATACGTGCGATGACCTGGAGCGCTTCGGTTTCCAGGTCACCCGCCTTCCGGTGGACGGCTATGGCCTGGTGCATCCGGAAGCCCTGGCCGAGGCCATCCGGCCCGGGACGATCCTGGTCAGCATCATGTATGCCAACAACGAGGTAGGCACGATCGAGCCGATTCCCGAACTGGCCGAAGTGGCCCATCGGCATGGGATCTATTTCCACACCGACGCCGTCCAGGCCGCGGGGGCCCTTTCGCTCGATGTCGAGACGCTGGGGGTGGACCTCTTGAGCCTCTCTGCCCACAAGTTCTACGGTCCCCGTGGGGTCGGGGTACTATACGTGCGTCGGGGCGTGCCGCTCTTGCCGCAGATGCACGGTGGCGGGCAGGAGCGGGGCCGGCGTTCTGGCACGGAGAACGTTGCCGGCATCGTCGGACTGGCCATAGCCCTCCGGCTGGCCCAGGAGGAGCGTGAAGCCTATAACGCCCATTGCCTACGCCTGCGAGACCGCCTGATCGCGGGCATCCTGGAACGCATCCCCTCGGCCCGCCTGAACGGTCACCCTACTCGTCGCTTGCCGAACAATGCCCACTTTTGCTTCGAGCACGTGGATGGGGAGAGCATCCTGGTCGGGCTGGACCAGCAGGGCATCTGCGCCTCCGGCGGATCGGCCTGCACCGCCGGCGCGTTGGAGCCTTCGCACGTCCTCATCGCAATGGGGGTGCCGCCGGAGGTGGCCCGAGGGGCGGTTCGATTCACCGTCGGCCGGCAGAATACACCAGAGCAGATCGAGCGCGTGCTGGACCTCCTGCCCCGGATCATCGAGGGAATGACAAGAGCATAGCGCAGGTTTAAGGGTTCCGGTCCTTGCTTTCCCGGAGGATCTTCCGGGTTCTGGAGGGAGGTAGTTGATGTCCGAACCGGAGGCGCTGGAGAAAGCCATCTCCGCGCTGGAGGCACAGCGGGCTACCCTGGGCGATGCCGTGGTGGACGCGGCCATCGCCGCCCTGCGCCGCCAATTCGCCGGTGTCTTGCCTCCTTCCCGGAAGGAGCGCAAACAGGTAACCATCCTCTTCGCCGACCTGGTCGGTTTGACCACGCTGGCGGAGAGGATGGATCCCGAAGAGGTACATGAGGTTTTGGGGGCTTACTTCGACCTCTGGAAGACGGCCGTCGCCCGGCACGGGGGCATGGTGGAAAAGTTCATCGGCGATGCGGTGGTCGCCGTCTTCGGTCTACCCTCCGCCCGAGAGGATGCTGCCGCCCAGACCATCCGTACCGCTCTGCAGATGCAGGAGGAACTGCAGACTCTCAACCAGCGACTGGAAAAGGAACGCGGTCCATGCCTGGCCATGCGGGTGGGTATCCATACCGGTCCGGTCCTGGTACACTACGAGGAATTTGCCGGGGAAACGACCTTTACCGTCATCGGCGATGCCGTGAACCTGGCCGCCCGATTGCAACAGGTCGCTCCCGTTGGGGGAATCCTCATCTCCCAGGAAACCTTTCGGCAGGTGCGTGGCCTCTTTGAGGCGATCCCCCAGGAGCCGTTTTCGGTCAAAGGGAGGGCGAAGCCGGTACGGGCCTATCTGGTGCGCGGCCCTCGCCGGGAGACCTTCTGGCCGGCCGACCGGGGGCTGGAGGGGCTGGAGACGCCGATGGTCGGCCGCGAGCGGGAACTGGCTGCTCTGGAGGAGGCCTTCCGGGCCGTGGTCTCCGGGAAACCCTGTTTTCTGGTCGTCGTCGGCGAGGCGGGGGTCGGCAAAACCCGCCTGCTCCGGGAGTTTGAGCGCCGGCTGCTCGGCTCTTCCACCGCCGGGCATATTTGCCGGGCGCGGGCTTCTCCTGAGACGACCTCCGTTCCCTATGCCCTCCTGCATCACCTGTTTTCCCTCCAATTCGAGATTTTGGGGAGCGACGATGTGGCCACGGTGCAGGCCAAGTTCCTGCGGGGGATGGGGCCTTTTCTGCCGGCGGAGCGCGCGCTACTGGTCGGTCAACTGGCCGGCTT
>DAOUAK010000111.1:0-39551 GCA_034433695.1 Chloroflexia bacterium
GCCCGATCTCGAACACGAACTCGCGGGTCTATGTGGAGCCGGTCCAGGGACAGGTCCGCTACCGCGTCACCATCCGCCTGATCGACATCTATGGGCTACCGGCCGCCGGCGTACAGGCCGAGATCGTCGTGCTGCCGGCCGGCCAACCGGTCACCGTCGAGAACCCACCGCCGACAGATAGCGAAGGCTACGCCGCCGGCTACGTTTCCTCCGGCCAGGCAATCTGCGTAACCCTGGAGGTCCACGCCGCCGGGGTCGTCCTCCTGGAGAAACCGTATGTCTGTTTCTCTCCCTGAGGATAGACGGCCCGAAGGGTAGCACGGCACCGCCATACCTTCTCCCTCGCGCCGAGGGATGGCTCGGGGAACGAACAGGAGACGCCGCCCTCCCAGCGAATTCAGGCCCACCTGGGAAGGCGGCAATTTGCGCCCCTTCGGGGCAAATGTCCTCATCCTGACGGGACATTTGTCCGATTACGGCAACGGGTATTCCCTCTATAATAGAAATACAATATTTTTTTGTGTGCCTATTTGTGTATATTTTCACAAAACATGGTGAGGCAACGATGAAGCGCTATCTTCTCTGGTTCACCCTGGCCGGTGCTTTTCTGGGAGCCGTGCTGGGCCAGGCTGCCCTGGGAGCACCGCCGGCCCAGGCGCCGGCCGTGCCGCACCCGGTGGCCGGCCGCGAGGCCTGCCTGAGTTGCCACACAAGCGGTTCCCAGGCGATGCCGGCCGACCACGCCGGCCGGACCCAGGAGACGTGTTTGACCTGCCATCCGGCGGGCCAGGCCGGGCCGGCCGGACCTACCCCGACGCCCGTTTCCACCGCCATCCCCGACCTGCCCACCCGCCCCCCGACCGAACCGCCGGCCACACTGCCGCCCATCAGTCCGGCCGAGTACAAAGGACCCGAATTCTGTGCCCAGTGCCATCGGCCTCACATCCAAGAGTGGCAAAACTCGACCCACGCCCGGGCCTTCCAGGATCCGGTCTTCCAGGCTTCCTGGACGGAAAACCGTAAGCCGGGCTACTGCCTGGCCTGCCACGCCACCGGCTACAACCCCAACACCGGCCTGCCGGTGGCCGAAGGGGTGACCTGCGAGTCATGCCACGGCACTTACCGCGAGGGCCATCCCCAGACCGATATGATGCCGGTGGACCCGGCGGCCGAAAAGTGCGGCGTCTGCCATACCAGCACCTACCAGGAATGGCAACTCAGCGGCCATAGCCAGCGCGGGGTCAAGTGCGCCAGTTGCCATGCCGTCCATTCGCAGGGCCTCCTCTTTCCCACCTCGACGGCCCTCTGCGCCACCTGCCACGGCGACCGGGCCGAGGACTTTGCCCACGCTGCCCACGCCCAGCACGGTGTAACCTGCGCCGACTGTCACATGTACCGGCCGCCCGATGGTTCGCCCAGCGGCGGCACACTGCCCACCGGCCACTTCTTCGGGGTCACCTCGGAAGCCTGTACCCAATGCCATACCCGCGATACCATCCACAGCCGGCGGGAGGAATTTGCCCCGGCTTCGGAGGCCACCGTCCCCCTGATGCAACGGATCACGGCCCTGGAAACCGAGGTGCGGGACCTCCAGGGCTACGCGACGCGCAACCTGGTGATGGGATTGGTCGGCGGGGCCCTGGGAGGACTGCTGGTCGGCGTGCTGGTGGCCCTGCTCCTCCAGCGCCGACGGGCGGGAGGGAAAGGTGCTTAGCCGCAGGGAATTCCTGGGCCTGCTGGCGGCGGCCGGCTTGGCACCCCTGCTGGCCGGCCTTTCCCGCCTTCTGCGGCGGCTGGGAACCGCGTCCCCCGGCACGCTCTCCCAACCGGAAGCCACCTCGCCCCACCGCTGGGTCATGGTGATCGACCAGGGGGCCTGTATCGGCTGTCATTACTGCACCTATGCCTGCCTGGCCGTGAACGACGTGCGCCCGGATGCCCCCTGGAACGAAATCCACGTCCAGGCCGAACTGGCCGGGGGAAAAATTTACCTCCCCCGCCCCTGTATGCACTGCGAACATCCTCCCTGCGTGGCCGTCTGCCCGGTGGGGGCAACATACCGCCGGCCGGACGGCGTGGTGGTAATGGATTACGAACGGTGCATCGGTTGCCGCTATTGCATGGTAGCCTGCCCCTACGAAGCCAGGCACTTTAACTGGGAACAATGGGAAGGCGTAAACCCGTATGTGCCCAACTTCGGCGTCCCGGAGGTGCCCCGTCGGGCGCGGGGAGTGGTGGAAAAGTGCACCTTTTGCCTCCAGCGCATCGAGCGGGGGCTGGCCCTGGGACTCACCCCCGGAGTGGACCGCGAGGCCACGCCGGCCTGCGTCACCGAATGCCCGGTAGAGGCCCGCTTCTTCGGCGACCTGAACGACCCCCAGAGCACCGTCTCCCGACTTCTGGCAGAGCGCCCCAGTATACGCCTGCGCGAGGACCTGGGCACCTCGCCCCGGGTTTATTACCTGACCTCGCTGGCCGCCGTCCCGCCGACGACTCCGCCGGAGAGGAGGCCCTGATGCTTCTGCGCCGGCACCCTTATCTTCTGCCCTGGACGGCCTTTCTCCTCGTCCTCCTCGCCCTGGGAGGAGTGGGGGCCTACCAGGTCTGGACCCGGGGACTGGTCGTTACCGGCTTGAGCGATGCGGTCCCCTGGGGGTTGTGGATCACCCTGGACCTTTCGGCCATCGGATTGGGGGCCGGGGCGTTCCTCCTTTCCGCTGCCATCTACCTCCTGCGGCTACGCGACTTGCAACCGCTAGGGCGGGTAGCCATCCTGGTGGGATTGCTGGGCTATACCTCGGCGGCGCTGGCCCTTCTCCTGGATCTGGGCCGGCCGGAGCGTTTCTGGCACCCCATCGTCTTCTGGAACCCGCACTCGGTCCTGTGGGAGATCACCATGTGCGTGGTCCTCTACACCGGCGTGCTTGTCCTGGAGTTTGCCCCGGTGATAGGACACGCACCCTGGCTGGAAAAGCGTCTGCCCTTCCTTGCCCGCCTCCTGCAGCGCGTGCACGTCCTCTCCCCTGTGCTGGCGCTGGCCGGCCTGCTCCTCTCCCTCCTGCACCAGTCCTCGCTGGGGGCCACCTATGGGGTGATTCCCTTCCGCCCCCTGTGGGGCAACCCGGGGACGGCCGTGCTCTTCCTGGCCAACGCCATAGCCGCCGGGCCGGCGCTCACCATCCTGGCCACGCTGGTGGCCGAACGGGTATTGGGTCGGGAACTCGTCCCCCGCCGCACCCTGCTTCGCCTGGGCCGTTTCGTCGGCCTTGCCCTGGTGGTTTACCTCTATATGCGCCTGTGGGATATTTTCGCCATGTCCTACACCCATCTCCCCGGCCGGACCGAGGGCCTGGAGATGCTTTCCGGAGGCCCGCTGACCGTGCCCTTCTGGGTCGGGGAAATCCTCCTGGGGGGCATCGTGCCGGCCGTATGGCTCCTCATCCCGCGTCTGCGGGAGCGGCCGGCCACCCTTCCCTGGGCGTCCTTCCTGGCCGTGGCCGGCCTTGTGATCACCCGCTGGGATGTGAACCTGTCCAGCATGTTCATCCGCGTGGGCTACCTTCCCGGACAGCCGCTCGCCCCGCTGCCGGCCTACCGGCCGACCTGGGTGGAATGGGCTACCACGGCGGCCATCCTGGCCTACGCCTTGCTGGCCTATACCTGGTCCTTACACCTTTTCCCCCTCTTCGCCCCTCATCCGGAGACCGAGGGGGAAAAGGAACCTTCCCCCGGCCGCTCCGGGCTGGCCCTGGAACGATAGGAGGAAACGGTGCGACGTCTCCTTGCCTGGCTCAGCCGACAACGCTGGTTCATCTCCCTGCCCCTCCTCATCCTGGCCGGGGTAGGGGTCTACCTGGGCATCGCTGCCCTCCTGGACTGGGCCAATTCGACCGCTTTCTGCGGCACCATCTGCCATACGATGACCCCCGAGTACACCGCCTACCAGCGCTCCTTCCATGCCCGGGTGCGCTGTAGCGAATGCCACGTCGGGCCGGGGCTGCTGGCCGAGGTGGAGGCCAAATGGCAGGGGCTACGCGAACTGTGGCTCTACATCACCAACACCTACGAGCGGCCGATCCCCTCCCCGGTGGAGAACCTCCGGCCGGCCCGCGATACCTGCGAACACTGCCACTGGCCAGAGGTCTTCTACCAGGACCGGGCCATAGCCATCCCCCACTTTGCCGACGACCAGGCCAACACCCGCAGCACGACCTATATGCTGGTCAAGATCGGCGGCGGCACGCACCGCCAAGGACAGGGCCGGGGCATCCACTGGCATATCGAAAATCGGGTGGAATACATCGCCACCGACCCCCAGCGCCAGCATATCCCCTGGGTACGCGCTCAGTTGAACGGCGAGGTGGTGACCTTTGTGGACGTCACCGAACCGCTCAGCGAGGCGGAACTGGCGCAGTACGAGATTCGAACGATGGACTGTATAGACTGCCACAACCGGGCCACCCATATCTTCCGCTCGGCCGAACAGGCGGTGGATGAGGCGATGGCGAACGGCCTCCTCTCCCCCGATCTGCCCTACCTGCGTAAAAAGGCCATAGAGGTGATGAAGGCCACCTATCCGGATCAGAAGACGGCTCTGGAGGCCATCGCGGCCCTGGAGAAATATTACCGGCAGAACGATCCCCAATATGCAGAGCACAGGGAAAAGGTTGCCCAGGCCGTCCGGGTGCTTCAGGATATCTACAGCGCCTCCCACTTTCCGGATTACCGGGTTTACCCGGAGACCTACCCCGACAACATCGGGCACAGCGAATCTCCGGGCTGTTTCCGTTGCCACGACGGCAAGCACCTGGCCGCCGACGGCAGTTCCATCCGCCTGCACTGCAACATCTGCCACACGATTCCCCAGACGGTCCCGGCCGGCCAGACGGCCCCGCCCATCTCCTTCCAATCTCTCCCAGAACCCCCCAGCCACCTGGCCAGCAACTGGATGGCCGAGCATCGCACCGTAATGGACGCTTCCTGCGCTGCCTGCCACCAGATGGAGACCTTCTGTGCCAACCCGAACTGCCACGGTCGTTCCTGGCCCTATGTGAACCTGAAGGCCGTCTCTCCCCCCTTCCCCTTGCCAACGCCCGTGCCGGCCAGCCCAACCCTTCCGCCGACACCCGTGCCGGCCACGTCGGCCGAAACCGTCCGGCGCGGAGCCGCCCTGTACGCCGAGCAATGTGTCTCCTGCCACGCCCAACCGGAACACCTTTTCCGGAAAGAATTTGAACGTGAGGAGCTCATCTCCGCCGTTCGCAACGGCAAGGAAGGTATGCCGGCCTTTGCTCTCACCGAATCTCAGATCGAGGACCTGATCGCCTTCGTCCTCTGGGCCCGGACGCATCCCGGCGAGACCCTGGGCCCGACGGCCGGTCCCACTTCCATCCCAACTGCCAGACCGGCGGCCGTCCCTAGTTTCTCCCGGGACATTCTGCCCGCGCTCCAGAAAAGTTGCGGAAGCAGTTGTCACAGTGCCACGGCGGCTGCCGGAGGATTCCGGGCGGTGGACTATGCCGGGGTGCGGGCCGTGGTGCTTCCGGGCGACCCGGCGGGAAGCCGCCTGGTGCAGGTCCAGCAGGGCGATCACCCGGCCCGTCTCGGCCAGGCCGAACTGGAACTCGTGATCGCCTGGATTCAGGCCGGTGCACCGGATAATTAGGGGCACATCGCGGATGGGCTCCTCCGGGGCCGGCACCGAAGAAAGGAGGTGATGCCTGGGAACAATGGTCTGCGCCGTGTCTGTTCCAAGGTAGCCGGGAATTCCCGAGTGGGGAAAACCCATCGTTCTCTGAACAGACATTCAGGAGGAGGTCAGGTATGGATGGAAAACGGCTTCTCCTCTGGATCCTGGGGCCGGCGCTCTTGATCCTGGCCCTGGCGGCCTGCGGGCCGTAGCAGGCGCCGGCTCCAACGAGTCCGCCATGCCCTACGGCCGCACCGTGTCCGACCCAGGTGCCGGTAGAGGTGCCCAAACCGGCCGTAGAAGTGCCCTTTGAGGCACGCTGGGCCGGCTCCGGCCACGCCGATGCCCAGGCCGAGGCCTTCACCCACTGGAACGAGGCCACGCCGCAGGAGATCCCGGTCGCCTGCGCCAAGTGTCACAGCACGCCGGGCTACCTGGACTTCCTGGGAGCGGACGGTAGCGCGGCCGGCCGGGTGGACAAGGCGGCTCCGATCGGCACCGTGATCACCTGCATCGCCTGCCACAACGACGCCACGGCCAGGATGACCAGCGTGGTCTTTCCATCCGGAGTGGAGATTCAGGACCTGGGTCCGGAAGCCCGCTGTATGCAGTGCCATCAGGGCCGCGCTTCCACCCCTACGGTGAACAAGGCCATCGCCGATGCCGGGCTGAGCGACGACGACACGGTGAGCGACAAACTCGGCTTCACCAACATCCATTACTTTGCCGCCGCGGCCACCCAGTACGGCACCCTGGTCCAGGGCGGCTACCAGTACCCCGGACAGGCCTATGATGCCAGGGCGGCCCACGTCGCCGGCTTCGACACCTGCGTGGGTTGCCACGATTCGCATACCTTGAAGGTCAAGGTGGAGGCCTGTGCGACCTGCCACCCCGGCGTAACCACCCAGGAAGACCTGGCCAAGATCCGGATGCCAGGCTCGGCGGTGGACTATGATGGGGACGGCAACCTGAGCGAGGGCATCGCCGACGAAATCGCCGGCCTGCGCGACCTCCTGTACCAGGCCATTCAGGCCTATGCCAACGAGGTCAGCAAGACGCCTATCGTCTACAGCCCCGACGCCTATCCCTACTTCTTCGCCGATGCCAACGGCAACGGGGCTCTGGACGAAGGGGAAACGGCCTACAAGGCCTGGACCGGCCGGCTTCTCAAGGCGGCCTATAACTACCAGGTCTCGGTCAAGGACCCGGGGGCCTTTGCCCACGGCGGCAAGTACATCATCGAGCTGCTCTACGACTCCATCGCCGACCTGAACACCAAAATCTCCAGGCCGATTGACCTGAGCCGGGCCCACCGCATCGACGCCGGCCACTTTGCCGGCTCCCAGGAGGCCTTCCGCCACTGGGACGAGGAGGGCGAGGTTCCGGGCACCTGCGCCCGCTGTCACACCGGCGTGGGACTGCCGCTCTACCTGAAGGAAGGGGTCAACATCTCCGAACGGCCGGCCAACGGTCTCCTCTGCTCGACCTGCCACAACGACCTCACCACCTTCACCCGCTACGAGGTCAAGAGCGTCAAGTTCCCCAGCGGGGCTACGGTGGATAGCGGCAACCTCGACATGAACCTCTGCCTGAACTGCCACCAGGGGCGCGAGTCCACCGTGAGCGTCAACGCCGCCATCAAGGGCCTGGACGACGACACCGTCGCCGAAACTCTGCGCTTCCGCAACATCCACTACTTTGCCGCCGGAGCCACCCTCTTCGGAAGCATGGTACAGGGAGCCTACCAGTACGCCGGCCAGGAGTACCTGGGCCGCTTTGCCCACGTCTCCGGCTTCGACAACTGCATGGCCTGCCACGATACCCACGGCCTGACCGTGAAGGTCTCGGCCTGCGGCAACTGCCATGCCGGGGTCAAGTCTCCGGAGGACCTGGAAAAGATCCGGATGTCCCCCACAGACTATGATGGAGACGGCGATACGACCGAAGGTCTGGCCGGCGAGGTAGAAACCTACCGCGAGAAACTCTACGCCGCCCTTCAGGATTATGTCAAAAACGTGGTGGGGACGGCCATCGTCTACAACCCCTTCGCCTATCCCTACTTCTTCGCCGATGCCAACGGCAACGGGGCCCTGGACGAAGGAGAAAAGGCCTACAGCACCTGGACGCCGCGCCTGCTTCGGGCCGCCTACAACTACCAGTACGTTACCAAGGACCCCGGCGCCTTTGCCCACAACGGCAAGTACATCATCCAGGTCCTCTACGACACCCTGACCGACCTCGGCCAGAAGGTCACCGTGGATATGACCGGGATGGTGCGACCGTAAGGGCATTCGGCAAGATAAACACCGGGGGGTGGGCCGGCCAACCCACCCCCCGGTGCTGTTTACCGGTGTCAGGGGACGAGCAGGGGGAAGAAGATGGCGTAGAGCGCCCTGGCGACGACGGGACCGTACTGAGTGCGCGTCCCGTTCAGGTCCACGTCCTCCAGGAAGTACTCGTAAGTCATCCCCGCTACCACCTGCGCATCGAGGAAGGTATAGGTGGCCTTCCCACCCTGTTCGGGGACAGAAGGTATCGGGTACTCGTTGAGGCGGATGAGGGTTTGGGTGCCGACAGGCCGGCGGTACAGGTTAAAGCCCAGGTTGTTCAACTCGCCGGCCGTCTCCCAGGTCAGCAGGATGCCGCTGGGTTGGGCCGCGGCCACGAACGAGAGAAGGCGGACGGCCGTGGGCTGCCACCGGTGCAGGTAGTCTTCGACCTCGCCGCCACGGGCCAGACCGGAGTATGAAATGGTTGTCAGGGTGGTGCGGTCGTACACCCGGAAGCGCATGTAGAAATAGCCTGTGGTGCTGGCCCCCTGGGGAACCTCGAGCGTGAGCGGGTTGACACCGTTGACCATGTCGCCGAAGATGACCATCTCGCTCACGCTGAAGGAGCCATCGTTATTCCAGTCGAACCATCCCACCAGGTAGCCGTTGTCGCCGCTGACGGTAGCCGTGATGTTGACCGTCGCGCCGGGGGTCCAGAACTGCCCATTGCGGAAGGCGATGCCGTCGTCTCCCTGGTCGCCCGAGGCGTCGTTACTGGGCTGGCCGTTGGGTTCGGTGGTGATCGTGCCCCCCAGGCGCGGCCCGCCGACGATGTGCCCGGGGCCCTCGCTGGCAACCAGGGTGCGGTAAGTGTCGGGCAGGTCGCCATAGTCTACGGCGGCATAGTAGCCAAAGTCCTGGTCCGGAACACTGGCGTTGTTGATCGTCACCGACCGGTGGTAAGGCGGGTTCGGTGCCGGGGTATTCTGGGTCATGCCGGCCAGTTGCGGCGAGTCGCGGTCCACAGAGACGACATAGTCACCGTTAGGCAGGTCGGGGAAGACATAGTAGCCGGAGGCGTTGGTGGTCGTGATGCCGATGATAACGCCGTCCCGCCACAGGTAGACGGTGATGCCCTCGAAGGGAGTGTCGGTGCCGGGGTTGTACAGGCCGCCGTCGTTTCCGGCGTCGAAGAAGACATGGCCGCTAATGTCATAGTTCCCGACGTAGCGGTAGCCGAAATCCACCGTCAGGTCGCTTCCGCCGGCCGGGAGCGTCACCGCGGCGATGTGGGGAGTCCCGACGCCGTCCTTGTCGTAGGTCGGGGTGAGGCCGGCCGGCAGAGTACCGGAAACCACCTGGACATAGTACGTCCCCGGGTCCAGATTCCCGAAGGCATAGTAGCCGTCCGAGTCGGTCTGGGTCGTCCCCAGGACGGTGCCACAACCGGCGTCGGCGCAGAGCCGCACCGTTACGTAGCCGATGCCCTGTTCGTCCGGGTCCTGCACCCCATCGCCGTCGCCGTCAAACCAGATATAGTCGCCGATGACGCCCTGGGGACGGTAGCCAAAGTCACGGCTCATATTCACCTGACCGACACGCAGATTGACGCCGGAGGCCGAGTCGCACTGTTCCCCCACGCAGACGTTTGTCCAGTCGGGATCGCCGGTCTGGGTAAAGCCGGAGGGAATCGTGGAGGTGTCCACCCGAACCACGTAGTTGCCGGCCGGAAGGCCGCTGAAGAGGTAGAGGCCATCGGCGTCGGTGGTGTCGGTCATGAGCGGGGCGGCCGAGAGTCCATCGCCGGAGTCATAGTAACCGTTGCCGTTACTGTCAAACCATTCGTACAGCCAGACACGCACACCCGCAATGCCCGGTTCGCCGATGTCCTGGTTGCCGTTGCCGTTCGTATCCTGCCAGACCGTGTCCCCAATCGCCCCCAGGGGCATAAAGCCGAAGTCGGCCTCCAGGTAGGTGCTTCCGCCGCTAATGGTAATCTGACCCGTTGTGGTCGGCGTGCTCGGGGCGTAAGGGTGACCGTAGGCCCCTACGGGCAGGTCGGCATCGGTGGCGTCCACCACCACGCGGTATCTGCCATCGGGCAGGCTGGAGAAGAGGTAGTGCCCGTCGGCGTCGGTGGTTGTGGTCATCACCCGGCTATAGGTCCCATCGCCGTTCAGGTCCACTTCCAGCCAGACGGTGATGCCGGCGATGCCGCTCTCCGTCGGGCCGGCCTGGACGCCGTCGCCGTTCATATCGCGCCAGACGGTGTCGCCGATGGTGCCCGTACCCCGTGGCCGGTAACCGAAATCCACCGTCATGTCGCTCGGCCCCAGGGTAGCCCCACCGCGGCTGTCACAGACGATACAGACCCCGCTCTCGTCCGGGTCCTGGGTCTGGACGACGAACGCCGGAAAATCGGGGTCGTCCGTGGCGACGATGACCAGGTAACTGCCGGCCGGAAGGCCGGTGAACTGGTAGAAGCCGGTGCCGCTGGTCGTCGTGCTGGTGATAAAAGCGTCCTCGGGATCGATGACCCCGTCGCCGTCGCCGTCCTCGTAGAGGTAGACGGTGACATGGGGAATGCCCTCCTCATTGCCGTCCTGCGTGCCGTCGCCGTCCCAGTCGTAATAGAGGGTATCGCCGATCGTGTAGGAGCCGGTCCTGCGGAAGCCAAAGTCGTGCGAGCCGGAAAGGGCACCGGCCTCGGCGGTAAAGGAGATACAGTTATTGATGGAACCGTCCGATTCGCCGGTCTGCACCCAGGCCGAGGCGCCGCCGGGGAGGGTGCTCGTATCCACGGCGATATAGTACGTCGTGCCCGGGGTCAGGTTGCCAAACTGGTAGCGGCCGCTGGCATCGGTCGTCGTGCTCGCCACCAGTGTTCCGCCGCAACTGCCGGTATAGAGCCGCACGGTGACAGAGCCGATCGGCCCTTCGCCGGCGTCCCGGTCGCCATCGCCGTTGTTATCTTCCCAGACCAGGCCATAGGCGCCGGCCTGGATGTTGTAGCCGAAGTTGACGCCGTTGATCGTCTCGCCGGGGCTGTTGATGGGGTTGAAGTTGGTTGTGTTTAGATTGGCCGCCGGGTTGCCCCAAATGTCATCGCACGTCCCGCCCGGCTGGCCGCAGGTGTGGCCGTTGGCCGTAGTATCGGGCAAAGTGCCGCCGGCGCTCTGGTTGTCGTTGGCCTCGGCGGTCTGCGCGACCGTCCCCGGAATATCCCCACTGGTCACCTGGACGTAATAGAAGCCATCCAGGAGCCCATTGAAGGCATAGTAGCCGCTGGCGTCGGTCACCTGGGTGCTGACGGCGCGCCATTCCCCGTTATTCTGCGAGGCCGTACAACTCTGGTTGGGAAAGGGCGCAGGAATGCTCACCAAGTCGCCGGTCGTTCGGTCGTAGCATCCGTACAGCGTCACCCGCACCCCGGGGATGGGGAGATCGGTGCCGGGAGCATAGGGCCAGCCCTGGGTGCCGCGGTCGCTGAACACATAGCCGTTGATGCTCCCGGTGGGGCAGATCGTCCCCGAAGCCGTGTCGTGGACGTTATTGGCGTAGCCGCCGTCGGCGAAACGGGTGCCGGTGCTTCCGGCCGAGTTGTTCACCACGACCGAAGAGGCGCCGATATTCAGCGCCAGGAAGCGTACGTAGACCACCCGGGTTTCGCCAGGGTAAATGGGACCGACGTTGGTCCAGGTAATCAGCCCGTTGACCGTGTCCACGGCCGTGTGGGGTGGAATGGCGGAGAGAAACTGCAAATAGGTCGTGTCGTAGGTATCGGTCAGCGGGACGGTGGTCATGATGTCGTTGGGATCGCTGGCCGGGCAGGCGCTGCTGGTGGTGACGCGAAAGCCGATGGCATCCAGGTTGATCACGCTGACATCCGCCTGTCCACTCTTCTGGGGCTCGAGGTGAAGGGTAAGAAGGGCGAAATCGCCCCAGTCCCATGAACCGCCGGGGGCAGAACTGGCGGGGATCGTCCAGGTCAGGTAACCCACATTGCCCTGCCCTGCGAAGTTGTTGAGTTGGGCCGTCGTGAAGTTGTTGTAGGCCAACTCGGTCGTGCCCTGGTAGAGGCGGGCCGTAGCGGAGTCGTCGGATAGAGAAGCACTCAGATACAGGCGGAAGACGGCCTCCACCTGGGTGATCGTCCCGCCGGCGCTGCCGGGGTCGAAACCGGTGCCTCGAATCCAGCGGTTGGCGCCGATGGCAAAGTCGCCGCTGGCATACAAATCGTCCGGCTCGCCGAAGGCGTAGGCGAAGTTGGTAAAATTCTTGGGCGGATTGGCCGTGCTTCCGGTGGTCGCCCAGAGCGGATAGCGGCAGCCGCCGGGGACGGTTTCGCCACTGCCGGGTCGTTCGTTCGTGAGGGAGATGCTATAGACCACCTCGCGGCCCTCGTAGCCGCCGCAATCGGGGCTGAAGGGAAGCATCCGCTTCTCCATCGTCAGCGAAGGCCCGAAGCCGAAGTCGGCCGCCTGGTAACTCCCGCCGGATGCCAGCGCGACGGCGTAGAGGACGGGGGTGGTCGGCCGGTAGCCGAAGGGGATGTCTCCGTCGTTCCTGTCTACCACGACCAGGTAGTTGCCGGCCGGCAACTGGGTAAACTGATAGTAGCCGGGGTTACCGCCGTAGGTATAGGTGTTCTGGGTGGACAGGAGCACATCGTCCTCGTCCTGCTGGCCATCGCCGTTCCGGTCCCAGTAGAGCGATACCGAGACGCCGTTGATGCCGGTGGCGCCATCGTCCTGCTGGGCATTACTATTTTCGTCCCGCCAGACATAGTCGCCGATGGTGCCCGTACCCTGAACGATCGTCAGGGCCGTGTCGCAGGCAAAGGGGGAGGCATCTCCCAGGCCGATACAGGCGGTATTCTCGATAAAGGGCGAGCCGCTGTAGCCGGAGGGAACGGTAGCCCGATAGCGGACATAGTTACCGGTGCTGCCGGCCGGCAGGGGGTCTTTCATCCACCACTGGATGATGATCTTGTTATTCGGCCAGGTGCTGGTCTGGCCCACCGGAGCGGTCTCGCTCCAGGTAAGGCCGCTGTTGGTCGAGTAGCGGACGGTCATGCCGCTGTTGGGGGAAAAATTGAGGTAGTACGTGGCGGCAGCGGCCAGTTGCATCCCGTCGGGTACGGTGTCGCTGATGACCAGCGGCATCTCTACCCCGAAGCCGCTGGCCAGGGTGAGGCCGGCCGGTTCCGAGCCGGTGTTGGCAAAGGGGATGGTATACGTGGTCGTTTCCCCCACGAAAATCCTATCGGGCGCACTACTCTTGGTAATGAGCACCGTCGGTTCCAGAATGCGGACACCCGGGATGCCTGTGCCATAGTCGCCGTTGAACTTTTCGTTATCAAAGCCGGAGGCCACCTCCTGGTAAGGGGTGAGCGCCATACTGCACGGCCCCTTGAGGGCCAGGAAGGTGTAATGAATCTCGCCGCGCACACTGGTGTTGTCGGGCGGCAGGTGGGTAAAGTAGAGGCTTTCCTCAAAGGGCAGGATAAGGGTGGGGTTGCCTCCGCTACGGGTGATGGTCAGGACGCCGGTGGTCCGAATCAGGCGGAAACAGGTGGGGTCGTAATCGACCTGACTGATCGGCTGGGCCCAGGCGTTATAGTCGGGCACATAGTCGCCGTCGTTGTCAAAGCCCTGACGGATGTTGCCGAACTCGTAGAGGATGCCGTTGGAGGTGATAACCTGGCCAACGCCCACGGTATCGGACTTGGTATTGAACCATTGCCCGTCGGGGTTGGGCTTGATCTTGTTGGCCATGGCCGAAATTTCGTTGCGCATGGTCATCGTCCAGGTAGCGTTGGCGTTCCCCTGGTCCGAAGTTCCCCAGATGACGAACTGGAGCGAGAAGTCATCGTCGGGTTTGATAGAGTCCCCCCACAGCGGGTCGGTGCCGGCGGCGCAGGGCGGTTCCTGCCAGGTGCCGCCGAGGTTTTCGCAGGCCGGGTACTCGAAGGACCAGTACTGGTAGCGGCAGGCGCCGGCTGGGATAGTGCCCATATAGCGCGTGGCATCGCCCCGCGGCCCCAGGTGGCGAAAAGCGTAGAGGCCGGTGTTGTAAAGGTAATTCCACTTTTGCCCCGGTTGGAACTCGGGGTCGCTGGCACTATCACGAGACGGGTAGATCCCCGGAGTGGTGCCGTCGCCGATGAAACCGTAGACGCCGGTCAGCGGAGCATCGCCGGTGTTACAGAATTTGCCGATGACCGTGGCCACACGTGGGGCGTAGGTCGAGGGAGAGGCAACGTTCGAGTCCACCACCAGATTATAGGCGGCAACGATTTCGACCCGGAGTGTGCCGGCCGCCTGGACAGTGCGGGCGGGAAAGGGGAGCATGCCCGATAGAAGTAGAAGGATGAAGAACAGCACGGACACGCCGACCGGGACCACGGCCCAGAGTTTCCCACCCCGAACGCGGGCCCCCGGTTTGGAGACCGACAAGGTCTCGCCCATTTTTTCCTCCTCTCGGTTTCAGGTAAGCAGGAAAGAAGCGAGGCAGACAACTTCTTTCCTAGACTGCGACTGGGGGTTTCACTCGCCCACTTCGGGATGGGGCTCTGAGAGGGAAAATAAAACCCCAAATCTGTTTGTATTTTACACCAATTTGCGAAATTGTCAAATGCCAATCCGCCGACACTTGACGAAAAACAAAACCGATTGTACAATCATAGAAAAAATCGCCCCGATTGCATTCGGGGTAAAAAGAGGAGGTGGTTTATGCCCTCTCTGGGTGAAAGGATTCGCGCTCTGCGGCAGGAACGCAAGTTGACCTTGCACGAGGTTTCGGAAGGAGCCGGCCTGACCCCGTCCTTCTTGAGCCGGCTGGAACGCGACCGGGTCAACATTTCGGTGGCCAACCTGCGCAAGATCGCCAACTTTTTCGGCGTGCCGATCACCTACTTCTTTTCCAGCGAAGAAGCGCCGGCCGTGGAGGTGCTTCGGGCTTCCGAACGTCGCAAACTGCAGGCCGTGGGGGAAAATCTCCAGGTAGAGGCCCTCCTGCCGGAAGGCGAATTTCACCCCGATGTCTTTGAAGCGCTCGTCTTTCCCCAGGGGAAAAGCAGCCGTCGCGCTCCCCGCGAAGGGAGGACCCTGCTCTTTCTTCTGGAGGGCGAACTGCGCTGCTACGTGGACGAAGAGACGTATGACCTCCGGGCCGGCGACAGCCTCTATATCCGCAACGGCACCGAGTACGGCTGGGAAAATGTCGGCTCCCAGGCCGCCCGCTTCCTCCTGATTCAGCCGCTGGGTTATCGCGCCTCCCGCTGAGCGTGTTTGACCGGAGTGCAGATTGCGGTATAATACCGAATGCCGGCCAACCCCAAAAGCCGGGAGGCTTGGGGAAGGCGTCTTTCCCCAGGAGCACCGGGCCAATACCCGGCAGGATGGAACGACTCCCGGGCCTTCCGGATGGCCCGAGGATGGCCGGCAAGTATTCCCGACCGAAACCTTGCTGGAGGTAGATGAATGAAAAGGTATCCAACCGATCGAATCTACAACGTGGGACTGTTCGGACACGGAGGGGCCGGTAAAACGTCTCTGGCCGAAGCCTTGCTCTACGATGGCGGCGTCATCAGCCGCCTGGGCAGCGTGGATGAAGGCAATACCGTCTCCGACTACGATGCCGAAGAACTCAAGCGCCGGATGTCGGTCAACACGACCCTTTTGCCCCTGGAATGGGCCGAAACGAAGGTCAATCTGCTCGATACCCCCGGCTATGCCGATTTCCTGGGCGAAGTCTACGCCGCGATGTGGGTGGTGGACGGTGCCGTCCTGGTCCTCTGCGCGGCTTCCGGAGTGGAGGTGGGGGCGGAGGTAGCCTGGAGACTGGCCGGCCAGCGCAACCTCCCCCGCCTGATCTTTCTCAATAAGATGGACCGCGACAATGCCAACTTCTTCCGTACCCTCGAGCAGGTCCAGAAAATGCTGAGCCGGGCCGCCATCCCCCTGCAACTGCCTATCGGGGCCGAGGCGTCCTTCCGGGGAGTTGTAGACCTCCTGCGCCGGCGCGCCCTCTTCTATAGCGACCGGCGCGACGGCCAGTTCGAGGAAGGCCCAATCCCGGCGGAGATGCAGGATCAGGTCGAGGAGTACCGCCTGGCCCTGATCGAGAAGATTGCCGAGACGGACGACGCCCTGATCGAAAAGTACCTGGAGGGGGAAGAACTGGGCGAAGAGGAGATCGTCCAGGGCCTGCGCCGGGGAGTCCGAACCGGGACGATCGTTCCGGTGCTCTGTGGTTCGGCGACGCGCAACATCGGCGTCCAGCCGCTCCTGGATACCGTCTTGCGCTGTTTCCCTTCGGCGGCCGAAAGTCCGGCCGTCCAGGCCACAGACCTCCTTCAGGACAAGGGGATGGAACTCCCTCCTAGCGAGGCCGGCCCTCTGGCCGTTCAGGTCTTCAAAACCCTGGCCGACCCCTATGTGGGCCGGCAGTCCTTCTTCCGCGTCTACAGCGGTATCCTCTACAGCGATTCCCGGGTCTATAACCCCACCCGACGCGCCGAAGAACGCATCGGCGCCGTCTATGTGACCCGCGGCAAGGAGCAGATGGCCGTACAGCACCTGGGCGCCGGCGACATCGGTATGGTGACCAAACTCTCCCAGACCGCCACCGGCGATACCCTCTGCTCGGCCGACCGCCCGCTCCTCCTTCCGGCCATCGAGTTTCCGGAACCGGTCTTTACCGCCGCCATCCGTCCCCAGACCAAGGCCGACCTGGATAAGATGGGCACGGCCCTCAGCCGTATCCTGGAGGAAGACCCTACCCTGCGCACCGGCCGCGAACCGCAGACCGGGGAAATCCTCCTTTCCGGAATGGGCGAATCGCATGTGCAGATCGCCGTGGAGCGCATCAAACGCAAGTTTGACGTCAACGTGGTGGCCGACCTGCCGCTGGTCCCCTATCGGGAGACGATTCGCAAGCAGGTGGAGACGGTCTACCGCCACAAGAAGCAGACCGGCGGCCGGGGGCAGTTCGCCGAGGTGCACCTGCGGCTGGAGCCGCTGGACTATAATCAGACCGAGTTCGAGTTCGTCAACGAAATCGTGGGCGGGGTCATTTCCAAGCAGTATATCCCTGGTGTGGAAAAGGGGGTTCGCGAGGCCATGCAGGAGGGAGTCGTGGCCGGCTACCCGGTTGTGGGGGTGCGGGTAGCGGTCTTTTACGGCAAAGAGCACCCGGTGGATTCCTCCGAACTGGCCTTCAAGATCGCCTCTTCCCAGGCCTTCAAACAGGGCCAAGCCCAGGCCGATCCGGTGCTCCTGGAGCCGATTATGCTGGTGGATGTGACCGTTCCCGAGGGCTATACCGGCGACATCATGGGCGACCTGAACAGCCGGCGGGCGCGGGTGCTGGGGATGGAACCGCTGGGCGACGGTAAGACGGTCATCCATGCCCATGTCCCCCTGGCCGAGGTGCAGCGCTATGCCACCGACCTGCGTTCGATGACCGGCGGGCGGGGTTCGGTGCACATGCAGTTCGACCACTATGAGGAGGTGCCGGCCCACATCGCCGAGCAGGCCATCGCCGAGGCCCGCCGACGGAAGGAGGAACGGCAGGGGTAAACCCTCTTTCACCGGACACCGGTCGGGACACCCAGGACGAGGTGGATGATGTGTCTGGCGATACCCGGACGGGTCGTGGAGATCGGCGAAGAGACCGGCCCGCTGCGCATGGGCCGGGTGGACTTTGGCGGAATCGTCCGTGAAGTCTGCCTGGCCTATGTACCCGAGGTCCAGGTGGGCGATTATGTCATCGTCCACACCGGCTTCGCCATCCAGCGCCTGGACGAAGAAGAAGCCCGCGAGACGCTTCGCCTCCTGCGTGAGGTGGGCCTCTCGTAGGGAGACTCCCGGGCATACCGGCCCACCCGAAAGGCACGACGATGAAGGATAAGGCGACACTCTTTGCCGTCCTTCTTCTGGCCGGTGCCGTCCTTTTCAACCTGGTTACCCTCTGGCCGGAAGTGGCCCTGGAGTCTCCCGTCCTCAACGACGATACGCTACACCTGGCGCTGGTCGGGCGGACGGTGGAAGCCCTGGAGCGCGGCGAGGACCCCACCGATTTCTGGGTGCCCGACTTTGTGCAGGGCTATCCCCTCTTTCACCATTACCAGCATCTGCCCCACCTGGTGACGGCCCTCCTCTATAAAGGGCTGGGAGGAGTGCTCCCGCTACGCACCCTGTACGACCTGGTCCGCTATCTGCTGCTCTGCACCTTTCCCCTCTCGGTTTACTGGGCCGGCCGGCGGCTGGGACTCCGGGCTCCGGCCGCTGCCCTGGCCGGGTTGCTTTCGTCTCTTCTTTCCTCCGGCGGCCTGTACGGCATAGATTTTTCCAGTTACGTCTGGCGGGGTTGGGGGATGTATACCCAGTTGTGGGGGATGTGGCTCCTTCCGCCGGCCCTGGCCGGCCTCTACCTCACCGTCCGCGAGGGAAGAGCCTGGGCTGCGACGGCCGCCCTGGTTGCGGCCACACTCCTTTCTCATACCGTCCTGGGGTACGTGGTGCTTCTTTCGGGGGTGCTCTTCCTTTTCCTGGGGCCGTTTCTTTCGCTCGGCCGACGGGCCCTGCGTCTGGGACTAGTCTTCCTCCTGGTCGCGCTCCTTTCGGCCTACTTCCTCCTACCCTTCTTCTTGGACCGGCTCTATATGAACCGCAGCGTCTGGGAAGACCCCGGCAAATACGACGCCTATGGATGGCAATGGACGCTCCAGGCCCTGTTTTCCGGCCGGCTGCTCGACGCCGACCGTTTCCCCTCGCTGACCTTCCTGGCCGGACTGGGGCTGGTTGTAGCCGCCTTCCGCTGGCGGCGTTCCGACGTCTACCGCTTGCTGGTGCTTTTCTTCCTCTTCTGGCTGGCGCTCTACTTCGGCCGGCCGACGTGGGGGGTGCTCCTCAATCTGCTTCCGATGAGCAGCGACCTGCACCTGCATCGCTTCATCGTCCCGGTGCATCTGGGGGCGCTGGGGCTGGCCGGGGTAGGCCTGGCCTGGCTGTGGGAACGGGCCCGATCCTGCTCCCAGACCCTGGCATCGGTCGGATGGGAAGAAGCCGGCCACCGACTCCAACTCGTGCCGCTGGCCCTGGCCGGGGTGTTGACGGTCGGCCTGTTGGTCCCGGCCTATGTCGAACGCGCCGATTATCTGGCGCTCAACGGCCGCTGGCTGGCCGAAAACCTGGCCGCCTATCGGGCCGAGCAGGCGGCCCTGGGAGGGCTGCTGGAGAAATTGCGTTCCCTGCCACCGGGCCGGACCTATGCCGGCCGGGCGGCCGGCTGGGGCAATGACTACCGCGTCGGCAGCGTGCCGCTCTATGCTTTCCTGGCCCAAAACAACGTGCCCAACCCCGGCTACCTCTACCACGCCCTCTCGCTCAACGCCGACATCGAAGGCTACCTGGACGAAAGCCGGCCGGCCACCTTCAACCTCTTCAATCTGCGCTATATCGTCGCCCCGGTGGATCGACCTGCCCTACCCTTCGCCCAACCGATCGTCTCTTACGGCCGCCATGTCCTCTACCGGGTGGAAACCGGCGGCTACTTTGACCTGGTGGACAGCGACTTTCTCCTCTACGGCCCTCGCTCCGAGTGGTTCGCCGCCGCCCAGGCCTGGGTACAGAGCCGCTGGGTCGAGGACCGCCAGCACCCCCGCCTGGTCTTTGGACCGGCCCCGGCCGGCGAAGCCGCCACCCTGCCTCTGGCCTCCTTCCCCCAGCAGTTGCCTAACCTTTCCCTCCCCATGCGCGAGCCGTGCGGGCAAATCCTCGGGGAACGGGTAGAGGGAGAAACGTATACCGTCGAGTTTACGGCCGGCCGTTCCTGCTGGCTCCTCCTGAAGGAAACTTTCCATCCCGGCTGGCAGGCTACGCTGGACGGAAGAGAGGTGGAGACGGCCATGCTGGCTCCCAGTTTTGTGGGAGTGGCCGTAGAACCGGGAAGCCATCGGGCCGTCTTCCGTTACCGGCCGTGGCCGCTGCGGGGACCGCTGGGCCTGGCCGGCCTGGTGGTGCTTCTCCTGGTGGCCGCGGCCGAATGGCAGGGCCGACACCTTTACGACCGGGTCGGCCGCCTGCGGATACGTCGGGGCGAGCGAAGGACACCCCGCTGGCCGGTCTGGGAACGCTGGGAAGAGACGCTCCGCCTGCGCTGGCAGCAGGATTGGAAGTGGCTGGCCGTCCTCCTGCTCTTTGTCTTCCTGGCCGGCCTGCCCACCTTTCAGATGAAACAGATGACCGGGCACGATGCTCTGGAATATCTGCCCCGGGCAACCGAGTTCTACCGCGGCCTTCAGGAAGGGGAAATCCTTCCCCGCTGGGCACCGGACCTGAGCCAGGGCTACGGCCAGCCTTTTTTCCTCTTCAATCCGCCGCTGGTCTACTACCTGACCTCGGCCTTCCACGCCATGGGAGCCTCCCTGGTAGCCTCTCTGAACCTGACCTGCTTCCTGCTCCTGGCGCTGGCCGGGTTGGGGATGTATCTGTTCGCCCGGGAGATCTTCGGTCAGGCCGGCGGAGTGGTGGCCGGCGTGGGATACATCCTGGCCCCCTACACCCTGACTTGCCTCTATGTCCGCTACGCCCTGGCCGATTTTGCCGCCATGAGCCTGTTTCCCTGGGCCTTCTGGGGGCTCAGGCGCTGGGCCTGGGGAAGGGAAAACGGCCCGACCTCAAAGACGGGGCATCTCCTGGTAGCCGCCGGCGCCACGGCCCTGCTTCCTCTCAGCAGCAACCCGGTGGCGCTGATCGTCGTTCCGGTCCTGGGGTTGTACGTCCTCTTCCTGGCCCGTCGGAAGCGCCGCTGGCAGGTGCTGGGAAGAGGCCTCCTGGCCCTGGCCTTAGGGTTGGCCTTGAGCGCCTTCTTCTGGCTACCGGCCATCGTCGAGCGGCACTGGGTCAAACTCGATAACCTCTTGAGTGGCCACCTCAACTACCAGAACCATTTCGTTTATCTGCATCAGTTGATCTATTCTCCCTGGGGCTTTGGACTTTCGTTGCCGGGACCGTATGATGAAATGAGTTTTGGGCTGGGACTCATCCCCCTGGTGATGCTGGGGGTCAGCCTGGTTCTGGCCCGCTACTTGCGGGCCCAGTTGCGAGAGGCCGGGGAAGGTTGGTCCCACTTCTGGTTCTTTATCGGGGTGCTGGGACTGGCCGTCTTCCTGGTGACCGACAACTCGCTCTGGCTGTGGAATCGGTTGTCCCTCCTGCAATACCTGCAATTTCCTTGGCGGGCCCTGGTGCTGGCCGCCCTGGCTACCGCCTTCATCTGCGCTTTCCCTTTCCTGGCCGTCCGGGAAGGCCAGCGGCAACACTGGCTTTTTCTGGTGCTCCTGGGTGGATTTTTCCTGGCCGCCCTGCCCTATGCCCACCCGGAAGGCTTCCATGAGGTGAGCGATGCTGACTACGCCCCGGAGGTCATCGCCGGCCGGGGAATCGAGGTGACCACCACCGGAGAATACGAGCCGGTCTGGGCGATGGTACGCCCCGAAAGCCCGGCTCGGGCCAGCCGGCTCTTTGTGCTGGCCGGCCGGGTACGCATCCTGGAGCAAAGGCTGACCGGCACCTCCTGCCACTGGCTCCTGGAAACCGACGGGCCGGCCTGGCTCCGGGCGGCCATCTTCTATTACCCCGGCTGGCAACTCGTGGTGGACGGGCAGATCCGGTCCCCAAGCGTACAGAACCCTTACGGACTGATGGACTTTGGCCTCGGCGAAGGCATCCACCGGGTGGAACTGACCTTCCGTCAGACGGGGCTGCGGCAATGGGCCACCGGCATCTCGATTGCGGCCCTGCTGGTGACGGTCGGATGGATGCTCTGGGAAGCGTGGCGCCGTTCCAGAGGATAGGGAAACGGCACTAGGGAATCTCGCCGTACCAGCGACCGTCGGCTCCCAGAGGCAGTCCCAGATTGCCTGGGTAAAGAAAGGAGGGGCGGTCGGCCTCTCCCGTAACCGAAAGGCCAATAAGCGGGTGACGAGGAAACAGTTCCCCCTGATCGGCCAGGCCAATGCCCAGCCACAGATGTCGGCTTTCCTGGAAGACGGGCAACGGATTTTGAACCCCCAGCGTTACACTGATCAGCCCGTTCCGGATGGGGACAACTCGGGCCTCACTCCAGAGAGGAGTCGTGGCGGTAGGCAGTTCATAGAGGGAGAAGGTCAACCGGTAATCGCCGTCGGGGTAAGGATTGCCTTCCGCATCCAGGAGAAGACCCCAATAATGGAACCGGCCCGGGCCACCGCCGAGCACCTGACGCACGGCCTGGCGCTCGCCGGTCTCTGCCCGAGACAGGCCGATGCTGAGGACGGCCACGGCCAGAAGGATGAGGAAGGCCACGGTAACCGCCTTGCTACGCAACATCGCCGTGCCCCTCCTATCGCACCCGGACTAGGCTCCAAGCAGCCACGGGGACAAAACGATCAGGATCAGGTTGAAACCGGCATGGGCCAGGATGCTGCTCTCCAGGCCCCATCTTCTGGCCAGATAGCCCAGTCCCAGACCTATGGGAAAGACCTGGACCGGCTTGACCCAGGCCGGGTCCAGCACCTCGCCGTGGGCCAGAGCCCAGAATGCCGCGCTGAGCACGATGGCCAGTCCGTAGGCGCGTCTGGGCAGGCGCAGGACACGGGCCAGGTAATTCTGGATGCACATCCGGAAGGCGATTTCTTCCGTAAAGGCGGCTTCCAGGGCGGCTAGGATGTTGATGTAAAGAGGACCAGGGCTAGAAGGAATCGGCTCCAGGCCGCGAAAGGGGCCGGCCAGGCGGGGGGTTGTCAGCCGGAAGAGGATGACAGAAAAGATTACGCCTCCGGCAATCACGGCGAAAGTCGTAAGCAGGAATGGTTGCCACCGGATCTTCTCGGTCGGGCCTTCAGGGGGGAAACCAGGAGCGGGCCATGGCTCGGGCGAAGGTTCGGAGGGCCGTTCCGGGAGGGCTTCACCGCTTGGGGCCGGGTGAACTTCGGCCCCGGATTCCGGAGGAGGGGGAAATCCGGCCGGTGAAAGGGCCGGAAAAGAAGAGCGGGCAATTCTTTCCCACAAGGCAAAGGAAGGGACCTGTAAACTGGCGCAGTAGTACATTCCCACAGAGGTGTTGACCATCGTGCGAAGAAAGTAGAGCACCAATAAGACAGGGAGGACGCAAATATGGCGAAGCAAAAAGAGCGACGGGGGAAATATCCTCAAGACGGTCAGGACAAAGGCAACCAATGCCATAAGGACACCAACCTTGAGGTAGCGGCTCGTCTCGGCAAGATGGAGGAAAAAGGCGACGAGCAGGATGAGGCCGAAGGCCACCTGGATAATCAGAGCGATGATCCAAAGGAGTCCCATGTTCTGTCTCCGGGAAAAGCCAACCCTTATGATTGTAACATGGGGTTAGGGAATCTGCAAATGCCCGATTAGGGCGTGTCATTCCCGCTTCCGGCCGGCGGGCCGGACCCTGCGGGCCCGTCGGCGCAGGCCGACGGCGGGCGCGACAGCGCCCCCAAAGGCCGATTTCCATCGGCGCATCCCCGGCCGGCCTCGGGTGGGCACTCGTCCTTGTCCTCGTGCCGGGGGCGCTGCCCCCGATACCCCCGTTGGGGACGGGGCATCCCCGCTTCCGGCCGGCGGGCCGGACCCTGCGGGCCCGTCGGCGCAGGCCGACGGCGGGCGCGACAGCGCCCCCAAAGGCCGATTTCCATCGGCGCATCCCCGGCCGGCCTTCTTTCGGGGAAAGGCCGGCCAGCGACCAGCCCCTACCGATCCTTCGCCCCCTGCCGAGGGAACATGCCGCCTCCCTTGGTCTCCCCCGCAGCAGGCGGGACGCCTGCCCGCAGAAAGGCGCTACCGCTGGGGGTAAGGGATCTTGCTTTGGTAGCGAAAAATGGGCTAACCTTCGCCGGCTTGGATAACTGGCAAGCGGCGACAAATTGCCTTAGTGCGGTCAGCGAGCGATTATCCTCGCCCTCGTCGTCAACCAGCCTCCCCCGATTACTCCGGCACTATCGTAAGGGTGACTACATTGGACTCTGACCATCCCAGCCAACCACCCACGTCGATTACCTCTCTCTGTTACTGGTCCTGAGACGCCTCCCCCCAAAAAGGCCTTCAACTTGTACCTTCCTGGCGGAATCGGGTGCTAAGTTCCATAGAGATGTATGGCCTCCTGCTTTTTGCCTCCAGTTCCGTAACACAACTCCGACCAGGCGGAAGCATAGAAAATACTTCTTGGGGGAAAGAGGGGAAGATGGCGAGAATCTCTCGGTCATCACAGCAATCCAGTCCAATTTCTGTACCGTCGGTTGACCTCATGTCAATCCGGAGTTGGAATGGACAGTCGATCCAATGAATACCTCCAAGTGATATCCTTTCAGGGCGAACGAAGATAACCGGGTGATCGGTCTCATTGGTGATCGTAAGTCGAAGGGAGATAGAATCGGTGTACCGGACAACATCCTGGACCAGGTCGAGGTGGATTGAAAGCCACCCATATTGCTGCGGGCCTAGATCGTGTCTGCGCTTGAAAACTTCCCCAAGTTTTATAACCTTTCTGGCTTGCAGCACACTTTCGGGCAGTTCAAACTCGTTGCTGGCACAGGAAGGTATAGAAACTGGAGATGGGGTGGGGGTGGTCGGAACAAAGGTTGGGGACCCAGGAACAGAACACGCACGGAGAGCCCTGCACCGGTTACCCGAACCTCGAAGGCGGCAGGGCCGACGCTACTCGGGGCTGGCACTCCTGGCTTGCCTGTTGCTGGCCGCACGTTAGGCGAGACCTCGGTACGGGAGATGTGGATGTGGGCCCAGGCGCACGCCTCTCTGCCCCAGGTTATTTGGGGATACGAGCCGTATCCCGGCCCTGGGCACGTTATGAGAAAATCGAAAAGCCCTGGATTCTTTCCTTCCCCCTCTCTCATCGAGGGCTAGGAAGAGTGAATTTGTGGTATAATGCCCTCCAAGGCTCGGACCGAGGCGGCCTTTCGGAGGTGACGGTGCGCTCTGCCTGGTCCAAAGCGATGCAGATCCTGGCGATCCTGCTCCTTCCGCCGGCCCTGCTGGGCCTGGCCCTGCGGCTGACGACGCTACCTGCCCTGGTGCGCTGGGAATACCAGCGGCCCGACTTTCCTCCCGACCCCTATGGCCTTTCCACGGCGGAACGCATCCGGCTGGCCGAGGCCTGCCTGGACTATCTCCTCACCGGGGCGGAAATCGAGCGCCTGGCCGAGATTCCCCTGGGAGATCGGCCGGCCTTCAGCCCAAAGGAACTGTCCCACATGGAGGATGTCAAGCGGGTGTTGGGGGCTCTGTGGGGGACGGGGATCGCCTCCGGCCTGGTGGTTCTGGGAGGAACCGTCGCCCTCGCCGTCCATCCCTCCACCCGCCGCCGGGCCCCCATCGCCCTCCTAGGGGGAAGCCTTCTGGCCGTAGGATGTGTGGCGGCCGTCGGGGGACTCATGCTCCTGGGCTGGGACACCTTTTTCACCGGCTTTCACGAGATTTTCTTCCCTCCCGGTTCCTGGACCTTTGCCTACTCCGATACCCTGCTCCGCCTGTACCCGGAGCGTTTCTGGATGGATATGGGAGGGATCCTCGTCGGCTGTATCCTGGCCGAGGCGTTCGCCATCGCCGGAGGAGCCTTCTTCTGGCTCAGACGGATGTCCGGGTGACGGCCCTATAGCGGCCAGAGTACGGGCAGGAGCAGAAGGATGAGCGCAGAGAGGAGGAGGGTCAGCGGCAGGCCCACCCGCAGGTAATCCCGGAAACGGTAGCCGGCCGGCCCCATCACCAGCACGTTGACCGGATGGCCGAGGGGGGTCAGGAAGGCCATCGAGGTCGAGAGGGCCACGGCCATAGCCAGGGAACGGGGGTTGGCCCCGATCGCCAGGGCCGCCTGGATGGCCATCGGGGCCACCACGCTGGCCACCGCCGGCCCGTTCATCACCTGGGTCAGGAGCGTCCCCAGGAGGAAGAAACCGGCCAGGAGCGCCCAGGGGCCGGCCGGACCTAACCAGGCCACGATATGCCCCGCCAGAAGGGAAGCCGCGCCGGTCTTGGTCATGGCTGTGCCCAGGGGGAGCATCCCGGCGATGAGAAAGATGCTCTTCCACTCGATGGAGCGGTAGGCCTGATCCAGGGTGAGAATGCCGACCAGCACCATAAGGAGCGCCCCGCCCAGCATAAACTCCCCGATCAGGGAGGGGAAGAGGGCGACCAGCACCAGCGTGGCGACCATAATGGCCAGCGCCGGCCGACTCCGACGCAGCGGCACGGCCTCCTCTTCTTCCCCCAGGAGAACCAGGTCGGGTTCCCCCCGCAGGAGCGAGAGGCTCCGGCGCGGCCCCTGCAGGAGCAGGGCATCGCCGAACTGGAGCGGAAGGTCGCCCAGGGAAGTACGAATGGGCCGGCCGGCCCGCCAGATCGCCAGCACATTCATGCCGTACTTTTCCCGAAAGTGCACACTCCGCAACGTCTGCCCGATCAACGTGGAGCGCGGGGCCAGCACCGCCTCCACCACGGCCACCTCCGGCGACTCCAGGTCTTCTTCGCGCCAAGGGCGCGGGGGCAGGATTTCCAAGTAAGGCGGCACATCTTGTCGGCGAAACTCCTCCACCTTTCCTTCCAGGAGCACGATGTCCCCTTCCTGAAAGAGGGTATCCGGGGAAGGCGAGAGAAGGACCTTCCCGCCCCGTTCCAGGGCCACGACGGCGAGGTTATAGCGTTCCCGGAAGGTGCTCTGGGCCAGGGGGCGGCCGATCAGGTAGGAGCCGGCCGGCACCCGCGCCCGGAAGAGCCGTTCGCCCAGCCGGTACACCTCCACCAGGTCGCTTTGCCGGGAAAGGGTGGAACCCCGCTCCGGAAGGAGTTGCGTCGGCAGGAGGTGGCGCCCCCAGAGGACCATATACGCCACGCCGACGGCTACGATCGGCAGGCCCAGAAGGAAAAAATCCAGGAGGCCGTAGCCCGGAATCCCCTGCTCCCGCAGGAGGCTGCTGACGACGATGTTGGTGGTGGTCAGGAGGGTGGCCATTCCCCCCAGGATCGTCCCCAGGGCCAGCGGCAGGAGGAGGCGGGAAAGGCCCAGACGGGCCTTCCGGGCCGCCCCGGTGACGGCCGGCAGGAGCACCGAGGCCGCGGCGATGTTGTTCATAAAGAGGGAGAAAAAGGCCCCGGCCAACATCACCACGGCGACCAGCCGGCCCTCTTCCTTCCCCCCCAGGCGCAGGAGAAACCCTCCCACCTGATCGGTCACGCCGCTACGCCGCAACCCCTCGGTCAGGATAAAGATGGCCAGGATGGTCACCACGGCCGAGCGGCTGAAGCCGGAAAAGGCCTCCTGGGGGGTCAGGACGCCGCTGAGGCCCAGGGCCACGACGACCAGGAGGGCCACCAGGTCGGAACGCAACCGCTCGCTCAGAAGAAGGGCGATGGCAGACAGGAGGATAGCGAAGGTGAGGAGCAGATTTCGGTCCACCGGTATCCCCGCCTACGGCCGTACTTCCACCCGACCGGGCCGGCCTTCTTCTCCCTCGATCGTAATCTGCACCGGTAAAAAGTGCTGTACAACCCAGGCGTTCGTCAGCAGATGCTGGGTGAGGCGGCAGGTCGTGAAGGAGGAAGGCCCCGAGGCCAGGGCCAGGGGAAGGATCAGTTGGTCGGCCAGGTGCATTTCCACCGCCGCCCCGCTCCGGTACCAGGCCAGGAAATCGGCGCAGGCCTCCTGGGCGACCTGTTCGGCCGGTTTTCCTCGCTCGCCCAGGGCGCTGAAGCCGGCATAGACGTTTTCGCACTCGGCGACGAGGATGACGGTGCTGCCGATTCCGGCCGAGGGGGCGCGGAACACTTCCAGGTGGGGATGGAGGCCGGCCTGGCGGAGGAGGTTTTCGGCCTGCCGTCCCTGCCGCTCGCCCACGTGGGCCGGCAGTTCCGAATAGGCCGAGAGGACCCACAGGCGGCGGAGGGCCCCCCGCTCCTCGAGCGCCAGAGGTTTCAAGGACGACCGGCCGCTTCCACGCACCCATACGGTCACTTCACCCCCACCCTGGGGATACCACCCCCAACGGGAAATTCGACCGCGCATGGACAGGCCCATCTTCTCCAGCATGGGGAGATAGACGCGCTCCAGGTGGTGGTAGGGTGGGCTCCAGGCCACGTGGGTGCCACCGCGGACGGTGAGTTTCGATTCCCCCTCGGCCAGAGCCAGCGGGAGGAGGAGGGTATGCAACACCAGCGTGACCGAGCCGGCGCTGCCACCTTTACGCTGTTCGGCCACATCGAAGCGGTATTCCCCGGCCTGGACCTGTCGGCGCGGGGAAAAGGCCAGGGTGGTGGAGCCCAGGTGGGCGCCTTCCAGGGCGGCGTCACAGAGGCGGGCGCAGGCCAACACGCCGGTGAGGTGCTGGGCTTCCAGGCCCGGCTTGCGCCGGCCGGCCCGTATCTTCTCGATGCGCACCGGCCGGCCGGTCAGGGCCGAAAGGGTGAGCGCGGTGCGCAAGACCTGCCCGCCGCCTTCGCCGTAAGAACCGTCAATTTCGACCCACTCCATCTTGAACCGCCTTTTCTTGCGATTCTAGCCCACCCGGAAGGTGGTGAAACCCGCTCAGCCCCTGGCCTTCCCCACAAGCATTTCGTAGAGGGCGACAATCTGTCCGGCAATCTCCGTCCAGGAGAATTTGCGGGCCATTTCCATCCCGTAGAGCCCCATCCGACGGCGCAATTGGCAATCCTGGAGCAACTGGGAGATGCGGTTAGCCAGGGCCAAAGGGTCGCCCCGGGGCACCAGAAAGCCTGTCACCCCGTCCTCGACGATATAGGTCAGCCCGCCGACGCGGGAGGCCACCACCGGCGTGCCGCAGGCCAGAGATTCCAGCGCCACCATGCCGAACGACTCGTAGTGGGAGGGGACGATGCAGATGTCGGCGGCGGAGTAGTAATAGGGCAGTTCATCCTGGTCGCGCCGGCCGAGGAAGGTCGCCAGAGGGCGCAACCCCAGTTCCTCCTTGAGGCGCTCCAGGCGGTCCATCTCCTGCCGAAGGGCCCCGTCGCTGCTCTCGGCATCACCGCCCACCAGGGCCAGACAGGTCCGGCAGGCCCAGTCGTCCGGGAGGTCCCGAACCACATAGGCCATGGCCCGGAGGAGGTCGTCCACGCCCTTCAGGGGATCCATCCGGCCGACGTAGAGGAGCATATGCGCCTCCTCACAGGGTTCGCAGGGGGTTCCCACATGGGCGCGGGCCTCTACTTTGGGGATGGGGCGGAAGCGTTCCAGGTTCACCCCGGGCGGAATCACGTGGATGCGCTCCATCGGGGCCCGGTAATACTCGACCAGCTGGTCGCGTTCCAGGGGGGTGGCGGCAACGATGGCCTCCACATCATGGACGATCTCTTCTTCGGCCTGAAACCGGCGGCGGTCCTCCCGGTAACCCCGTTCCCGGCCGAACGTTTCTTTGGCCGCGCCCAGGGTGTGGAACATGTGCACAATGGGGACCCTCCACCCCTCCTCGCGCAGTCGGCGAGCCACCAGGGCCGAGAGCCAGTAGTGGCTGTGGAGGAGGTCATAGCGCAGGTGCTCCTCCTCGGCCCTGCGGCGGACCTCGCGGGCAAAGTCGGGGAGATAGCGCCAGAGGGTATGTTTATCCAGCGGCATCTCGGGGCCGGCCGGTATGTGGATGACCCGCGCATTTTCCCCGAACCAGCGCACCCGGGGGATATGCGGATCCTGAGAACGGGTGAAGACGTCCACGGCCAACCCGCGCCGGCCCAACTCCCGGGCCAGTTCTCGGACGTAAACGTTCATCCCCCCGGTATCTTTGCCTCCCAGGGTGGCCAGGGGACAGGTGTGGACACTGAGCATGGCGATGCGCATACGAGAACCTCTGTCGTGTGGAGTTTCAGCCCGGAAGCCGGGGGCGGGAAGGGTGGCGGACGGTCAGGTGGTAGACGGCGCCATCCACAGCCCCGAAACGGTACTTGTAACTTTCGCTGCCGCGCAGGAAGTCGAAGCGCCTCTTCCGGCGGGCGATAGCGTCCTGGATGCAGTAGGCCAGGAGGACGATGCCGGAGGAGAGTTCGGGACGCCAGGTGGGGTCGAAGCCCGAGTTGTAGAGCAGGAGATCGCCCCCGTAGTCGAAGCACCAGAGGGAAGCGGCCGGCCGGCCGTCGAGCCAGAGGGTATACAGGTTGAGCCAGCCGGCTTCCCAGGTCATCCGGGCCATATCGCGGAAGAAGGCGGCCATTTGGGGGGTCATGAAGGCTTCCTTCTCCGAATGGCTGGCCCGGTGTAGCCGGATAAAAGTCTCCACCGCTTCCTCCAGGCCGGCCGGTTCCTGAAGGCGGGACCAGCGTACTTCGGCCTCGGCTTCGGCCCGGCGCACCTTCCTCCGAATTTCATGGCGCTGTTTCTTATCCAGGGTGGTGAGATAGGCCTCCCAGTCTTCGGGAAGGGGGATATAAGGTGCCGCCTCCTCCAGTTCGATGGCGAAATCCTCCGGGAGACATCCCTCGCAAACCCGGCGCAGGGCCTCGGGGGTCGGAGAGGCGGACGGCAGACAGTGCAGGTCAAGGAGGTCCCAGGAAAGTTCGGCAAGGAGGTATTCCCAGAAGGCCCGGTAGACCTCGCTTTCCTGCCCTCGGGCCACGACCAGGTCCAGGTAGTCGGAGACCTCCAGCCCGCCGATGAGGCGGAGGATACGCCGGCCGGCCTCCTCCTGGATGTAGAGAGGGGCAATTCCCCGGAGCGCGCCGGTTTCGTCGCGGGCCAGGAGGAGGCAAAGTTCCAGGGTCGTCCCAAAGTGTCGCCACCAGACTTCCTGCCACTGCGGGGTCAGGAAAAGGGTGTCCACCGCCGCATGGCGGAGGAGAGACGACCATTCCTCCACCAGTTCGGTAAAGTTATCCGCTGTGGTCAAGTGCTCGACACGCACTTTGGGCCTCCGGACCGGCTTCTGCAGCAGATATTGTACTACGTCTGTCCGGCCGGGGCAAAAGCCCCGATTGCAAACCCAGGGGCAACTCGACCGGGCCGGCCTAATAGATGCGTCGTCCGAAACCGTCTCGGGTGGCCGAATTATCGTAGATTTCCTCGATCGTGAAGACATAGGCCGGCCGTTTCGGCCACTCCTCCGGGCGGGGGCGGTGATAGACATCGTGCTGGGCGTTGAGCAGGGTATGGTAGATGCTGCCCTCCTGGTGGATTTCCACCCGTCCCCGCACCTCGTAACTGGTGGCCGGGGGCTGGAAGAAGAGGAGCGTGGCGGTCGGGTTGGCCTGAAAGTTCTCCCAGGAATGTCCTCGGGCCAGTTCCAGCGTGCCCAGTCGGGTGAAATCGATCCGCTCGGCGCAGCCTTCGCCGTAGAGGAGGCGCATCAGGAGGAACAGGCCTTCCCGGCTGTAGCCCTCTCGCCAGCCGCGCCGGATATGCTCCAGGTAGGCGGAGAGCGTTTCCTCCAGGTATTCCTCTTTGGGGATAAAGCCCACCCCCTTGATGGAGGCGTTGAGGCCGGCCGGTCCCCACGAGACCACCGCCGGACTGTGCCGGGTAAAGCCCAGGAAGATTTCGTGGGCCGGCACGGCTTCTCCCTCGGCCTGGCGGCGGATCAGGTGCGCCCGTTCTTCATAGAGCCAGCGGATAAACTCGGCCGGAAGGGTTGGGTTCATCTTTTCTTCTCCTGAGAAAGCCCGGTCGGGAAGTCCGGCCAGGCGTCCGGGTACGGTCATCTGGGTTGTTCCGCCGGCATTATAGAGGCAGGCCGGCCGGCCGTCAACCGCTTTTCGGCCCCTCCGCTGGGTAGACGACGGCAGTGCCGTCGCCTACCCAGCCCGACAAAATTGGGGCACACCCTCGGCGCAGGGGGATACGATATGGCCGCCAAGCGAGTCTGACCGACCGGAGGATGGGATTCATATTCCCCTACCCTCCGAACAAGGGCCTATCCGGGAACAGGCGCAGGCCGGCCTGGAAAGGCCTTCCGGTCGGGCTGGTTCCCGGCAGGTTTGCAGAAAGGCATCCCCTCTTGCCGAGTTTACCCCGACGGGCGCACAGGCGGTCCGATCCGTTCGACGGCCACGGCCAGGCCCGGACCGCCGCTCACGCAGAGGGTGGCCAGGCCCAGGCGCTTGTCATAGGTACGCAGGGCGTGGAGGAGGGTGACCAGGATGCGGGCCCCGGTGCAACCGGTGGGATGCCCCAGAGCCACCGCACCGCCGTGGACGTTGCGCCGGGAGGGATCCCAGTCCAGTTCCCGCTCCACCGCCAGCACCTGGGCCGCGAACGCCTCGTTCAGTTCGATCAGGTCGAAATCTTGCAGCCGGAGTCCGGTCCTGGCCAGGAGTTTCCGTGTGGCCGGGACCGGGCTTAGCCCCATCTCCCGGGGGTGAACGGCCGCGGCGGCATAGCCGATGATGCGGGCCAGAGGGGCGACGCCGAGTTCCCGGGCCCGCTCTTCCGAGGCGATCACCAGCGCTGCCGCCCCATCGGTGATGCTGGAAGCGTTGCCGGCGGTGATGGTGCCGCCGGGCTTGAAGACCGGGGGCAGCCGGCCCAGTTTCTCCAGCGAAGTGTCGGCCCGCGGGCGCTCATCCCGCTCGACCAGCGTCGTGCCTCCCTTCTCGGCCGGGGCCTCCACCGGCACCACCTCCTCCCGAAAGGTCCCGTTCTCCCAGGCGGCCACAGCCTTGCGGTGGCTTTCCAGGGCGAAGCGGTCCTGCTCCTCGCGGGTGATACCGTAGCGTTCGGCCAGGAGTTCGGCCGTCTCGCCCATGAGCATCCCGGCCAGGGGGCAGAAGTAGCCGTCTCGGTACATCGCGTCCACCAGGGTGTCGTCGCCCAGACGGTAGCCCCAGCGGGCCTTCAGGAGGAGGTAAGGGATCTGGGACATCTGCTCCACCCCGCCAGCCAGCACCAGGGAGTTTTCCCCGCAGAGGATGGACTGGGCGGCCAGCGTCACCGCCTTCAGGCCGCTGGCGCAGGCCTGGTTGACGGTGAAAGCGGGTTTCTCGACCGGGACGCCGCTATGGAAGGCGATCTGCCGGGCGAGGTTGGGGCCGTTTCCGGCCTGCCGGGCACAGCCGAAGATGACCTCGTCTACCACCTCGGGGGGGAGGCCGGCCCGCTCCAGTGCTGCCCGGGCCACAACCGTGCCCAGACGCGCCGCCGATACATCCCTCAGCGCCCCGCCAAAGTTGCCGATCGGCGTGCGCACCGCCGCCAGGATGACCACGTCCTTACCCATCGCAAGACCTCCTGTGGAGAACGGTCGGCTTCGGCCACCGGGGTGGCGCAGGGCACCCCGGATGATTCCGCCGCCGAGCATAGGGAGACGTCTACATCGGTGTAGCGCAGGTGTCCTCGGGCGACCTCAGCGCCTGTAGATTCCCTGCGGGTCCAGTTCCTCCCGCAGGATACGCAGTTCTTCCGCCGTGGGCGGCTCGGTTGTGCCCAGGTCGGGAGATAGGCGCACTTCCCAGCCGACGGTGGCCTGCACCTCCTCCAGCGTTACGCCGGGGTGGAGGCGTTCCAGCACCATCTCGCCGCCCTCAAAGCCCAGAAGACATTTATCGGTGATGACGCGCTCCGGCCCCCGGCCGGGCATTCCCAGGGCGGCCCGTTCGCCCTTCCCCCCCAGGTGGCCGGGGCTGGTGAGAAAGTCGAGCCGGTCTACGAAAGAGCGTCGGCTCAGGGGCATCATGATGAACACGCGGCCGACGTTGATGGCGATCTCGCAGGCCCCTCCGCTGCCGGGCAGACGCACCCGGGGATGGGCATAGTCGCCGATCACGGTGGTGTTCAGGTTACCGAAGCGGTCCACCTGCGCCCCGGAAAGGAGCGCCACCTCCAGCCGGCCGCCCTGGAGATACAGCCCGAAGAGGTCCGCCTGGGAGCAGACCATGGTGGCTCCGCTCACCAGGGCGGGATCGCCGATGGAAAGCGGCATCCGGGCCGGCCGGGCCCCAAAGACCCCACTCTCATAGATCAGTTCCAGTTGCGGTGCTACCGTCCGCCGGGCCAGGTTACAGGCGATGTTCGGCGGACCCACCCCGACAAAGACGGTGCGCACTCCGGCCAGCGCCCGCGCCGCCGCCACGATCATCATCTCCGTAGGGGAATATTCCACGGACATCCACCTCCGTTTCAGCGGTAGGCCCCATAGTTCACGGCCCCCGACCGGGCTTCTCCCGGTTGCAAACGCTCCCAAACCGCGGGCCCCATCTTCTTCACATAGGCCGCCCGGTCCGGCAGGCCGTAGACCCACTCCTCCAGCCAGGCCCGGGTCCCGGCCTCATCCCGGCTCACTTCGTCCCAGCGCAGGTAGAAGGCGTTATCGCGGTCGTAATAGCCCTGGACGTAGGAGGGATGGGCCCCATACGGTTCGCACACCACCGCGTCCACGATCAGACCGGGGATCAGGGTGCGGTTGGGATCGGCCCGGATGACCTCTTCATCGACCACTTCCTCCACCACGACGATGACATGCCGGGCGGCGAAAGCCGCCTCCTTCTGCACGCCCAGGAGGCCCCAGAGTTGTGTGTTCCCGTGGATGTCGGCCCGCTGGGCGTGGAGGATGGCCACGTCGGGGTTGAGCGGCGGGACGGTGGCGATTTCTTCCTCCCCGTAGGGGCTTTTCAGGAAGCAGATGCGGGGGTTGACCCGGGGCAGGTCGCTCCCCATGTAGGAACGCAGCGGGAAGAAGGGGAGCCTCCAGGCCCCGGCGAGGTACCGCCCCACCATGCCGAAGTGGGAGTACTCCTCCAGTTCCAGGGGAACGGGGATGCCTTTCTCCACCGCCCGGCGGATGGCGTGGAGCGAGCCGACACCGGGGTTGCCCAGGTAGGAGAAGAGGAGTTTGCGGGCACAGCCGGCCGCCACCATCTGGTCGTAGATGAGGTCGGGCGTCATCCGGCAGAGGACGAGATCGCGCCGCCCCTGACGGATTATCTCGTGGCCGGCGGCGAAGGAGATGCAGGCGGTAAAGCCCTCGATGGCCACCGTGTCGCCGTCGTGGACATAGGTGGCGATGGCCTCACGCATGGTGGTCAGTTTCATCGGCATCCTCTCAGGTGTTGCGCTCGATCTCTTCCGGCGTCTCGCCGGGGGACCAGCGGTAACTCAGTTTATAACTGCGGGTGATCGGGAAGGTTTCGGTGGAACGGACGCCCGGAATGCGGTGCAGGCGCTGGGTGAGGAGGTCGCTCAGGTGGCGCAGGTCGCGGCAAAAGACCTCCACGAGGAGGTCCCAATCTCCCAGCGTCATCACCAGGTAACTCACCTCCGGCAGGGCGCTCACCCGGGAGGCCACCTCCTCGACCTGACCCGGCTCGACCCGGATACCGATGAGCGCCGGGGCATGGAAACCGAGGGCATAGGGGTCTGCGATGGCCACCGTGCGCACAATGCCCTGCCGAACCAGGTTGCGGTAACGGCTGCGGACGGTCGTCTCCGACACCCCGGCCCTTCGGGCGATCTCGGTGAAGGGGGTGCGCCCATCGGCCTGGAGCGTCCGCAGAATCAGGCGGTCGAGATCGTCCACCGCTTTCCTCCCGTTGGTTTGTATATCAACATTTCGACCCCATTTTAGCACACATTTCGTCCCATTGCAAGGACTAAACTTTGTTTTTCGGTTTGACAGCCGGCCTGTTCTATGATATGCTTTTCTCGCCGGTTTGTTCTCGATAGCGGGGGCAAGGCCCCGGGAGGAGATGATGGCCGGCCGTATCGCTTCCATCACCAACCCTCGCCTGCGTCTGGACATCCTCAGCCCGGAGGAGGTCCGACGCATCCATACGGCCACCCTCGATGTGATCGAGACGGTGGGGGTGCGCTTTCCTTCGGAAAAGGCCCTCGACCTGTGGGAAGCGCACGGGGCCCGTGTAGACCGGAAGACGATGGTGGTGCGCGTCCCAGGCCATCGGATCGAGGAGGCACTCCGTGCGGCCCCGCCCGTGTACACCCTGGCCGCCCGCAATCCCGAGCAGGACCTCCCGCTGGACGGCAACCACGTCTATGTGGGCACCGACGGCTGCGGCGTGGAGGTGATCGAACTGGAGACGGGAAAGCGCCGGCGCTCCTGCCTCCGGGACGTGGCCGATATTGCCCGCCTGGTCGATGCCCTGGAGGAGGTGGCTTTCCACTGGGTCCCCGTCTCGGCCCAGGACTGCCCGGCGGAGAAGCGCGGCCTCTACGAGATCCGGGCCATCTGGACCAATTCGACCAAGCACGTGCAGACGGAAAGCATCTACTCCGAGCGGGAGGCCCGGGCCGCTGTGGCGATGGCCGAGGCTATCGCCGGCGGGAAAGAGGCCCTGCGCCGGCGCCCTCCCCTTTCGATCATGGAGTGCACCGTTTCGCCCCTGGGGCAGGACGGGGGGAGCGTCGAGGCGGCCCTGGTTGCGGCGGAGGCCGGCCTGCCGGTGGGCTTTATGACCATGGCCTCCTGCGTCTCCACCGGCCCGGCCACCATGGCCGGGACGCTCGTCGTCGGCAACGCCGAGGTCCTGAGCGCCCTGGCCCTGGTGGAACTGACCTATCCGGGGACGCCCGTCTTTTATGCCGCTGCCCAGACGGCCATGGACCTGCGCACCGGCGCCTATACCGGCGGCGGCCCGGAAGACTTCCTCTTCGGTGCGGCCACCAACCTCCTGGCCGATTTCTACCGAATTCCGCTCTCGATGGGCTCTTTTGCCACCGGAGCCAAGGAGCCGAACTGGCAGGCCGGGATCGAAAACAGCCTCTCCACCCTGATGGCCTCTCTCACCCTGTCGGACATGCTCCTGGGGGTGGGCCTCCTCCACGGCAGCCGCATCTGGTCCTACGAGCAGGCTCTGATGGACGCCGAGATCTTCCGCATCGTCCGCCGGATGATGGCGGGCATCGTCGTGGACGAAGAGACGCTGGCCCTGGAGGCCATCCGCGAGGTCGGGCCCGGCGGCAACTTTCTCACCCACCCTCACACCCGCCGGCACCTTTCCGACCTCTGGGTGCCCACCCTGATGGACCGGCGGCCCTACGAGGAGTGGGAGAGGAAGCGGGACGGGGCCCGCGACTGGGCCGCAGCCCGGGCACGGGAAATTCTCTCTACCCACCGGCCGGAGCCGCTGGATGAACGTCTGGCCGCCGAACTCGACCGAATCATTGCCCTGGCGTGAGGTGTGCGATGAGCGAGACGTCCCTGGAACTGGTCCTTTCCAAAGGCCGCATCGTGGACGGCTGCGGCAACCCCTGGTACCGGGGCGATGTAGGTATCCGCCGCGGCCGCATCGCCTGCATCGCCCCACCCGGGGTGCTGCGCGGCCGGAGGACGATTGACATAGGGGACCGCTACATCGCTCCCGGCTTCGTGGACATCCACACCCACTCCGACCTTTCCATCCTGGTCAACCGCCGGGCGGAGAGCGTGGTGCGCCAGGGCGTGACCACCGAGGTTCTGGGCAACTGCGGGATGTCGCCGGCCCCGGTGACGGAGGAGCATCTGGACGACTTCCGCCACTTCTGGGGGCGCATCGCCGACGCGCCCGGAGTGACCTGGCGCTGGCGCACCTTTGCGCAGTACCTGCGGGAACTGGAGCGGGGGGGTCTGGCTATCAACGTGGCCTCCCTGGCCGGCCACGGGGCGCTTCGCCTGGCGGTGATGGGCTGGGAGGAACGCGCCCCCACGCCGGAGGAACTCGCCCGGATGCAGGGTCTCCTGGAGGAGGCGCTTCAGGCCGGGGCCTTTGGCCTCTCCACCGGTCTGGTCTACCCGCCGGGATGTTTTGCCGAGACGGAGGAGATCGTCGCCCTCTGCCGGGTCGTGGCCCGCTACGGTGGCCTTTACGCCTCGCACATCCGTGGGGAGCGGGAGACGATTCTGGAGGCGGTGGCCGAGGCCATCGAGATCGGCCGGCGGGCCGGCCTGCCGGTGCAGATTTCTCACAACGCCCCCAAGTACGGCGCCCCATACGATGCCACGGCCAACCTGCGCCTGGTGGAGGAGGCCCGTGCCCGTGGCCAGGACGTCACGGTGGATAACGATGTGCATACCGACCTGGGGCCGGCCCTGGCCGATGCCCTGCCGCAATACCTTCACGAGCACAGCGACGAAGAACTGGCCGCCCTTCTGAGCGATCCGGAGGCCCGCCGACGGATTCGCCGGGAGATCATCGAGGAAAAGCGCCCGGCCTTTGGCCCGGCCGGCCTCCTCCGCCACGGCCGCTGGGACCGCATCACCGTCTTCCAGGCGCCCCACACCCCCGAGGCCATCGGCCGGACCATCGCCGCCCTGGCCGAGGCACGCCACCAGGACCCCTTTGATACCTACTTTGACCTGATCGTGGCCAACGGCAGCCAGGCCCAGGCCCTCTTCGATTACATTGACGAGGCCAACATCCGCCTCCTCCTCCGCCATCCGGTGGTGATGATCGTCTCCGACGGCCAGGTGCTGGCCCCTTACGGCTTCTTGAACGATCCTCCCCCCTACAGCCCCTGTTCCTACGGCGAGTTCCCCGGCGTCCTGGAACGCTACGTCCGGGAAAACCCGGTGCTGACGCTGGAGGAGGCCGTCCGCAAGATGACCTCCTTCCCGGCCCAGCGCTTCGGTCTGCACGACCGCGGCGTGCTGCGCCCCGGTGCCCGGGCCGATATCGTCGTCTTCGACCTGGAGCGCGTCCGCGACCGGGCCACCAACCTGTTTCCCCATCCCTATCCCTTTGCAAACTACCCCCACCGCTATCCCGAAGGTATAGATTACGTTCTGGTCAACGGCGTGGTAGTGGTGGAGGCAGGCGAACATACCGGCGCCATGCCCGGACGGGTGTTGCGACACCGGTCCGGTGGTCTCGGAAAAGGCGAAAGGAGGTGAGACGATGTCGGAGAAGACCATTCCGTTCCTCAAGGTCAGCGGCGATTACCGTGAGGTGGGCCGGCAGATCGGCGAGCGGATGCGGCCCATGTTGAAACGGGTCCTCGGCTGGATGCATTCCGCCCTGCCGCCCGGGGTCACCTGGAACGACATGCTCCTGAAGGGCCGGCTCTGCCTGGCCCACAGCCGCAGCGTCTATCCCCATTTTGTGGAAGAACTGGAGGGCATCGCCGAAGGAGCCGACCTGCCCTTTGAGGAGGTCTTCCTGGGCGTGTGCGAGGAACTATGGGAGCCGGCGGCCTGGCAGGCAGAGGGGGTCTCTCCCCTCCTGCGGGGCTGCACCGATTTTGCTGCCCGTGGGCCGGCCACCGTGGACGGCTCGACCCTGATCGCCCACACCAACGACACCTCGCCCGAAGCCGAAGACTACCTGGCCATTTTGCAGGTACAGGCCGGGGATGACCTCGAGTTCCTGGGCGTTACCATCGGTGGGCTGGGCTTCAGCGCCGGCTTCAACGCCGCCGGCATCAGTATGACCGGCAACGCCGTTTCCTGCCGGGACATCCGCCCCGGCGTGCCCCGTCTGCTGATCGCCCGGGCAATCCTGGCGGCCAGGCGCCTGGGAGACGCGATGGATGCCTGCCTTTTGCCGCTCCGGGCCTCTAACTACAACAACGTCATCGCCGATCCCAACGGCGAAATCTACTGCATGGAGGGTTCGGCCACCGACTGCGAGCCGATCTACATCGAGGGGAACATCATG
>DAOUAK010000112.1:0-7149 GCA_034433695.1 Chloroflexia bacterium
CTCGATGTGGAGGTCATTGGGGAGGGTCTGGTTCCCCTGCTGCGCGTGCAGGCGCGCTACGGACAGGCCGGCCAGGGCACCGTCCTAGCCCGCTCCGATGTGGACGGTTCGATCCGGCTGCACGTGCGGGCCAACGAGGCCCGCAACGGCCGTTATACGATCCGTTACACCTTCCAGGAAAGCAAGCCCACCCCCACACCGACTCCTGCACCGACCCCTTCGCCGGCCGCGGAGGCAGGGCCCCGCTGAACAAGTCCGGGCACGAAGGAAAAGGCCGGGGGCACGGCCTCCAGGTTCGGCAACTACCTACCATAACCGTTGCAGGGGCGTCCGGCCGGACACCCACACGACGGCCTTTCCAGGCCATTACCCGCACGGGGTGGATAAAGGTCGAGAGTTCCGCCCAACCCGCCGGAGCCCACGTTCGTGGTAGGTCATAGACCCGTGCTCCCCGCGGCCGGCCCGGACAGAGGAAGCCCTCCCCAGGAACGAATCTCCCCGGCCAGGCCGGCCATACTTCCCGCCAGTTGCACATTATAGAGGTAAGGGCGGCGCTTCTGGGGCGGAATGGCCGAGAAAAGCGCCTCCACCAGCCGGTCGGCCAGGGCGCGGATCTCTCCTTCTCCCAGCCGGCCCGGAGGCAGGGCCAGAAGCACGGCCTCATGGGCGGCATCGTGGTAGAGGAGCGGCACCGCCACCTGCTCCTCGGCCCCGCAGTAGGGACAGCGAACTACGTTGAGCCGACCCAGGAGGATGAGCGCCCGCAGGTCGGGGCGCTCCTCGGCATCCACGATGCACCAGAGGGAAACGACGAAAGAGTGTCCCCGGGAGCAGGAGATTTCGGCCGGCTCGCTCCGGGAAATCGCCATCTCCGGCAAAACCCGCCCTATTCAAAAAGCGGCACAAAGTCGAACCGCTGCACGTCCACCAGCCCCCGGTCGGAAAGTTTGAGTTCGGGAATCACGACCAGGGCCAGGAAGGAGAGGCTCATCAGGGGAGAATCCAGGGGACACCCCAGTTCACGCGCCGCCCGGTTGAGCGCCTCCAGTCGGGCACGCACCTCCTCCAGCGGCCGGTCCGACATCAGGCCGGCGATCGGCAGCGGAAGTTCGGCCAGCACTCGCTCCCCGGCTACCGCAACCTGCCCTCCGCCCATCCGCACCACCGCCTCTGCCGCCGCGGCCATCTCCCCGTCGCTACAGCCGACCACGACGATGTTGTGGCTATCGTGGGCCACCGAGGAGGCCAGCGCCCCTCGCTTCAACCCAAAGCCCCGGACAAAACCCAGCCCCACCCGGCCGCTGCCGCGATGCCGCTCCACCACGGCCAGTTTGAGCAGGTCGCGTTCGGGGTCGGCTACGGCCCGTCCGTCTTCCACCCGCGGCTCCTCCCAGAGGGCCCGAGTGACCACCTGGCCGGGAACCAACCCGATCACGCGCAGGCGCGAACCGCCGGCCGGGACGGCGAAGCGTTCGGCCCGAAGGTCGGCCACGTGGAAGGTCGAAGGGGGAATCGGGCGTTCCTCCGGGAGCGCCTCTCCCAGGAGGGCACCGCTTTGGGCCACCGGCCGGCCGTCCTTGAAGACCATGCTGACCTCGAAGGTCTCCAGGTCATCCACCACGACCATATCGGCCCGGTAGCCCGGGGCGATGGCCCCCAGGTCCCAGAGGCGAAAGTGGCGGGCCGTGTTCAGGGTGGCCATCTGCACCAGGGTGACCGGGGGGAGGAGTTCATGGGGCTGGGCCTGACGGAGGATGGCATCCATGTGCCCCCGCTCCAGCAGGTCGGCCGGATGGCGGTCGTCGCTCACAAAGAAGCAGTGGCTGGCGTTGCCCGGCATCACCAGGGGGAGGAGGTCGTTCAAATTGCGGGCGGTGCTGCCCTCGCGAATCATCACCGCCATGCCCAGGCGGAGTTTTTCCAGGGCCTCGTTCAGGGTGGTGCATTCGTGGTCGGAGCCGATTCCGGCGGCGATGTAGGCGCAGAGGTCGCGGCCCGAAAGGCCGGGGGCATGTCCGTCCACCGGCCGGCCCCGGGCCACCTCCAGTTTGGCCAGCACCTCCGGCACCCCGTGGACGACGCCAGGAAAGTTCATCATTTCGGCCAGGCCCAGGATACGTTCCTCCCGCAGGAGGACCTCCAGATCGGCGGCGGAAAGTTCCGCTCCGGCCGTCTCCAGCGGGCTGGCCGGGACGCAGGAAGGCGCCATCAGGTAGACGTTCAGCGGCAGGCCGGAGGTGGCCTCCAGGAGGTAGCGGATGCCCTCCAGCCCCAGGACGTTGGCGATCTCGTGCGGGTCGGCGATCACGGTGGTCGTCCCGTGGGGCAGCACCGCCCGGGCAAATTCGGCCGGATGCACCATAGCGCTTTCCAGATGGACATGTCCGTCGATCAGGCCAGGGCAAAGGAAACGGCCCTGGAGGTCAATTTCCTCGCGGGCCGTGTAGTGGCCCAATCCCACGATACGGCCGGCATAGATGGCCACATCGGCCGGATGCACCTCACCGGAAAAGACGTTGACCAGCCGGGCGCCTCTCAGCACCAGGTCGGCCGGTGCCTCCCCACGGGCCACGCGGATGCGCTCTGCAAGCATAACGGGCCTCCTCGACTCCGAAGACCGATGGTATTCTCGAACTCGACATACCGCCCGCCTGGGCGGGGATGGTTTCCCCCTGTCCTAGCGCCCGAACCGCCGGACGGCGGCTCCGGTGGAAGACCAGACGCCTTCCGGTCGGGAGAAGGTCCCTGCGGCCGGCCTTTCAGAAGGGGACGGCCGGGAAGGAGACAGGCCGGCCAGGGCAATCCCACCTCCGGGAAGGCTTCCCTGGGGCGGCTGGCCGATGACATAGACCTTCTGGCTGGTAGCCCGCCGGCCGGCCGTGTTCACCACCTCCGCGCTCAGGACAAACTCTCCCTGTCGCACCGACCAGGTGACGGTGTAGATGCGCTCGGAAAGGGGGTAGACGGTATGGGTAATGGCCGAACCGATAAAGACGCCGGGTTCATCCGGGCGGCCGGGATCGCCGTAGAAAAAGTCCACCCGGGCGGCTGGGGAGACCCCCTCCACCTTAGCCACCAGGGTAACCGTGGACTGCCGCAGGACGCTGCCCGGTTGGGGAGAGATCAACCGGACAAAGACGGGCCCCCGGTCTAGGTAGACCGGGACATAGGTATGGCCCGGCTCATCCCCGTTGAAGCGGGGCCGGCCCTCCTTGGTCACCACGGTCAGGCGGAGGACGTAACTGCCATCCGGCAAATCTCCCGGATCCCAGTAAGCCAGGACACCGTTGTGCACCGGGGTATACCCCACGCCGGAGGTCACCGGATACCACTCGGTCGGCAACTCGGCGGACGGCTTCCACCCCCACTCCACCTTGTAGTGGTCGAACTGGTCTTGAGGGAAGTCGGAAGTGATGTCGGCGGAGCCGCGGATTTCGATCGGGCCGGTGATGCCGGTGTAGCGGCGCGGGTAAGTGATGGTCCGCACCAGACCGGCCCAGCGGTTCTGGGTGGGCGGAGGCTTGCCGGGTTCGCCCGGCTGGTAGGTGCCCAGGTCCGGGGGACACGGTTCGGTAGGGATGCGGGGGATGCCAGCCCCATTCAACCATTCCTCCAGGCCGGCGATCTCCTCCGGCTTGGCCACGCTGTAGAGGTCCAGGAAGACCTGTTGCTGCACCAGTTCGGGGGGATAAGCCACCCCCTCCACCGGCAGGCAGTACTGGGGCGGGTCGGTTCCGGGAATCTGCACCACGGTGAGCACCTTATGGACGGGGCAGAGGTCATCTTCTGCAGGTTGGGTGCCCTCGACAAAGATCTCCTTGACCACCGGGCAGACCCCGGGGATCGGCCGTTTGCCGGAGACGGCGCAGACCTCCTGCTCCACAATTCCATCTGGCCGGCGAAAGTCTTCCCGCAGCCGGCCGTTCGCATCGCGCAGGATGTCCGTCAGGTCGCCCTCGCCGAAGAGGGCCATACGTTGCTCATCGTCGGGGAAATATTTGGGAAGCATCTTGGCTGGGTTGAAGATGGTCTCCATAAAGTAATGCCAGATATGCCCGGCCCCCCGGGAGCCCGGGATACCCCGCTGGGCCTTTTCCCGGGGCTGGCAGTTGGGGGTCATCGGTTCGTTGTTGTTGTTGCCCATCCAGACGCCCACGGCCAGGTAGGGGGTATAGCCGATGGTCCAGTTGTCCCCCCAGTCCTCGGAGGTGCCCGTCTTCACGGCCACCGGTCGGTCGAAGTAGAGGATGCTGTGGGCGCCAAAGGCCATCTGGCGGGCCGTGTCGTCGGAGAGGATGTGATTGATCAGGTAGACGAAGCGGGGATCGGCTACCCGAGGGTATTCCTCCAGCGGCTTGGGCTTGTACTCATAGAGCACATTGCCCTGGCTGTCGGTGATCTTCAGGATGGCCACCGGCGGAACGTGGCGGCCCTCGTTGGCGAAGGTGGAGTAGGCGTTGACCATATCCAGCAGGCGCACCTCGCCGCCGCCCAGGGTCAGGGAAAGGCCGTAAAAGTTCATTCCGCGCTTCAGGCCGGTGATGCCGAAGAGATGGGCGGTATGGATGGTCCGGTCCACCCCGGCGTGCTGGAGCACCTTGACCGCCGGCATGTTGAGCGAACTGCCCAGGGCGTTGTGCAACCTCACCGGACCGTGGTATTTGTTGTCATAGTTCTTCGGGACGTAGGGGTCGTGGCCGGGCACCGGAAACTCGGTCCGGACGTCCAGCACCATGGTGGCCGGCGTGTACATATCGTGGGTCATGGAGAAGGCGGTGATGTAGGTAAAGGGCTTGAAGGAGGAACCGGGCTGGCGTTCGGCCAGGGCGGCGTTGACGTTTCCGTCCACAACGTTGCCCTCACGCCCGCAGAGGCTGGGCTGCACCAGGTTATAGTCCACGCTGCCCACCATCGCCAGGATTTCGCCGGTATCGGGGCGCATGGCCACCAGCGCCGCATTGTGGGCATTGAAAGCGATGAGATCCTCGCGCTGCATCTGCTCGCGGATGATGGCCTCGGCCAGCCGCTGGTAGCGCATATCCAGGGTGGTCGTGATGCGCAGGCCGCCCTCGAAGAGTTTCTCCGGGCCGATGTTGGGGTTGTCCTCCAGAAGTTGACGGATGTACATCACAAAGTGGGGAGCCTTGAGCGAGACCAACGGGGAGGCAAAGTGCAACTCCTCCCGGTAGGCTGCATCGGCCTGCTGGCGGGTGATGTAGCCGTTCTCGACCATGAGGTTGAGGACATCCCGCTGGCGGGCCTTGGCCCGTTCCAGTTTGACCGGGTCGAGTTGGCCGTAGGTAAAGGGGGCATACACGTCGGGCAACTGGGGCAGGCCGGCCAGGAAGGCGCTTTCGGCCAGGTCCAGTTCCCAGGTATGTTTGCCAAAGTAACTCTGGGCGGCGGCCTCGATGCCGTAGGCGAGGTTGCCGTAGTATACTTCGTTGAAGTACATGAGGAGGATTTCATCTTTGGGGACCCGCCGGGTCAGTTCCAGGGCCAGGATGGCCTCCTTGATCTTGCGTTCCAGGCTCTGGGAAACCTGCTCCTCCGGAGTAAAGAGGGCCTTGCGGATGAACTGCTGGGTCAGGGTGCTGCCGCCGCCCACGATTCGGCCGGTGGCAAAGAAGCCCAGGGCGGCGCGGGCGATGCCGACCAGGTCCACGCCGGGGTTCTGGTAAAAGGTCTTGTCCTCGATGGAGAGGGTGGCCCAGATGAGATGCTGGGGCACCTGGTCCAGGCTTCCCAGGCGGGTACGCCGGCCCTCGGAGAAGAACTCGTAGAGGAGTTCGCCATGGCGATCATAGACCTTGGTCGTCTCGAAGAGACGGCGGTTTTCCAGACGGGCCAGTTGTGCCTGGAGGGGACGGGCGTAGTAAATATAGGTGCCGGCCGCCGCCCCCAGGCCCGAACCGACGCCCAGCACGGTGAGGAGGAGAAAGGCGAGGAAGAGTTTGACCGGAAGCGGCATACGACGGCGCACCGGAGGCAGGCTGGAAAGGATCATCCGCCGCAGAAGGAAGGGCGGCACCTGCCGCACCGTCCCGTTGCGCCGCAAGCCGTTCGCCCGAATTCTCCGCCCACGGTACACGACCGTTCCCTCCGTGGAAAATTCTTCCCGGTCGGCCCATCCTGTCAATATCTAATATCCACTCTCCCTGGAGAGGCCCGGCCGGCTCTGGCTAAGAACCTGTCCGAAAATCGGTGTGAAACAGCCTTTCCAGGCTGTCCAGGTCAAACTGGAGAGCCTGCCCTACGAATTTTCGGATAGGCTCTCAAAAAAAGTATACCACATTCCCTCCCCCCGGTCAAAGCACCGGCAAGGGGATGTTCCGAACGGGGGCCCGTCTCCGGAGCGGGGACGGGCCCCTTTCCGTTGGGATTGCGCCGATGGAAATCGGCCTTCCCGGGCGCCCTCGCGCCCACCGTCAGCCGGCGCCGACGGGCCAGGGCCCGCCGGCCGGAAGCGGGGACGCCCCCAGGGAGATGTCCGGGGCCGCGCCCCCCAAGGGCCGGCCGGCGCTTCAGGACATGCCTTGTACCCGCAGGCTTCGGCCCGCCGGCCAAAACCGAAGATGCCCCCAGGGGAATGCGCGGAGCCGCGCCCCCAAGGGGGCCGGCCGGCGCATCAAGGGACGCCTTGTACCCGCAAGGCCCGGCCCGCCGGCCGAAACCGGGGATGCGCCCAGGAAAGATGCCTATGGCCGGCCTGCCGGCCGAAGACGGGACGCTCTATTACTCCCCAATGAGCACGTCCACCCGCTGCCAGAGGCGGCGGAGACCTTCCCGGAGGCGTTCCGGCCGCAGATAGAGGTCTTCCCGCAGGCGGGAGAGGTCGCGCTGCAGTTCGACAATGGTATCCCGGAACGTTTCGCCGGCAAAACGGCCGGCCTGTTCCAGGGTGGCGTGTACGGCGATCAGTTCCCGCTCTACCTGCTTCATCTCGTTTTCCGCCAGGTAATCCTCGGCCCGCAAGAGTTCCTGGGAGGCCCTCAGGAGGTACTGCCGGAAGAAGAGGGTCTGGAGTTCCTCCTGTACCCTTTGCATCTCGAAGGAGGAGGGGGGAAGGACCATCGTCGGGCTGATTTCCGGTGTGGGGGAGGGGTTCGGGGTAGGTGTCCGGGTAGGCAGAGGGGGACGCGTAGGGGT
>DAOUAK010000113.1:0-32697 GCA_034433695.1 Chloroflexia bacterium
CAGAACTGGAGGTCTGGTGGCGGTGGGGAGTCGTGGCGGGCTATGGTGGGGTTGGGGTGGGGCTTGGGGTGTTGGGGTTACTGTGGAAGCGAAGGAACGTGGGCTTGTCTCTTTTCCAGATCATGATGGTGGTGGCGATTTTCTTCTGGGCCGTCTCGATGCTGACCTTTTTCTTCACGCGCTATATGCTGTTCCTGCTTCCGGCGGTGGCACTGGGAAGCGGGGTGATGGTGGGGGGGTGGTGGCAGAGGGGGACGGCCGGCCGTATCGTTGCTGCGGTCCTGGCTGGATACATCGGCTGGATAACCCTTTCGATGTGGGTGGGGCTATGCCTTTTTGGCCTGCGGCCGCTGCACGTGATTTAGTATTGACATAATTATATACTTGCTTTCTCAAAGCACTCGTGTTACAATGGATTGCAAAAAGAGGTATGTGTCCGATGGATCCAGGTCCCGGTGTCCCGTTTCAGGAAGCGATACGTCCCGGGTGGACTGCTTGGTGGCGGTCTTTTTGGCGGGAGAACGGGCGGTATTGGGTTTCGTTTCTGGCTTCGGTGGCATTGACGGTGCTGCTGGTGCTTCTGCCGGTCTTTTTTCCGGTGGACTACTCGGCGTTGGGGGGGTATGGGTATTTGGGAGTTTTCCTGGCGACGCTTTTACCCAGTGCGACGGTGATTTTTCCCAGTCCCACTTTGGCGGCAGCCCTGATTGCCGGCACCTTTCTGAACCCGCTGGGGGTAGGTTTAGTGGCCGGTTTGGGTGCCGCGTTAGGGGAGGTCACGGGATACATGGCCGGCTATGGGGGCAGTGTTCTGGCTGCCCGTTCTTCCCATTATCGGCGTATTCGGAGGATCGTGGAACGTTACGGGCTTGTGGCGATTGCTGTTCTGGCCTTTATCCCCAACCCGCTCTTCGACCTGGCGGGTATTGCCTCGGGTGCGGCCCGTATCCCGCTATGGCGATTTTTGCTGGTCTGCTTTTTGGGCAAGGCGGCCCGTTTTGTCCTGATCGCCTATCTGGGATACTGGGGTGTAGCCTGGGGGCTAGTGTAGTTGATGCCGACAGGAGGGGCGAAGATGAAACTGGTCACGGCTGAAGAGATGCGACGGGCAGAGCAGGCGGCGGTGGATGCGGGGGATACCTGGGAGGGTCTGATGGAACGGGCGGGCCAGGCGGTGGCCCGGGAAGTGCTGGCTCGGGTGAAAAAGAGGGGCGGTCGGGTGTTGTTGCTGGTGGGGCCGGGGAATAACGGGGGAGATGCGCTGGTGGCCGGCCGGCATCTTATCGAGGCCGGCCATAGGGTGGTAGCTTACCTTTGGAATCGGGGGAGGGGTTCGCCCGATCGGCTGGTGGAGGTACTGGAAGAGAAAGGAGGAAGAATCATTCAGGCCGATGCCGATGCGGGCCTGGCGACGTTACGGCGAGAACTGGGGGAGGCCGATGGGGTCGTAGATGGTTTGCTGGGCATGGGGCTGGCCCGGCCGATTGAGGGCCTATTGCGGGACATTGTGGAGGAGGTGAACCGGGTTTCCGGCCCGTTGGTTGTGGCGGTGGACCTGCCCACCGGCGTCCATGCCGATACAGGGCAGATCCTGGGGACGGCCGTCCGGGCGGCGGTTACGGTGACGATGGGATGGGCCAAGCGGGGTTTGTACCAGTTTCCGGGGGCGGGGTATGTGGGGGAGGTGGTTGTGGCCGAGATTGGGATCCCGGAGGAGCATCTTCGGGATGTTCAGGTGGAACTTCTGGATGTAGAGCGGTTGCGTCGGGTCTTGCCGATACGTCGGCGGGATGCGCATAAGGGGACCTTTGGCCGGGTAATGGTGGTGGCCGGCTCGCTCCATTATACGGGGGCGCCTTATCTGGCGGCGATGGCGGCCTATCGGGTGGGGGCAGGTTTGGTGACGCTGGCGCCACCGCGCACGATTTATCCGATTTTAGCGGCGCGGGTGCTGGAGACGACCTTTTTGCCGCTTCCGGAGGGGGAGGTAGGGGCGATCGGCGAAAATGCGATCAAGGTATTGGGGGAAGCGTTGGGACGTTACCAGGTGCTTGTGTTGGGCTGTGGGTTAGGCCAGGATGAGGGGACGGTGTCTTTTGTACGGAAGATGTTACGGATACGAGAGCGGCTTCAGGCGGGCATCGGTTTTCTTCCCCGGCTGGAGGTCGAGGAGTACGAAGGGGAGTTGCCCCTGTTGGTTCTGGATGCCGATGGCCTGAACGCGCTGGCCGGCGTGCCGGAGTGGTGGAAGAATCTTCCGCCGGGGCGGGTGGTGCTAACGCCGCATCCGGGGGAGATGGCGCGGCTTCTGGGGGCTTCGCAGGAAGAAGTGTTGGCCTCGCGGATTGCCGTAGCGCAGCGGGCGGCGACGACGTGGAAGCAGGTGGTGGTGTTCAAGGGGGCGAACACGGTGGTAGCGCATCCGGAGGGCAAGGTTGTGGTGAATCCGGTAGCCTGTCCGGCGCTGGCGACGGCGGGGACGGGAGACGTGTTGGCGGGGGCGATCGGCGGTTTTCTGGCTCAAGGGGTAGCGCCTTTTGAGGCGGCGTTGCTGGGGGTATATGTACACGGTTTAGCCGGCAAGATTGTAGAAGAAGATATTGGGCCGGCGGGGGGAGTAGCCGGCCAGGTTCTGGAGGCTTTGCCTCGGGCACTGCGGTATCTGGCCGAAGGGGGAAGGAAGCGAAGGCGGCGGGCTTCACCGCCCTGACTTCCTAAGAGCATTTTGGCTTCTTTGGATTTTCAAAAATAAATTTGGCCAAAAAGGTTTCGGTAATGCTCTTAGGAAATCACTTGCCCACCCTGCCCTACGGGAAGTTGACAGAAACTCGAGGAGGTGTCCGGTGACCGAAACCCTTTCCATCGTCGACCTGATCCTGAAGAAAAAGGCCGGCCTGGCCCTTTCTACCGAGGAAATCACTACCATCGTCCAGGGCTATACCCGGGGGCTCATCCCCGATTACCAGATGGCCGCCTGGCTCATGGCCGTCTGCTGGCAGGGAATGGACGAAAGGGAAACAACCGACCTGACCCTCGCTATGGCCCACTCTGGTGAAACCCTGGACCTTCACGACCTCGCCCCTATCATCGTGGATAAACACAGCACCGGCGGCGTCGGCGACAAGACCAGTCTGGTCCTTACCCCCCTCGTTGCCTCCTGCGGCCTCACCGTGGCCAAGATGAGCGGCCGCGGTCTGGGCTTCTCCGGCGGCACCATGGATAAACTCGAGTCGATCCCGGGCTTCCGCGCCGAACTCTCCCCAGGCGAATTCCGCGAGGCCGTCCGACGCGTCGGCCTGGCCATCACCGGCCAGTCGGCCGACCTCGCCCCGGCCGATAAGAAAATCTACGCCCTGCGCGACGTAACCGGCACCGTGGACAGCCTCCCTCTCATCGCCAGCAGCATCATGAGCAAGAAATTGGCGGCCGGGAGCGATTGTATCGTCCTCGACGTCAAGGTCGGACGGGGCGCCTTTATGCCCACCCTGGAAAAGGCCCATACCTTGGCTCAGATGATGGTCCAGATCGGCCGGCGCGCCGGCCGACAGGTCCGCGCCGTCCTCTCCAACATGGACCAACCCCTGGGACGAGCCGTCGGCAATGCCCTCGAACTCCGGGAAGCCATCCATACCCTTCAGGGTCAGGGGCCGGCCGATCTCCTTGAACTGTGCCTGACCCTGGGAAGCCTCCTCCTGGAAATGGCCGGAAAAGCCCCAACCCCCGAACAGGCCCGTCAAATCCTCCTGGAACGCCTGAGGAGCGGCGCCGCCTGGGAAAAGTTCTGCGCCTTTGTCGCCAGCCAGAGAGGCGATGTCGAGTACGTCCACCACCCGGAACGCCTGCCACAGGCCCACTGGATCGAGCCTCTCCCCTCCCCCCAGGATGGCTACGTGACCGAAGTAGACGCCCGCCAGGTGGCCGAGGCCTGCCTGGTGCTGGGGGCCGGCCGGACAGTCAAAGATGCTCCCATTGACCATGCCGTGGGAATCGTCCTCCAGGCCAAAATCGGGGACAAGGTACAGGAAGGGCAACCCATCGCCCTCATCCATGCCAACGACCTGGAACGCCTAAAACAGGCCCGGGAAATTCTAACCCAGGCCATCCGCTTCGGTCCGGAGGCAGTCCCTCCCCCACCCCTGATCCCAGCCATCCTATGAAGATAGCCCTTCCCTCAAAGCGCTGAGCCGCGAAGTCTATCGCCTGCTCCGCCTGGGGATCATAAGGACATCCCACATAACGGTTCAGTACTCCGGGTTCAGGAGGGGCCGGCCCAGTTTCCCACGATAAGCATCGCCCCAGTAATCCCCCAGGTCTCGTCCCTCCACACGGATCTGGGCATACCGGATTCCCTGGGGAGCATCGGGCGTCAGATCAGTCATGGCCAAAACAAGGGCCTTGACCGCCAGGTCCGGGTTGGCCGCGTTCAGGAAAGCATCACTCAGGTCCACGTACATCGTATCCCCATCACGGTAGATGTTCCGAATCTCCGTATCGGCCGGGAAGGGGGAGAAGGCCAGCCCCTGCAAAGCCGCGCTGGGGCCCTTGATCATCTCCTCAAGGGTAGCCCGCCCGGTACCCAGGGTAAAAGGCACCCGACGAACGATAGGAAAGAGGTGCTGGCCATCGGGAGTGAGGAAATAAAGGGTCAGGGCAACCGATTCCTCCGGCTCCAGGTTGTAGGGGTTCTCAAAATTGACATAACGTGGCCGGCCCACCGGCTCCGTGTTCCCGCTTCCGGGCAAACCCACCGGCGTCCCGTTCACCAGGAACTGCACCCGCCAGACGCTATAGCGAAACTCGGTGAGGGCCAGCACCACCGCCATTGCTTCGGTCGAGCCGGCATCCAGGTCCTCAAAACGGTGGTCGAAATCTACATAGCAGGTGCCCTCGCGGATATCGATATTGACCAGCCCCATCCCCTCGGGAATGGAACGCAGGAGATTGCTCCCCGGCCGGGGGCCGGCGATCATCTCCTCGATAGCCCGCCGTGCCACCCCCACCGTTGGCGGCCCCCGGCGGATGACCGGGACATAGTAGGCCTTATCGGGGCCCAGAAAATAGAGCACGGACCAGGTCTCCGAAGGTGTCGGCGGCACCGGCGTGGGAACGACAGCCACCGGCGTCGCTGTGGGAGGCGGGAGCGTCTCCGTCGGCGGGACAGGCGTCTTTGTCGGGAACGGCGTCAGGGTAGGCCGGGGGGAAGGTGTAGCCGTCGGCCTGGGTGTGGAGGTAGGGGTAGATGTCGGCACGATGGCCGGCAGCGTGGCCGTGGCGATGGCCGTAGGGGGAAGGGACGTAGCCGTCGGTTGAGGGCCGGCCCCACCCCAATATCCCCGACTCACCAACACGATAATCCCATACGTCGCCAGGATGGCCACGAGCAGGCCGGCCAGGAGCAGGTAGAGGAGGCGATCTCGCCGGCTCAACTGCCCCCAGAAAGCCGCCAGACGAGAAAACGGGCGCGGCCTAGCCCGCGAAGAGGCCGGTACCGCCGCCGGCGGTGCCTCCTGGCCGGCAAAACGGGGACACTCCGTGTAGCGCTCGCCCAGGCAATAGGTACGCTGGTCCACATGGATCGGCAGAGGTTCGCCGAAGATATAGCAACGGTGCTCCGGAGTGGGACTGGAGAAGCGGATCGAACGCGTGTGCTTCAGCCCGAGGTGTGGGCAATATCGCGAGCGGCTCTCCATCGTGTCCTCCTTGGTCGTGCAGGAGAAATCCTGGCGGTATTATACGATAGGGAAACAGGGTTGTCAAAAGTTGTCCCGCTCCGGGCGATATGGTAGAATGGCCTGCGCTATGGACGAACCGCTCGAACCACAGGCCGTCGTCGGCGTGGATGTCGGCGGCACCTTCACCGACTTTGTGCTCCTGGAAGGCAGCCGGATGCGCATCTGGAAGTGCTCGACCACGCCGGCCGACCAGACGCAGGCCATCGCTTCCGGCCTGGCCGAATTGGGAATCCGAAGGGCCGTCATCGTCCACGGGACGACCCTCGCCACCAATGCGCTCCTGGAACGCCGGGGAGCGCGTACTGCCCTGCTGACCACCGCCGGTTTCGCCGATGTGCTGGCCATCGGCCGGCAGAACCGTCCACACCTGTACCGTCTGGGTCAGGAGCGGGAGCCTCCCCTGGTACCGGACGGATGGCGGAGGGAAGTCGCGGAACGGCTGGACGCCGCGGGGAAAGTGCTCATCCCGCTGGACGAGGAGGCGGTGGATGAGGTGGTCGGCCGGCTGGTTTCCGAAGGGGTAGAGAGTCTGGCCATCGTCTTCCTCTTTTCCTTCCGCAACCCCGTCCACGAACGACGTGCCGCCGAGCGCATCCGTGCCCGCTATCCCCATCTCACCCTCTCGCTCAGCAGCGAGGTTCTCCCCGAGTACCGGGAATGCGAGCGTATGGTGACCACCGTGGTGAACGCCTATGTGAGCCCGCTGGTAGGAAGATATATGGAACGGCTGGCCCAGGTTCTGCCCGGGGGACATATCCGGGTGATGCAGTCGAATGGAGGAGTCATTGGCCCCCGCCAGGCGGCAGCCCAGGCGGCCCGCCTGGTGCTCAGCGGGCCGGCCGGCGGGGTAGTGGGCGCCTTTTTCATCGCCAAGGAATCTCAGCCCGACTCCTCCCTTCCTCCACACATCATCACCCTGGACATGGGCGGCACCAGCACCGATGTCGCCCTCTGCCCGGGCACCATCCCGTATACCCCGGAAAACACTGTGGCCGGACTTCCCCTGCGTCTGCCGGCCGTAGACGTCCACACCGTCGGCGCAGGGGGAGGCAGCATCGCCTGGGTGGATGCCGCCGGGGTGCTCCATGTCGGCCCCCAGAGTGCGGGGGCTGTCCCCGGCCCGGTCTGCTACCGTCGGGGTGGCCAGATACCCACCGTCACCGATGCTCACCTGGTACTGGGGCGGTTGCATCCGGCCTACTTCCTGGGAGGCCGGGGGGACATTTCTCTGGACCTTCCGGCAGCCCGCTCGGCCCTGGCCCGATTAGGACAGACGCTGGGTGGCCTTACCCCCGAGGAAGCAGCACTGGGGGTCATCCAAGTAGCCAACGCCACGATGGAGCGGGCCCTGCGCTACGTTTCGGTGGAGCGCGGCTATGACCCTCGCCGCTTTGCCCTTCTGCCGTTCGGAGGGGCCGGCCCGCTCCACGCCTGTGCCCTGGCCGAAGCGCTGAGCATTCCTCTGATCCTCGTTCCTCCCCACCCGGGTGTCCTGAGTGCGCTCGGCCTGCTCGTCGCTGATGTGACCTGCGATGCTTCCCGTTCCGTCCTGGGCAACGCCGAGGAATGGCTTGCCGAACCCGGACCGCTGGCCGCCGTTCTGGAGGAACTTGCCGAGCAGGTGCGAGCAACGCTACGGGCGGAAAGTTTCCCTAATCCCAACCTTGAGGCTGCCCTGGACCTGCGGTATCGGGGACAGTCGTATGAACTCACGGTGCCGCTTTCCCTGCCCCCGACCAAGGCCCAGGCTCTGGAAGACTTTCACGCCGCCCACCGGCAGCGCTACGGCTATTCCATGCCCACAGAGGCGGTCGAGGTGGTCACGGTACGGGTGCGGGGCATCGGTCCGGTTCCGCGGCCGGCCCTGCCGCGTGCTCCCAGGGAGACGGACGATGCCACCCCAGCCCTCTTAGGGCTTCAACCGGTGTGGTTCCGGCCCGATGGGCCGACCGCAACTCCCGCTTACGACCGTTCTCGGCTGCGGCCGGGGAACCACTTTCGCGGGCCGGCCATCGTCTTTCAGTACGATACCACCATCCTGGTGCACCCCGGCTGGGAGGCCGAGGTAGATGAATGGGGAAACATCAGGATGACGAGGACGGACTCCGGACCATGGTCAACGCTCCCTTTGACCCGATCGCGCTGGAAGTCTACCGTCACCGGTTTTCCGGCATTGCCGAGGAAATGGGAGGAACGCTGCGGCGCACGGCCTACTCTCCCAACATCAAGGAACGGCTGGACTTTTCCTGTGCCGTTTTCGATGCCGGAGGCCGGCTGGTAGCCCAGGCCGCCCACATCCCAGTACACCTGGGAGCCATGCCAGCCAGCGTGGCGGCCGTTTTGCGCGCTTTTTCCACCTGGTCTCCCGGCGACCTGGTCATGCTGAACGATCCCTACGAGGGAGGGACCCACCTGCCCGACATCACGATGGTCTCCCCGGTCTTTATCGGAGGGACATATCCCGACTTTTTCGTAGCCAGTCGTGCCCATCACGCGGACGTCGGGGGGATGACACCGGGTTCACTCCCTCTTTCAACCGAAATCTACCAGGAGGGCCTGATTATCCCTCCGGTGCGCCTTTACGAAGCCGGCCGGCCCAATGAGGACCTCCTGCGGCTATTTTTACGAAATGTTCGCACTCCGGAGGAACGGCGCGGTGACCTGGCCGCCCAACGGGCCGCTCATGCTATCGGAGAACAACGGCTTCAGGAACTGGCCGCAGCCTGCGGCCGTGAGGAGGTCCTGGCCTACGCCGGGCACCTTCAGACCTACAGCGAACGGCTCACCCGGACCATCCTTGCCACCTGGCCGAAGGGGACGTATGCCGCCGAGGATGTCCTGGAGTGGGTGGAAGGGGAACGGGTCACGCTAGTGCCCATCCGGGTCAGTATACACCTTTCGGCCGAGGAGGTCGTCTTTGATTTCGGTGAGACATCCCCTCAGATACCGGGCGCGTTCAATACGGTCCTGAGCATCACCCAGTCGGCCTGCTGGTATGTATTTCGTTGCCTGATAGGCGATCAAGTCCCGATCAACGCCGGGTGTTTTGCTCCGGTGCGGGTCGTTGCCCCGGAAGGTTCGCTGGTCCATGCCCTTCCTCCGGCCCCCATAGCCGCCGGAAATGTGGAGACCTCACAGCGCATCGTGGATGTCCTCCTCCGGGCACTGGCCCAGGCCCTGCCGGATCGGATTCCGGCGGCCAGTCAGGGAACGATGAACAACGTGACCGTCGGCGGGCGACGCCCGGACGGGACGGCCTTTGTCTACTACGAGACGATCGGCGGCGGTATGGGAGGGGGACCGGAGGGAGAGGGCCTGAGCGGGGTGCATACCCACATGACGAACACCCTCAACACACCGGTAGAGGCGCTGGAGACGGCCTATCCTTTCCGGGTGGTACGCTATGCCCTGCGGCGGGGAAGTGGAGGACACGGGCGGCATCGGGGAGGAGATGGCATCATCCGGGAGTATGAATTCCTTTCCCCCTGTGTCGTTACCGTGCTCAGCGGCCGGCGGGTTACCGCACCCTGGGGGTTGGCCGGCGGAGAAGACGGAGCCCCGGGACGCAACCTGCTTTTCCACACCGATGGGAGCGAAGAGGAGTTGCCACCCCAGTTTACCCGTCGGATGCTTGCCGGGGAACGTCTACGGATCGAAACGCCCGGTGGAGGAGGGTGGGGGAGCAGGGGGGAATAGGGACGCATTCACAGTGCGTCCCTACTCCCCGCGCCGGGCCAGGCGGGCCTCGCGTTGCTTCAAGCGCAATTCACGCTGACGGCGCCGGCGCTCGGCTTTGCGCTGTTTTTCGCGCATAAATTCCCCTTTGGAGACAAAGAAACGCTTGCGCCGGTGGTCACGCAACTGGCCGCTTTCGTTCAGTTCGCGGCGAAAGCGCCGAAGGAGTTCTTCCAGTCCTCCGGTGCTCTCACGTTCGGCACGAGCCATCCTGTGTTCACCCCCTTTCGTGTGTTCTATGGCAAATCGGGCTGCCCCGAGATTGTCCTGCGGTCCATCTCATGCCGGCTCGCCCCCCGGCTTCTTATAACGGAAGGTGATACGGCCCCGGCTCAGGTCATAGGGGGAAAGTTCCACCTTGACCCAGTCGCCCAGAAGGACGCGGATATAGTGTTGCCGCATACGGCCGGAAAGGTGGGCCAGGACGGTATGGCCGCCCTCCAGGGCCACGCGGAAGGTGGCGTTGGGCAGGCATTCGATCACCCGGCCTTCCACTTCGATCATGCTTTCCTTGACCTTGCCGGCCGTCTTCTTCTTGGGCACGCTTCGTCCTCCACCGTCAGGACCCGCCGTAGGGCAGGCCACGCCGCACCCGTTTCCGCTCACAGGGAGCCAGCGCCACCATCGTATCGAACTGCCGGCGGGTACGGGCCGGCTTCTTCCGCCGCAGGTGGCTCCGCAGCCCCTTCATCCGCAGAATCTTGCCGGTCCCGGTGATCTTGAAACGCTTTTTCGTACCCCGATGGGTCTTGAGTTTATATTTGCCCACCTCTGTCTCCTTATGATGTCTCCTCGGGAGAAGTCATCTCCTGTCTTCTTCCGGGTATACTTCGGGGGTCGCCCGTTTTTCGGCAGTCCCCTCCGACTCCTTTCCTTTCGTATGAATGCGGCGGGCCCGCCATTCCTCGAATTCCTCGGGCGTCACCCGTCTGTAACTGAGGCCCAGCCGGCGGCGGGTGGAATCGATCCGAATGACCCGCAGGGGCAGGACTTCACCCTCCTCGAGTACGTCCCGCGGATTTCCCACCTTTTCCTCGCCCAATTCGGAGATGTGCACCAGGCCCTCGACGCCCGGCTCGACCTCGATAAAGGCCCCATAACTCACGATGCGGGTCACCCGACCGTCAACCAGTTGTCCCAGGGTATACCGTTCCTCGATGCGCTCCCAGGGGTCGCCCCCGGTCTGGCGCAGGCTCAGGCTCACGCGCTTGCGCTCCCGGTCGACCCGGATGACGCGCACCTCGACCTCATCCCCCACTTTCAGCATCGTGTGGGGGTCCTCCACCCGGGTCCAGGAGAGTTCGGAGATATGGATCAAGCCCTCGACACCGTTGATGTCCACAAAGACCCCAAACTCCTGGATGCTGCTGACCCGGCCGCGGACCACCTGGTCTTCCTGGAGTTCCTCCAACAGGCGTTCCTGCTGTTGTTCGCGCCATTCCCGGAAGGCGGTCCGTTCGGAGAGGACCAGCCGGTTGCGCTGCTGGTCCACCTCGATCACCCGCAGTCCCAGTTGCCGGCCGACCATCTCGGCCAACCGTCGGTTTCGCTCTTCCGGGGGGAGCGAGCGGGGGAATCCGGTCAGATGCGAGGTGGGGACAAAGCCACGCAGCCGACCAAAGTCCACCAGGAGTCCACCCCGGTTGTACCCGCTGACCCGGCCCTCCCAGATTTCCTGGCTCTCCAGCAGGGCCTGGGCCCGATCCCAGTCGATCTGCACCAGTCCCCGGGTGATGGAGACGATGGTTTTCCCCTCGTTGTCTTCCGGATTGACCACATAGACGGGGATTTCCATCCCCACGGCCAGTTGGTCCCGCAGTTGGGGGTCCATACGCTCCAGTTCCCGTGCGGGCACAAAGCCCTCCCGCTTGGCTCGGATGTCCAGTACCACCTGATTGGGGGAAATCGAGAGGATCACTCCCCGGCGGATCTCGCCCTTCCGCGGGGGGGCGTAGGCCTGGCTGGCCAGCAACTCTTCCATGGAAATCTGGCCTTCATCTGCTATACTTTCCGACATACCGTTGGTCCTCCAGGATATTATCAGAAAAAGGCCGGCCCCAGGTGTAAAGAGGGCCGACCGCTAGCCATCCAAACAAAGCCGCTGCCTGGCCTTGCTCCAGCAGTCGCACCACTTCGGCTGCCCAGTCCTGGTAGGGCAACACCTCCTGCTGCGCTCGACTCGCCGGTCCTCATCGAGTTTTCATTATACCCAATTTCACGGGTTTCGTCAAATTCAACACCACAGGGGCGTGTCCCAAATTTCAAGGGCAACGCAACCCACGTCGCCCTTGGGGCGACACATGCGTCGCCTCCAGTACGGGTGAGGCACGCCTCGCACCCAGTACGGGCGAGGCATGCCTCACCCCTACCGCCTGCTGCGGGTAGGCCGCCTGATGATTTCTCCGACTTTGCCACGCAAAACCCACCCAACCTCCAACCCTCAACTTTCGACCTTCAACACCTTGCCCTTATGCCGGATGGCGGCGTGGGCAGCGGCCAGTCGGGCCACCGGCACGCGGAAGGGGCTACAGGAGACATAGTTCAGGCCGGCCAGGTGGCAGAATTCGATGGAAGAGGGGTCTCCGCCATGCTCTCCACAGATGCCCACCTCCAAATCCGGGCGGGTCTTGCGCCCCAGACGCACGCCCATCTGAACCAACATCCCCACGCCCCGGCGGTCCAATACCTGGAAGGGGTTTTCCGAGAGGATACCCCGCTCCACGTACTGCACCAGGAAGCGGCGCTCGGCATCGTCGCGGCTGTAGCCAAAGGTCATCTGGGTCAGGTCGTTGGTGCCGAAGGAGAAGAATTGGGCCAGCATGGCCACCTCGTCGGCGGTGAGGGCGGCGCGGGGGATCTCGATCATTGTGCCGAATTTGTACTCGACTTCGATGCCCTGCTCCGCCATCACCTGTTTGGCCACCTCCTCCAGTTCCACCTGGGTGACCTTGAGTTCGTTGACGTGTCCGGTCAGGGGAATCATCACCTCCGGTTTGACGGTGATGCCGTTCTTCGCCGCCTGGCAGGCCGCCTCGAAGATGGCCCGGACCTGCATCTTGGTGATGTCGGGATAGATGATGCCCAGGCGGATGCCGCGCAGTCCCATCATCGGGTTGGCCTCGTGCATCCTCTTGACCGCCTCCAGCATCCGTTCCTTCTCCTGGAGTTCGGGGCCGGTTTCTCCCCGTGCCCGCCGTTCGGTCACCTCTACCAGCAGTTCCTCCAGGCTGGGCAGGAACTCGTGCAGGGGCGGATCGATGAGGCGGATGATGACCGGGTAGCCGTCCATGGCTTCAAAAAGGCCGTAGAAGTCGGAACGCTGGTTGGGCAAGAGTTTTTCCAGGGCCCCCAGGTAGGCCCTGACGGCCGGCGAGGTGGCAATTTCTTCCTCCAGGGCTTTCAGATCGGCTTCCAGTTCGGCCCGGCGCTTTTCATCCAGCGGTTTTCCGTCCTCTTTGCCGGCGGAAAGGATCCCCTGGATACGGCTGCGCCGGTCAAAGAGCATCTGGGCCGCCTCGGCGTTGAGGATCATCTCCTGGACGTAGGGCAGGCGCTCCTGCTCGAAGAACATGTGCTCGGTGCGGCAGAGGCCGATGCCTTTGGCCCCGTACTCGCGGGCGCGGCGGGCATCGCGGGGGTAGTCGGCGTTGGTCCAGACCTGGAGGCCGCAGGTGGGGTAGCCCTGGTAGTCGGCCGGCCACTGTCGGACATCGGGGGCGGCGGCGATCTCGTCGGCCCAGTCCAGGAGGGTGCGCAGTTCCACCTCCTTGCTGTAGTCGGGGATGGTGGTGGGAATCTGCCCCTCGTAGACCTCGCCGGCCGCGCCGTCCAGGGAGACATAATCGCCCTCCTGCAACACCCGGCCGTTGACGTAGACCCTGCGTGCCTCCAGGTCGATCTGGAGGTCGCGGGCTCCGACGACGGCCGGCTTGCCGAACTGCCGGGCGACGACGGCGGCGTGGGCGGTGGCACCGCCGCGGCTGGTCAGAATCCCCCGGGCGGCGATCATACCGTGGACATCGTCGGGTTTGGTTTCCGGGCGAATCATGATCACCGGCTTCCCCTGCCGGCCCCAGGCCTCGGCGGTATCGGCGTCAAAGGCCAGCATTCCCACGGCGGCCCCGGGGGAGGCGTTGACGCCGGTCGCAAGAAGCCGCCCCTCGGCCTTGGCCTTTTTCACCCCTTTTTCGTCGAACTGGGGGTGGAGGAAGGTGTCCACATCCTTCGGGGTAATGCGCATCACCGCTTCTTCCTTGGTGATCAGGCCCTCCTGGACCATGTCCACGGCGATCTTGACGGCGGCGCGGGCGGTGCGCTTGCCGGTGCGGGTCTGGAGCATCCAGAGTTTGCCCCGTTCGATGGTGAACTCGGTATCCTGCATATCGCGGTAGTGGCGCTCCAGCCGGCCGGCAATGTCCACCAGTTGGGCATAGATTTCGGGCATCTCCTCGGCCATCTGGGATACCGGCTTGGTATTTCGGATGCCGGCCACCACGTCCTCGCCCTGGGCGTTGAGGAGGTAATCGCCATAGAAGCGCTTCTCGCCGGTGGCCGGGTCACGGGTGAAGGCCACACCGGTGCCGCTATCCCAGCCCATATTGCCAAAGACCATCATGACCACATTGACAGCGGTGCCCAGGTCATCGGGGATGCGTTCGGCCCGGCGATAGTCCACGGCCTTTTTCCCCATCCAGGAGCGGAAGACGGCTTCCACCGCCAGACGGAGTTGCTCCAGGGGATCCTGGGGAAAGTCCTGGCCGATGTGTTTCCGGTAGACCTCCTTGAAGCGGGCGACCAGTTCCTTGAGGTCCTCGGTCGAAAGGTCGGTATCCTCGCGGGCGCCCCTCTCGCGCTTGAGTTCCTCCAGGACGTGCTCAAAGGCCTCGTCGGGGATGCCCATGGCGGTGCGCCCGAACATGGAGATGAGGCGGCGGTAGGAATCCCAGGCGAAGCGTTCGTCGCCGCCCCGTCGCACCAGACCGGGGAGGGTGGCATCGTTGAGGCCGACGTTGAGGATCGTTTCCATCATGCCGGGCATGGAAAATTTCGCCCCGGAGCGCACCGAGACCAGGAGGGGGTTCTCGGGGTCGCCGAACTTCTGGCCGGCCTCTTCTTCCATCTCCCGAAGCGCTTCCAGGGTCTGTTCCCACATCCCTTCGGGGAACCTGTCTCCAGAGCGGATATAGGCCATGCAGGCCTCGGTGGTGATGATAAAGCCGGGAGGGACGGGCAGGCCAATGCGGGTCATGTCGGCCAGGCCGGCCCCTTTGCCTCCTAGGAAGGTTTTCATCTCGTCCAAACTCGGACTGTGGCCCAGAAGGGCGGCCAGATCTCGGTCGGCGGAGCGGAAGGTGTATACCCACTTTTTCATTGCCTCAACCTCCATAGATGACTTCACGGCAAAAGGTACTCGAGCCCAAAGGGCACAAAGTGCTCTAAGGAATTCTCAAAGCTTGCACGGTACTAAAGATATATCATACCCCCGATAAACAGATTTGTCAAAAACGCCACTTCCCGATTAAGTGGCCCCGCCCGCCCCGGCGCAGGGGACTGAGAGAATTCCCCCGGGTGTGGTATAATAGACCACAGCGCGGATACCTTAAAGGACAAAGGGTTACCATGGCAACCCTTAACCTGGTTCTGGCCTCCAACTCCCCACGTCGGCAGGAACTCCTGGGCGTGCTGGGGCAGCCCTTTTCCGTTCGCGTGGCCGCCGTGGATGAAAGTGTCCATCCCGGCGAGACGCCGGCGGCGATGGTGGTCCGGCTGGCCCGGGAAAAGGCCCTGGCCGTCCCTCTGGCCGCCGACGAACTCCTGATCGCGGCCGACACTACGGTGGAGTTGGAGGGAGAAAATCTGGGCAAGCCGGCCGACCGGGAGGAGGCCCGACAGATGCTCCTGCGGCTGCGCGGCCGGCCCCACCGCGTCCATACGGCCATCGCCCTGCGCCGGGGCGAGGAAATCGAGGTGCAGGTGGTCACCACCCAGGTCTGGATGCGGTCCTACGGGGAAGAGGAACTGGAGGCGTATCTGGCTTCGGGACAGGCGGAGGACAAGGCCGGCGCCTACGGGATCCAGGATGAGCCGTTCTCCCCGGTAGAGCGGCTCGAAGGCTGTTATATGAACGTCGTGGGACTTCCACTCTGCCACTTGGCCCAGGAACTTTTACACCGGGGAGTCCCCATCCCCCATCTCCCTCCCGCCTATTGCCGGAGCGTCCTGGGCTACCCGTGCCCGGTGGCGCTATGGTAGGGCGGGTTTCCGCCCGTCTAGGGCCCGATCTCCACCTCCAGCGCCACCACGCCCAGCGACTCCTTCTCCGGCGGGTAGAGTTCGCGTAGGGCCGGGAGAAGCGCCTCCCGGGGCAGGTCCGGGGCGATGGACGCGGGTTCTTCGTAACGCAACATCTCCTCAAAGTCGGCATAACGCCCGATGCGCCGGATGCGCACCCGGTAGCGGTCGTTCAGACGCAGGATGTCGCCCACCTCCAGCCGGGCGATGTTGGGATAGGCGACCCGGACCTCGACGGTCTTGCGGCCGGCCAGAATCTGTTCCAGGTACGGTTCGCGGATCCAGAGCACCTTCTCCCGGGCCATCGCCTCACCCCCTAAGCGGCATATCCACCACGCCACGGGCGATTTCCGCTTCCAGGTCGGAAAGGATGGCCTTCGCCTGGGGAACGACCTGCTCCAGGGGCACGATCCAGCGTTCCTTCCGGTCGCGGCGCTTGAATTCTATCCCACCCCGGTCCAGGGAACGCCCGCTCACGGTCAGGCGCAGCGGCAGGCCAATGAGGTCGGCATCCATGAATTTGACGCCGGGGCTTTCCTCCCGGTCGTCGTAGAGCACCTCGAGGCCGGCCTCACCCAGTTCCCCATAGAGGCGCTCGGCCAGGGCGGCCGTCTCCGCCCCCGCTCCCCCCAGGGTAAGCAGGTGCACCTCGTAGGGGGCTACGGTGCAGGGCCAGATCAGGCCGTATTCGTCGTGATGTTCTTCCGCGATGCAGGCCAGCAAACGCCCCAGACCGATGCCGTAGGAACCCATGACGACCGGCCGGGGATGTCCCCCGGCATCGAGGAAGGTACACCCCATCGCTTCGCTATAGCGCGTGCCCAGTTTGAAGATGTTGCCGACCTCGACCCCGCGCGGGGCGCGCATCGGCCGGCCGCAATCCGGGCAGGCGCACCCCTCATCGGCAGCGGCGATGTCGGCGACGAGGTCGGCCCGAAAGTCGCGCCCGTAGTTGACGTTGCGCAGGTGATAGCCCGGTTCGTTGGCTCCGGCCACCAGGTTGGGCGACGCCGGGATGACATCGTCCACGACGACGAGCGCCCCCTGCACCCCGATCGGCGATCCGTAACCCGGCTCCGCGCCGATGGCCCGGATTTCCTCCTCCCGGGCCGGCCGAAGCGCCCTAGCCCGGAGCACATTCGCCAATTTAGCCTCGTTCACCTCCATATCCCCTCGCACCACGGCAAAGACAAAACGCTCCGTCTCGCGCTCCCTTTCGCCCAGCGTGGCCACGATAAAGACCGCCTTCGCCGTCCGGGAACGGGGAATGTCCAGAAATGCCGCCAGATCCTCGATGGTGGTAACCCCGGGGGTCGCCACCCTCTCCACCGGACGCGGCGCTTCTTCGGGCACGGGCGGCTTCCGAAAGCGGGCGACCCGGCGGTTAGCGGCATAGCCACAGCCGTCGCAGATGAGGACGGTATCCTCGCCGATGGGTGTCAGGTACATGAACTCGTGGGCCATCGTTCCGCCCATCATTCCTACGTCGGAGCGGACGGCGACTACCGGCAGGGCACAGCGGTGAAAGATGTTGAAGTACGCCTGGTAATGGGCGCGGTACTGGGCATCCAGGCCGGCCGGGTCGGCGTCCAGGCTGTAACTGTCGAGCATGGTGCACTCGCGCACCCGAATCAGGCCGGCCCGGGGACGGGGGTCGTCGCGCCATCTGGTCTGGATGTGGTAGAGGAGGAGCGGCAACTGGCGGTAGGAGCGGATTTCCCGGCGCACCAGGTCGGCGATGACCTCCTCGTGGGTCATCGCCAGGACCATTTCCCGGCCGGCCCGATCCCGAAAGCGGCCCATCTCCGGCCCGATCTCGTACCAGCGTCCGCTTTCCTTCCAGATTTCGGCCGGTTGTACGACCGGCATCTCGATCTCCTGCCCGCCGATGGCGTTCATCTCCTCGCGCATGATGGCTTCGATCTTGGCCAGAGACCTCCGGGCCAGGGGCAGGTACGAGAAGATGCCGGAGGTCAGTTGTCGGATCAAGCCGGCGCGGAGCAAAAGTTGATGGCCGGGCACCAGGGCATCGGCCGGTGCCTCGCGAAGGGTTTGCCCGAACAGTCTGCTCAACCGCATCTCAGTGTCGTCCCAGCGGCTCCCAGTTCAGGTTGGAGCCGATGTTGGGGTTGAAGGTGGGGTCGTCGGTCAGGATGTATTCGCCCAGGGCATTGGCCCAGGCGTGGCGGTAGCCCCCCGGCAGTTCTACGCTACTTCCCCGGAAGGGATCGTAATACTCGTCCACCCCGCGGATAGTCTGGCTCCAACGAGCGGACAACCGGTCCATGACCGCCTGGCGTTCGCAGTACGAGGCCATCAGCGAGTCACTGATCTCCTCGTGGGTTTGGTGGATGATACGGCTGAGTTGGCCGACGTTTTGAATCTGTTGGATCTGGTTCTGTACCAGAAACTGGCTGACCTGCCTGTAGCGCCCGTACCATTGGGGGTTGAGGCGAAAGGAACGGGCTATCGTCTGGAAGAGGGGGGCGAGGCTATCCAGATGGCCGGCCGAAGCGCGGAAGCAGCATAAATACTCCAGCAACCAGAAGAAATTCTCCGCGGCCCCGAACATCGTCGGGGTAAGAAAGCGGGTAACCGCGAGCACGGCAAAGATTTCCTCCTCCACCGGGACTGTCCCCCTTTGATAGGCGATGCGCACCTTGGCCCCCTCGGCCCAGGTCATACTCCCTGGGGACTGTTGCCCTCCTACACCCAATTGGGCGGCCAGATCGGGAAGCGCTTCCTCCCGGACGATCCGCAGTCCCTGCACCTGCCCGCGGAAGCGCGGGAGGACGATTTCCCGCAACGCCTGCTGGATCCCCATCGGCGGACGGACCTCGTTGCCGAAGTAGAGGCTGCCCACCGGCATAGTGATCTGGGCCATCGGGTTATTGCTCCAGGTAAAGGACAAATTAGGCAGGACTTCAAAGCCCTCCGCGCCGGTCGGATGGCCGGCCTGGAAGGCGATGACGGCCGGCATGGCCGGATTGTTGAGCAGCCAGTGGACGCCGCCGGAGAATTCCCAGCCGGCAGGGATAAGCAACCGGAAGGCCTCACCACCGATACCCTGGGTGTCCATGCAGACTATAGGCCGCAGACGCATTCCCTGAACGAAGGAGATCTCCCCGTCGGCCGAGGTCGGTCGCCGAATCAGATAGGCGCCGCAATGGACACAGAGCACCTCTTCACCGCTTCCCGGCAGAGGAGCACCACACTGGGGGCAGCGTAGGGCCATATAGGCCGAATCCTCGCTCGTAGCCATCTCGTTCCTCCTCCATCAACCGATCGGTCACCTCGAGAACTGCGCCCCTCCCGGATTGCCCCTGGGCTGCCGGGAAGGAGGTTCAGTAGGCCCGGGCGAAGACGGCCTGCCGGGAGGCCTCGGCGCCGCATACAACGCAGCGTCCCGTCCCGCCGGGCTGTTGCAGGGGGATACAGCGCGTCGTGGCCCTGGTCTCTTCCTTCACTTTGGCTTCGCACTCGCCCGAGCCGCACCACCAGGCCCAGGCAAAGCCCCGTTCGACCGCCTGGACGAGTTCGGCATAGTCCTGAGGGTAGGCCGTATGCTCCTCCCGGAAACGCCGCGCCCGCTCCAGGAGCGAACGCTGGATGTCCTCCAGGAGGGCAGGCAGGCGCTCGGCCAGGCCGGCCAGCGGGACGGTCTCCTTTTCCCCGGCCCGGTCGCGGCGGGCCAGCGTCACCCGTTCGGATGCCACATCCCGCGGGCCGATCTCGATACGCACCGGCACTCCCCGCATTTCCCAATCGTTGAACTTGAAGCCGGGGGTCAGGCCCTCGCGGTCGTCCAGCCGCAGGCGCACGTTCTGGAGCATGGCCTGGACGCGCCGGGAACTTTCCAGCGTTATGCGACGCTCCTCCTTGTTCTTCCAGATGGGCACGATGACGGCCTGGTAGGGTGCCAGGCGGGGCGGGAGCACCAGCCCCTGGTCGTCGCCGTGCACCATCACGATGGCCCCGATCATGCGCGTGCTCACGCCCCAGGAAGTCTGCCAGACGTATTCCAGTTCGTTGCGCTCGTTCAAAAACTGGGTGCCAAAGGCCCGGGCAAAGTTCTGCCCCAGGAAGTGGGAGGTGCCGGCCTGGAGCGCCCAGCCGTTGCCCATCATGGCCTCGATGGAGTAACTTTCCACGGCTCCGGCGAACTTTTCCGATTCGCTTTTGCGCCCGCAGATGACCGGGATGGCGGCATCGTTTTCGGCGAAATCGCGGTACACCTCCAGCATCCGCAGCGTCTCCTCGCGGGCTTCCTGTTCGGTGGCGTGGGCGGTGTGGCCCTCCTGCCAGAGGAACTCGGTGGTGCGGAGGAAGAGGCGGGTGCGCAGTTCCCATCGCACGACGTTGCACCACTGGTTGATGAGGAGCGGCAGGTCCCGATAGGAGCGGATCCATTTGGCGAACATAGCGTTGATGATCGTCTCCGAGGTCGGGCGGACGGCCAGCGGCTCCTCCAGTTTTTCCCCTCCGCCGTGGGTCACCACGGCAAGTTGGGGAGCAAAGCCCTCCACATGCTCGCTTTCCTTCTGGATGAAACTCATCGGGATAAAGAGGGGGAAATAGGCGTTCTGGTGGCCGGTGGCCTTGAAGCGCCGGTCCAGGCCCTGCTGGATGTTTTCCCAGAGGGCATAGCCGTAGGGACGGATGACCATGCAGCCGCGCACCGGGGCGTAGTCGGCCAGTTCGGCCATCTGCACCACATCGGTGTACCAGCGGGCATAATCTTCGCTTCGCGGGGTGACTTTTTGGGCCATGGGAAACCTCCTTCGTGTTGCGTGTTGCGTGTTACGTGTTACGTGTTTAAAACAGACGTTTCACTCCGGTGGTCAGCCAGTCGGGGATGGTGTGGACGGCCCCGCCGGTTGTGAAGCCGGCCAGGAAATCCAGGACCTGGCGGGGATGATCGCGCACCAAACTTCCCCAGAAGGCGTGCCAGGAAGATAGCCACTCCGGGCCGGCCCCGAAGAGGTGGGCGACGGCTCCAGCAAAGAGCAGGGCCAGCACCTCCACCGCCAGCCCGAAGTAGAGGAGCCGCAGGAGCGGACCCACCACCAGCCCGTGGGAAAGCCAACTGCGGTGGTAGACCAGGTGGGTATAGGGCAGCCAGAGCCACCGCAAGGGTCCCCAGCGCCGGTACTCGATGGCCCGAACGTCCAGGTCGCAGGAAAAGAGCAGGCCGGAAAGGAGGTGGGCGACGGTAAAGAGACCCCAGGAGAGGAGGCGGTTTTCCGCCGGCAAGGCCAGGACGACCGGCGTAAGGAGGCCGGCGCTCAGGAGCGTGATGCGGTCGTGCACGTGTGTCGGCGGCATGGCCTTTCCCCTCCTGGGTTCATGGCTTCCCGGGCCGGGGCACCTCGTGGCAGTGGCGACAGCGGGCCTCATACGTCTCCGCGGCTCCCACCAGGATGACCGGGTCATCGTAAGAGGCCGGCCGGCCCTCGATCAGGCGCTGGGTGCGGCTGGCCGGCGCGCCACAGCGCACACAGATGGCCCGCAGTTTCGTCACCTCTTCGGCCCGGGCCAGGAGGGCCGGCATCGGGCCGAACGGTTCTCCCCGAAAGTCCATATCCAGCCCGGCCACGATGACCCGGATGCCCCGGTCGGCCAGTTCCTCGCACAGGTCCACCAGACCCTCGTCGAAGAACTGGGCTTCGTCAATGGCGACCACATCGGCCTCCGGATCGAGGCGTTGGGCGATTTCCTCCGCGCTATCCACCGGCACGGCCAGGAAGCGCAGGCCGTTATGGGAGGCCACATGTTCCGTAGCATAGCGGGCATCCAGGCTGGGCTTGAAGACCTGCACGCGCTGCCGGGCGATCTGGGCCCGTCGCACCCGACGGATGAGTTCTTCCGTCTTGCCGCTGAACATGCTTCCGCAGATGACCTCGATCTGTCCCTGATGCACCGGCCGACCCACGGTTTCCTCCTCTCCTGAAGTAATCCTGTAGCGTTTTGCTAAAGAAAGAGGAGGCCCAGGACTGTTCCCTGCCTCCTCTGGAGATGGTCGAAGACGACAGGAGGCAGTTACCCGGCCTCCTCCGTAGGCTCGCCCGATTCGGCCTCTTCCTCTTCCGGCAGTTCGATGAGAAGCCGCGCCCGCCGCCGTTCCTCCTTGGCTTTCCGGCGAGCCTCCGTCTCTTCCTGAAGGCGCTGGCTGACCTCAACCCGCTGCATGAAACGTTCGACCTGGCCGGCCGTGTCCACGATGCGCTGCTCCCCGGTGAAGAAGGGATGGCACTTGGAGCAGATGTCCGTCTTGAGCACCGGTCGGGTGGAACGGGTCTTCCAGGTGTTGCCGCAGGCACAGATGACCGTGGCCTCGACGTACTGAGGATGAATGCCTTTTTTCAATGCCTTCCTCCTGAAAAAGTTCGCGGGACGATCCTATCCCAACTGCGGCCGGACGAAGACCTTCCGCCGTCCTCGGCTGGACGGCCCAAAGTGGACGTAGCCGTCCACCAGGGCAAAGAGGGTGTAATCGCGCCCCAGGCCGACATTCTCCCCCGGCTTGATGCGGGTGCCGCGCTGCCGGACGAGGATCGTGCCGGCCCGCACCCATTGGCCGGCATAGCGCTTTACACCGAGCCGCTTTCCCCGGCTATCCCGCCCATTCCGCGTGCTGCCTACACCTTTTTTGTGCGCCATAGTACCCTCCCACCATCAGGCCTCGATGGCCTCGATCAGGAGATGGGTCTGCTCCTGCCGATGCCCCCTGAGACGCCGATAGCGTTTCTTCGGTTTGTACTTGAAGACATCGATCTTGGGGCCACGGCCGTGGGCCAGGACTCGCGCCCGTACCCGGGCTCCCTCAACCGTCGGCGAACCGAGACGTACCCCGTCCTCGGTCGAAACCAGGAGCACTTCGTTCAACTCAATCGGCTGGCCGACCTCCTGAGGAAGCCGTTCCACGACGATGGTCTGGCCCGGTGTGACCCGGTACTGCTTTCCGCCGGTTCGAACGATAGCAAACACCGCACGCTCCTCAAACGAATTTTTACAGAATGCAATCATAGCAGAAAAGAGCCGTTTTGTCAAATGCGGTGACGTGAAAATTGCATCCCTACCGCCTGCGTGGTACAATGGGGTTGGAGGGCGTACCGTCGTGCACACCGCCCAGGAGGTCACCGTGTGATTCCGGTATCGCTCCATCTGCGCAACTTTATGTGTTACCGGGAGGGCCTTCCTCCCCTGGAGTTCGACTTTCGTCTGGCTTGTCTTTCCGGCCCGAACGGGGCCGGCAAATCGGCCATCTTGGACGCCATCACCTGGGCCCTCTGGGGACAGGCCCGTGCCCGCTCCGACGATGCCCTCATTGCCCAAGGGGCCCGGGAGATGGAGGTAGAGTTCGAGTTCCTCCTGGAAGGCACCCACTACCGCGTCTACCGCCGGCGGGAAAGTGGTGGTCCTCGGGGGGCAGGGAAAACCCAGTTGGAACTCCAGGTCTACGGCCCGCTGGGCTGGCGCTCGATGTCCGGCGAAAGCATCCGCAAGACGGAGCAGCGCATCATCGAACTCCTGCGCATGGATTACACCACCTTTATCAACTCCTCCTTTCTCCTGCAGGGTCGGGCCGACGAGTTCACCCTCAAGCCGCCGGCCGAGCGCAAGCGCATCCTGGCCGACATCCTGGGCCTGGATACCTACGACGCTCTGGAGCAACGGGCCCGCGAGAAGTTGCGCGATTCGGAACGAAACATCCAGGCCCTCTCCCTGAGCCTCGCCGAACTGGAGGAAGCCCTGGCCCGTCGAAAGGAACTGGAAGAGGCCCTGGCCCAGGCCGAGGAGGAGGTGGTCCGACAGGAACGGGTGCTTGCCCTCCGGCAGGAGGAACTGGCCGGCCTTCAGGCCCGACTGACCTCCCTGGAGGCAGAGGCCCGACAGGCGGAGGAAGTGCGCCGGCGCATCCTCCGGCTGGAGGAGGAACTCTCCCGGCTGACCGAGCGGATGGCCCAGACGGAGAGCCGCCTTCAGGAGGACCGGGCCCTCATAGCGCGGGCAGCGGAGATCGAGGCCGGGGAACGTCGCCTCCGGGAATTGCGGGAGAGGAGCGAAGCCCTTTCCCAGGCGGCCGGCCGGCTTCTATCCCTCACCGAACGGCAACATGCCCTGGAACAGGCCATCGAGCGGGCCAGGAACACCCTGGTGACGGAACGAGAGGTGCTGCGCGGGTCGCTTCGGGAACTGGCCGAACGGCTGGAAGCGGGGCCAGACTATGACCGGCGCCTGGAGGAAATCGCTCGGAAATTGGCCGACCTCCGGGAAAAGGAGGCTCAGCGCAACGCCTTGCTCGAGGAAGCGCAGGAGCAGGTCGCCGCCATCCGCGCCCTCAAGGCCGATTGCCAGCGCCTGCGGGAGGAAATGGAGGCACTGCGGCAGAAACTGGATATGCTGGGAGAAGCGGAGGAACAAACCATCCTCACCCGATGCCCCCTTTGCCAGAGCCCCCTCAGCCCGGAGTCGTATGCCCATATCCGCTCCTCTTACCAGGCCGAAGGGGAGCAAAAACGAGACCTCTACCGGAAATTCGAATCCGAGATTCGCCGCCGGGAGGAGGACCTTTCCGAACTTCGCCGCCAGCAGGAAAAACTGGAACAGGAACTCAAGCAGGTGCGCTCCCTCGAGGGACAGCAGGCAGCCCTGGAGAGAAGCCGGATGGAACTGGCCCAACTGGCCGAGGAACGACAGGCGAAAGAAAGCCGCCTGCTTGCCATCGAACGTGCTCTGGAGGAAGCCGCCTACGCATCGGAGGAGCGGTCTGCCTTGCTCGCCATTCAGCGGGAAATTGCCGCCCTGGACTATCGTCGCGAGGAGCACCAGGCCGTCCAGCAGGAACTGGCCCGGATGAAGGCCGTCGAGGAGGAGTACCGCCGCCTCCAGGGGGCCCGCGAGCGTCTGGCCGAAGGCGAGCGCCTCCTGGAGGAGATGCGCTCCGCCCGAGACCGCTACCAGGAGGAACTGGCCCTGGAGAGGGAACACCTCTCCGCCCTGGAAGGCCGCCTCGCCGAACTGGAGGTCCTTCGGGCCCGCCGGGAAGAGGCCGAGGCCGCCCTGCGCGAGGCCCAGGAGGCACTGGGGCAGGCGCGGCAAGCCCAGGGAAGCGCCCGCGGTGCCCTGGAGCGCCTCCAGGAGATCGAGGAACGCTGCCGGGAGAGGAAACGGGCCTATGAGGAAGCCGTGGAGCGCCGGGGCATCTATGAGGAACTGACCCTGGCCCTGGGAAAGCGGGGCGTCCAGGCAATGCTCATCGAAACGGCCGTCCCCGAGATCGAACGCGAGGCCAACGAACTGCTGGCCCGCATGACCGATGGGGAGATGACCATCCAACTGGCCATGCAGCGGGAAACGAAGCAGGGCACGGTCGTTGAGACGCTGGATATCCACGTCTCCGATTCCCGGGGCACCCGGCCCTACGAGAACTTTTCCGGTGGAGAAAAGTTGCGCATCAACCTGGCCCTGCGCATCGCCCTGAGCCGGCTCCTTTCCCGCCGGGCCGGCGCCAGCCTCCAGACCCTGGTCATTGACGAAGGCTTCGGCACCCAAGATACCGAGGGCCGGCTGCGTCTGGTAGAGGCCATCCAGTCGGTGGAGAAGGAGTTTGAAAAGATTCTGGTGATCACCCACCTCCAGGAACTGAAGGAACTCTTCCCGGTGCGCATCGAGGTGGAGAAGACGCCCGAAGGAAGCCGATGGACGGTGGTGTAATTCCCCAAATCGTTCTGGAACTGTACGGCTCCGTCCCTGAGGAGACGGTGCAGGCCGTCCGGCAGGAAATCGAGGCCTGCTTCCGCGCCCTCACCGTTCCCCTGCCGGAGAGGGTGAACCTCTGCCTCTTCGACACCCTGGCCCGCTGGCGGGAGTATGCGGCCCGCCGTCGGGAAGAAGCCGGAGTCATCACGGCCGGCGAAGAGGGTTTCTTGACCACGCACGAGGCCTGGGAAGGAGTGCCCCGGCTGAGCGTCTGCCTGGAACGCCTGGAGGCCCAACCTCCGCTCGTCCAGGAGGGGGCACTGCACCAGGTGGTGGCCCACAGCGTCCTGCACGGCCGGCCCGATTTCTACCGCTTCGCCGTCCCCCGCTCGCTCATCGTCGAAAGCCGGACCCGGGGGGTGGAACTGGAAATCCTCCAGCAAATCCTCTACTTTGTCGCCATCGCCATCAAGGGCTACCAGGCCGTCTCCCTCCTGGTGAAACACCGTTTCATCCAGGACCAGGTAGCCCTGGCCCGCTATCAGTTAGAAACGGGCGAGGACGACGTCGCGCTCTGGAAGATGGCCCGGTGGGAGCCGCGGGCCCGCCTCCTCTACCTTTCGGCCCAGTTGAAGCCGCTCCTCTACCTCCGGCCGCTCCTGCCCTATGCGCCGGAACTGGCCCAGGCCGGCCGGTCCATGCTCTCCCACCTCCCCCCCGAAGAGACCCTCCGCCTGGAGGGTCTGGTGGAGGAACTGGCCGCCCGGCAGAGCGGCGATATCCACCGCGATGTCTGCAACGGCCTGAGCCTGGTCCTGGGCCGGCTGGCCGAAGGGATGCACCTCGGATAACGCGACACCACGGCGAAAGCCGACCCGGATGCCTTTCCGGTTGCGAAACGGGGCGGAGTATCCTATAATATGGGCGTACGGGCAAGGTATGCCTTGCCCGTAAGGGGCATAGCCGTATGCCCCGGCACGAGTCGCCCCAGGGGCGCGGTGGCACCATCCCTGGTAGGACGTATCCATCCGGCCATGACAGGACGACCGCACAGGCACCGCGTCCTGTCCGGCAAGCGGGCCCCAGATGCCCGCACGACCGAAAAGCGAGGTCCAGATGCGCGAATTCCTGCGATTTCTCTTCTTTCTCCTCCTGCTCGCCTCCCTGATTGTGGTCGGGGTCCTCTTCTATGCCATCCGCTTCCTGCGCACCTCGGGGCCGGCCCTGTCCTCCTCCGCCGGTATGCCCCCGTCGAGGGAGGTGGTCTTTGTCGTCGAACCCGGGGAGACCACGGCCGGCATCGCCCGCCGCCTGGCCGATCAGGGCCTCATCCGGGCCGTCTGGCCCATCCCGGCGGACTGGCTCTTCCGCACCTGGGCCTGGGTACGGGGGATGGACGGGCGGCTGGAGGCCGGCCGCCATATCCTGCGCTACGGCATGACCCTGGATGAAATCCTGGAGGCACTGACTATCTCGCCTCCGGTGGAGGAGATCACCTTCACCATCCGCGAGGGACTGCGCCTGGAGGAGGTGGCCGAGGTGCTGGAGAAACAGGGTGTGATGACGGCCGAAGACTTCCTGAAGGCCGTGCAACAACCCTACGATTACGACTTCCTGGCCGACCGTCCGGAGGGCGCCTCTCTGGAGGGCTATATCTTCCCCGATACCTATACCGTCCCCCGGGCCTATACCCCCACCCAGGTCGTTGACTTTATCCTCCAGAACTTTGACCGGCGCTTCGACGCCGAGATGCGCCAGGAGGTCCAGGCCCAGGGGAGGACCATCCACGAGGTGGTCACGCTGGCCTCGATTGTGGAACGGGAGGCGGTGGTAGATGCCGAACGCCCCATCATCGCCGGCGTCTTCCTCAACCGGCTGAAAGCCGGATGGCCGCTTGATGCCGACCCGACGGTCCAGTACGCCGTGGGCCATAACGCCCGGCAGGGGACCTGGTGGCCGGTGCTCTACTTCGACGAACTGGGCATCGAAAGCCTGGCCGAAATTGACAGCCCCTACAATACCTACCGCCATACCGGCCTCCCGCCCGGTCCGATCTGCAATCCCGGCCTGGCTTCCCTCCGGGCAGCGGTCTATCCGGCCCAGACCGACTATTACTACTTTGTGGCCAAAAATGACGGCAGCGGCGAGCACGCCTTTGCCCGAACACCCGAAGAACACGCCGCCAACGTAGAACGCTACCAGCCGTGATCGATTCCCCGGGAACCCGCTTCTCTTGACCAATGGTGGGGCCGAAAAGATGGTTATCGTTCTGGCTGGATTGCTGGGGTTATTGCTAGGTGCTATCCTCGGCCTTTTGATCTGGCGCCTGCCCCGCCGGGCCGAGGGCCGGGGAAATCTCCTCGGCCGGCCGCGCTGCACCCGCTGCGGACAAGTGCTGGCCTGGGAGGCCCTGCCCCTTCTGGGCTACCTCCTGCAGCGAGGCCGCTGCCGGCACTGCCGCAAGCCGATTCCCTACGTTTTCCCTTTGGTCGAACTATTGACCGGGAGTGTCTTTGCCCTCCTGGCCTGGCGACACGGCCTCGGGGTCACGGCCGGCCTCTACGCCCTCTTCAGCCTGGCCCTCATCCTTACGCTCTTCCTGGACTGGCTGTACCGGGATATTTACTACATCGTGATCCTCCCCCCCGCCGCCCTGGCCCTGCTTTCCACGCTCTGGGGAAACAGCCCGGAACGGGCGGGGCTCGCCCTGCCGGACCGGCTGGCCGGCCTGGGGATCGGGCTAATCTTCTTCGGGCTGCTCTTTATCCTGGGGCAGGCGCTCTTCCGGACCCAGGCGCTGGGCCTGGGGGACGTGTGGCTCGCCGGGAGCATCGGGGCGATGACCGGCTTCTACGGGGCGCTGTGGGCCCTCTCCCTGGGAATCGTCCTCGCTGCCGTCGGCGCAGGGGTGCTTTTGCTCCTCCGGAAGCACGCGGCCGGCGACTATATGCCCTACGGCGCCTACCTCTGCCTGGCCACGCTGGGCTACTTTTGCTTCGGCCCCGTCTGACCGACCGCGGAGGAGGTCTATGGAAATCCGTCTCCTGACCTATACGCCCGACCCGCTGCGGCTGCTCTACACCGCCGCCCGGACCTGCTACAGTCCGCTTTCGCCGGCGGAACTGTGGGAGGACGGGGCCACGCCGGAACGGATGGAACGTCTGATCCGCCAGATCATAGAAAGCGGCCATCACTCTATCCTGGAACACGTCTCCTTCACCTTTGCCGTAGCGGGAATCTCCCGCACCGCCAGCCATCAACTCGTCCGCCACCGCCTGGCCTCCTACAGCCAGCAATCCCAGCGCTATGTCCGGGGCCCGTTCCCCTACGTGACGCCGGCCTCCTGGGTACGGGCCGGGGAGGAATGGCTCCGACGCTATCGGGAGGCGATGGTCGGCCTGGAGCGCCTCTATGAGGACGCAGTGGCGGCGGGCATCCCCCCGGAGGATGCCCGCTTCGTCCTGCCCCAGGCGGTAACCACCAGTTTGACCCTGACGATGAACCTGCGCGAACTTGTGCACGTCGTCGGCTTGCGCACCTGCCTGCGGGCCCAGTGGGAAATCCGCGAAGTCTTCGAGCGGGTGGCCGAGGCGGTGCGCGCCGTCGAACCTTTCCTGGGCTCTTTCCTGGTGACCAAGTGCGAACGATTGGGCTATTGCGACGAACAGGAAACGTGCGGTCGCTATCCGCTGCGTTCCGAACTGGATCGACGATAAGGGGGAACCGATGAGCGAGACGTTTCTACAGAAAACGGTCGAAGAATTCCTGAACGAACTGGCCAGCAAGGCGCCGGTGCCGGGAGGAGGAAGCGTCTCCGCCCTGAGCGGAGCGCTGGCGGCCGGCCTGGTGACGATGGTCTGCGACCTGACCATCGGCAAGAAGCCATATGCCGAGGTCGAGGAGGAAATCCGCCGCTACCGGGAGGAGGCAGAACGTCTGAGGCTGCGCCTCCAGGGGCTTCTCCAGGCTGACGTAGAGGCCTACGGCCGGCTGTCCGCCGCCTATAAACTCCCCCGGGAGACGGAGGAAGAGCAGGCCGACCGCTACGCCGCCATCCAGGAAGCCACGATGGAGGCCACCCGGGTGCCCCTGGAGATCGCCGAGGCCGCCCGACAGGTGGTGGAACTCTCCGGCCCAGTGGCCGAGAAAGGATCGCGCCTGGCGGTGAGCGACGCCGGCATCGCCGCCCTCCTGGGCGAGGCCGCCGTCCAGAGCGCCTTCCTGAACGTCAAAATCAATCTGCCCACCATCGAGGATGAGCCGTTCGTGGCCGAGGCCCTCCGCCGGATGAACAAGATCCTGGCCGACCTCTCCGAGCGACGGGAAGCCATCCTCCGGACGGTCGAAGAGCGGATGAAATAGGACCGGCCGCCCTCTCAATCCCACAACTGCTGGAAGAGATGCCATTGCTCGGGGTGAGCGCGGATGCACGGCTCCATCGCCCGGGCAAGGCGCTGGACATTTTCGCGGATACAGGCCTCCCGCTCCCCGCCTTTCACGAGTTCGATGGGCAGCATATTCACCCGGTACTCCCTCCTTTCCCGCCGGCAGTAGGCCAGGAATAGATTGGCGCCGGTATGCAGGGCCAGCCGGACAGGCCCGTCGGGGAGAAGGGTCGGCCGGCCGAAGAACTCGACCTCGATCCCCTGCCCTTTGATCGGCCGGTCGGCGCCGGTCACCACGATTCCTCCCTCGCCCAACACGCGCAGGGCAGCCCGAAGGGCCTTGGGCCCCACCGGCATGATGCGCGTCTTCTGAAACTCGCGCAGCCGGTTGAGGAAGAGGAACCCCCGCTCCTGTTCCGGCAGGACGAGTACCAGCATCGGGTAGCCCCGGGCGGTGATGGCCTGGCCGGCCAGATCGAAACTCGAAAGGTGCGGGGCCACCAGGACGACCCCCTTCCCCGAGCGGTAGGCCTCGAGGAAATGCGACCAGCCAGGTTCGTCAAAATGCACCATAGTAGCGATCTTGGCCGGCGGAACGGAGGGTAAATAAAACATCTCATAGTACTGCCGGGCGGCGTGGACAAAGACCTGCAGGGCTACCCAACGTCGGCGGCAGCGGTTTTCTCCCAATACCGGCAGCAAATTGCTCTCCAGGATGCTCCGGGCGTGCGGGGAAAAAAGCCCCCACAGCCAGGCGATCGCCTGCACCAGGGGGTAACCCACCGGACGAGGGAGGACACGGGCCAGGAAAAGTCCCAGCCGCATCAGGCGCTCGCTGATGGGGCGAACCTGCTTGAACCACCTTCTCCTGCGGAGGGAAGAGGCCATCTTCATCCTCCACCTCTAGGGGCGTGAGCGGGCCCGAAGTCTCCGGGCCGTCTCATTCTGGCGGACGTCTTCCGGAATCGGCCGGTATGTGGATAGAAACTCTTCCTTGAAGGCCAAAAAGTTTCCGCTCAGGATGCTCCGGCGAATGTCCTCCAGCAATCGGAAGAGAAAGTGCAGGTTGTGGAGGGTAGCCAGGCGCAGCCCCAGAACCTCCTGGCTCTGGAAGAGGTGGCGCAGGTAGGCCCGGGAGAAGCGGCGGCAGGTATAACAGGTGCAACCCTCCTCGACCGGCCGGGGGTCGCGGGCATAGGAGGCGTTATGGATGTTCAGACGGCCCTCGCGCACCAGGAGGGCGCCGTGGCGGGCGATGCGGGTGGCCAGGACACAGTCGAACATGTCCACTCCCCGTGCCACCCCCTCAAAGAAATCTTCCGGCGAGCCGACGCCGAGGAGATGGCGGGGCTTTTCTCGGGGCAGGAAGGAGACGCACACTTCCAGCATGGCGTGCATCTGTTCCTTCGGCTCCCCCACCGAGAGGCCGCCGATGGCATAACCGGGGAAATCCATCGCCACCAGCGCCTCGGCACTGGCGCGGCGCAGATCGGGGTAGACGCTGCCCTGAAGGATGCCGAAGAGGGCCTGGTCGGGCCGGCGATGGGCCTTCCGGGAGCGTTCGGCCCAGCGAAGGGTGCGCTGGTGAGCCTCCTCGGCGTAATCGCGGGGACAGGGATAGGGCGTGCATTCGTCCAGCGGCATCACGATGTCGGCTCCCAGTTTCTCCTGGATTTCGATCACCTTCTCGGGCGTGAGCATGTGGAGGCTGCCGTCGATGTGGGAGCGAAAGGTCACGCCTTCCTCGGCCACCTGGCGGCTTCCGGCCAGGGAAAAGACCTGGAAGCCGCCGCTATCGGTGAGGATGGGACCGTCCCAGGCCATAAAGCGGTGCAACCCACCCAGTTCGGCCACCACGTCGGCGCCGGGGCGGAGGTAAAGGTGGTAGGTATTGGCCAGAACGATGGTCGCCCCCATTTCGCGCAATTCATCGGGAGAGACGGTCTTGACGGTGGCCTGAGTGCCTACCGGAATAAAGACCGGAGTGGGGACATCGCCGTGGGGGGTGTGGAGGATACCGGCCCGGGCGGCGCTATGGGGATCTTCGGCGACGATCTCAAAAAAGGCCCCCGTCTTCTCCCCCATCGGGCGGGGGGGACCGGAAGAGAGGGCCTGCACCAGTCGCTCCGCCAGCACGCCTTCGGGCATCGCCCCGGCCCACAGGGCGGCGAGCGCACCTTCATCCACCCCCAGGCCGGCCGCTTCCAGATGGGCGCGGGCCTCGGCGGGGGTAAAAGAGGCGTGCCGGGCGATGACCCGGTTCAGGGCGCGGACGGCCCGGCGGACCTCCTCCTCGGGCCGGCCGGAGCGAAGTTGTTCCGCGCCCCAGCGCAGGAGCACCCGCGCCGCGACATCCTCCACATCTGCGGTGAGGGTCTCGTCCTCGTGGAGACGTTCCATGACACGGCGGAGGTCTTCCATCGTCGCCTCCTTACGGTATTCTCCTGTACCGCCGACCGCTACTTGCCATCTATTTTACCACAGGTCGGCCGTGCTTCAACCGTTTCCGGTGTGGCAGGGCAATACCCTGCCCTCACCCATTACCCTATTCCCGAAAAATTGGGGACACACCCGGCGGGGATGTATACTCATGGGGCGGCACGTCCCCCGGAGGCATAGTTCCCCGGGCGACGCCGGAAAAGCCGGGGGTTCAGAATTCCCAATCCGGCAGCGGAGGGAGCAAGCGGAGGAGTCGGTCCAGCCGGGCCAGGAGTTCCGGAGGGCCGGCGAGGTCGTCGGTGCAGGCCAGGCTGCCGGCCGGCCGGACGCCCAACCACAGGCGGCTGAAAGCGCCCACCGAAGCCCGGAGTGTCGGCAGGGCGGGTTCGCATCCGGGCCTGGCCTCCGACTCC
>DAOUAK010000114.1:0-2286 GCA_034433695.1 Chloroflexia bacterium
CCACCGGAAGCGCCCCCAGGAAATACGTCTTGCGCACCCGCGCCACCACCCGCGTCTCCGCATCGGGCCCGGCCGGCCACCCCTCGGCATTCCCCGCCCGGTCGTGCGCCCGGCTGCGGAAGCCGTAGGTATGGCCCAGCCCGCCCACATAGACCGTCCGGGTCATCGTCGTCCCCGTCCCAAGATTCTTATGGACACATTGGGCCGGTAGCGAGAAAGTCTTCTCCCAGGACGGCAAGTAGATCTATAACGTAAAGATTTCCCCACGCAGTGAAGGCTATCTGCCTGCCATTAGGAGACCACGCTACAGAAGAAATCGGGAGGAGATCCTTCAACGGTTGTACGCTGCAGCTGCCGTCCCATTGCGAAATCACCAGTGCGCCTCCATTCGCAGACACCTCTTTAGTGTAGACGATCATCTTCCCATCGGGTGACCACGAGGGAGCATCAGAAAAACTCCCATGAGCCAACTGATAAACTTGGCCGGTCGCAAGGTCTAATATAAGGATATCTCCTGTTCGCCTTGCCCTTCCCGATAACCAGAAAGCCAGCCGGCTACCATCTGGTGACCAGGACGGCGCACCGATGATAGAAGCCTGCGTACTTTTAAAGACCAGTTGCTTTTCGCCGCTATCTGGGGTCAAAACCCAGATCATTGCCTCCGTTTCGGCTTCAATCCCGAGGGCTAGCCGGCTGCCATCCGGCGACCACGAAAAGTCTCCGAAGCCGGTTTCATAGGGAGTTTCGTAACGAAAGACGGCCCTTTTTTCACCGGTTTCGAAGGTTACCATCCAAACCGTATTGACCCATATCCATACCCCTCCTTCGTTGTGGAGGTTCCTTTCCCAAAAGGCCATCCTTGTCCATCCTGGTGACCAGGCGGTATCCGTGTATCCCTGGTGAACAAGGCGGGGCTGACCACTTCCGTCTGCGTTGACCACCCCTACACCGGGAGGATCCGTATCGTCGGTCCAGAAGGCAATCTCTTTTCCATCGGGAGACCAGGCTTCGACCTCGAACTTACTGCAAGGCTGTTTCTTCCCCTCTATAAGGACCCTCATTTCTCCAGAAGCCGGGGCAAAGAAAAGGAGACGACCCCGGGTGCAATACTCACCAGCGTAACTCATGGGAGTGAGGGCTAACTTGCTCCCGTCGGGTGACCAAACTGGATCAATCAGGTCGAGCCCAGATTCCGGATTGAGCCGAGATACCCCCGGATGTTCCCACACTACCGGAGTAGGGGTTGCCCAAATTAACCTCACCACTCCTCCACAACTCGCGCAAAGCAACCCGACAACTATCAAGAGAACTGATTTACATATACCAGACTGCATGGCCAGCCCTCCGTTTACTTTCAGGAAATCATCGGCGAGGCCAAACTTTTCCCACCCGGGGTTGTCCAATAATAGGTTGTCCGAAGACCCATCCTGAGATATCGCCTTTACAAAGAAAGGGACTGGCAGGATAGCCTGGCGATATTTCCTGCATTATACTGCGTGCCTCGGCAAGATTCTCCCGCTTGCCGGGATCGAGTTCGAGCAATCTATCACCTTTCCCTCCCCAGAGTTTTCCACCGGTCAATTCCCGGTAGACCCGTTCCTGGAATTGCCAGGCCGGAAGTTCTCCTTCGGTCGTTATCATAAGAAGCACATCTTGCTGTGAATGAAAAGCCTCGTGAGCGATCAAGGAAAGCATATACGGGTCGGTTGGGGAAGTATCCGGGGAATAGCCGGATAAATTGATAACACCCAGAAGAGGATCCCATTGTGCCCCTGATCCTGCCTGAAACCAGTAATGGGGAGGGCCAAAAGTAATGGGGATGTTGTTGGCAAGGATAATGGATGCCGCCAATTTCCCATTTGGCCCGGCATTCCACAAGCGATACAAAACCCACCATCTCCATTGATATTCTTTCGGTAGCCAAGACGGCGGTGGCTGAGTAGGATCAATAGGAGGGATAACAAGTGGGTCTGGTTCTCCTGGCGGTGGCAGTGTAGAAGACGTCGGCGTAGGTGTGGGCGGAGGCGGCCATTGAGATGGTTCCAAAGGTTGAGGAGTCCCTCCCTGGTGTCCATATAGATCAACAAGTCGGAGCGGGTTATTGGTAACGTAGGTATACCGGTTTAGTGCCTGCGGCTTCTCAAGTTCCGGCACAATCGTATCCGGCTGGGTAAATCTCCCCAACGCCGGGTCGTAGTAGCGGGCCCGGTAGTAGAGGAGGCCTACCCCGGCGTCCAGCCGCTGCCCGGTGAAACCGAGCGCCGTGGGCATCTCCCCAACCTGCAC
>DAOUAK010000115.1:0-8775 GCA_034433695.1 Chloroflexia bacterium
ACCTGCTTCAGATGGCCCAGCACCTGGAAGCCCACGGCGAACTCTGCGTAACCCCGGAGCTCCAGGAACTCCTGGAACAAATCAGCCCTTCCACTGTGGAGCGCCGTCTGGCTCGGCTCCGCCAGGACCAACCTCACCTGCCGCGTTCCCGTAGGCCCAGCCACCCGCTGACCGGGGACATTCCGATGAAGCGATTGTCCTGGGATATCCCGACCCCGGGCTATCTGGAAGCAGACTTGGTTCATCATTGCGGGGTCAGTGCTTCCGGTGAATACATCCACACCCTCCAACTGGTCGACATCGCTACCGGTTGGAGTGAGCGAGCCGCACTTCTCGGGCGCAGTTATCGAGTCATGGAAGATGCTTTCCGTCGCATCTTGCGTCGCCTGCCCTTCGCCGTGATCGAAATCCATCCCGACAACGGCAGCGAGTTCTTCAATGCTCACCTGCTACGCTTCTTTGGCGAAGTCGTCCAGGGGGTCCAACTCTCTCGAAGTCGGCCTTATCACAAGAACGATAATCGCATCGTCGAACAGAAGAACAGCACCTTGGTGCGCAAGTACCTGGGCTATGACCGGCTCGACACGGTGGCCCAAACCCTGGCCATGAACGAATTGTACGAGAAGATGTGGCTATACTACAACTTCTTCCAACCGGTGATGCACCTGGTCGAAAAAGACTACCTCCCAGCCACAGAAGACCGGCCGGCGCGGCTTCGTCGCCGCCACGACCGCGCCCAGACACCGTTCGACCGCCTCTGTGCCACCGAGGCCATTTCCCCAGAGCGGCGGGCACAGTTGGAAGCGTTGCGCGATCGGACCAACCCTCGCCGGCTGCGCCAGGAGATCTATGACCTGGTGGACTACATCCTCGACCTGCCCGGCGCCACGCCCGGACAAGCCGAGGACATCTTCCAGACGCTGGAAGTGTATACAATTTCGGAGGAGGCTGTGTTCTCCGGTAGCATGATCATTTGAAGGAACGAACATGCTTCGGTAACATGATCATTTGACTTGACACGGGGCATTTTGGCCCTCCGAGGGCTTTTTCCTAACCCAGCCCGGACTTCGGAGGTCCCCACGAAGCGATGCTGCCTTCGGATGCCCTCGGGTGGCGCTAGAAGTACCCCTACCGCGAAGTCCCCAAGCCCTGTCTACTCCCGGTGCTTGATGGTGGCATATTGGGGGCTGGTCGGGAAGAGGGCACGACCCTGGCGCAGGCCGCCGCTCACTTCGACCAGGGCGACGGCGTAGGCCACATCGGCCTCATCCAGCCAGACGCGCCAGCCGTCCTCGCCGAGTTTCCGGATGTAGCCCTCGCGGGCCCAGCGGGCAAAATAGTTTTTGGAAAGGCCGTAGTGGCGCTCGGCGTCGGAAGCGGTGATCGGCCGGCCGCGCAGGTGTTCCCACTGGCGGCGGTCCAGACGTCGCCCCACTTCCTGGGCTTCATCCTCCAGGACCAGGAGTTCCCCCTGGGGGGAGATCTTGGAGCCGATAATTCCGTCCTTGGCCAGTTTTTCCAGCACGGCCGCTTCAACGGCAAACTGCTCAGCCGCCTGCGCAATCGTCAGCCATTTCATGGTTCACCTCCCTGTCGTTTCAGGTTCTAGGTTACTGCACTTCTATTATACCAAATCTTTTAGATTTTTTCAAGTGGTTTGGCTCACCTTTTGGCCGGTTTTGCTCGCGGAATCTTCCGCACCTTCCACCACAGGCGCAGGAAGTTGCGCATGGCCCGAAAGACGACCCGAAAGGTTCCGCCGGACTGTTTTCCTACCAGGCGGGGGTAGTGGTGTACGCCTACCTCGGTCAGGGTGGCCCCCGGCGGCGGGCCTTGGCCAGAATCTCGGTGTTGATGAGGGCCCCGCCGAACTCCAGGTGGATGCCCCGCAGGAGGTCTCCCCGGAAGACCTTGAAGGCGCAATCCACGTCGCGCAGGTGCAGGCCGAAGAAAAGGCGCACCGCCAGGTTAAAGATTCGGGCGTAGAGCAGGCGAAGCGGCGGGTCGCGCCGGCGGATACGATAGCCGGCCACGATATCGTACCGGCCTACGTAAGGCAGGAGGCGCTCCAGGTCGGCGATATCGAACTGGCGGTCCGAGTCCATGAACATCACATAGTCGCCCCGGGTATGGGCAAAGCCGGTCATCAGGGCGTCGCCGTAGCCCCGGTTGACCTCGTGGTGGAGGGCAATGACGCGGGAGTCTTCGGCCGCCAGGCGGTCCACAATCTGGGGTGTGGCATCGCGGCTGCCGTCGTCCACCACAACGATCTCGAAATCCCGCACCAGGCGGGGCAGGACCTCCAGGCAGCGGCGCACCACGAACTCGATGTTAGCCTCCTCGTTATGGGCCGGCAGGACTACGGAGAGCGTACTTTCCAGCACCCGATTCCCTCCTACGGCCAGTGGCTGTACTGGGCCACGTAAGCCTTGACCCCTTCGTAGGCCGGCCGGGGGTTGCCGGCCGGGTCGATCAGACCGAAGGCCGACTTCTGGTCATCGGGCGGGTTGGTGCGGGCAAAGTTCAGGTTCCAGATGAACATGGCTCCCAGCCAGGGCTGATAGGTTGTGCGGCCCATCTCCAGCGCCCGTACCAGGTAATCGGCCTGGTCCTGGGCCGTGTTGTAGGCAGCATACTCATAGCCGGGGGCCGCCGCTTCTGTAATGCCTTCGATGGAGGCCCAGCCGAATTCGGTGATCCAGATTTGTTTGTCGCCGTCGCCGTACTTTTCCATCACCTTGCGGGTGTTTTCCACATGGCGGAAGTAGTGGGTGGGGTGGTCCACCCAGCCGGGGCCGGGGCCGGGGTCATCCGGCCAGAGCGTCTCCGGGGGGTTGAGGGTGCCGGCCACGTGTACGGCCAGGACGTCGAAATAGTTCCGCACCACGCCGTCTTCATATCGGTATACGGCTTCCAGGTAGGTGATGTCGTCAATGGCGATGGTGGGGTCGTTCACTCCGGTAGGGGTGAGCGGGCCGAAGAGGACGATGGCCAGGGGATCGGCCTCCTTGATGCGGGTATAGGCCACTTTCAGGAGTTCCACATAGCGACCGGGGTTCTGGACGTAGCCGTTGTTTTCCACGGCATAGTTCTGCTCGTTCCAGATTTCATACGCCTGGATCCGGCCGCGGTAGCGGGTCGCCATGGTGTAGAGAAAGTCGCCCAGGTCGTTGGGGTCGGCTGGCATCCCGAAGCCGCCGTCTTCTGTGGCCCAGCCGGGGGCACGGACGATGCTCACCAGGAGTTTGTGGTGGTGCTGCCCTACGGCTTCCACGACGTTGTCCAGTTCGTCCCAGACGTAGTAGCCCTTGGAGCCTTCGATATGCTCCCACCAGACCTGCTGGCGCACCCACTCGATGCCCAGGTCGTCCACATAGCCGAGGACCTCGTCATAGTCCTTGTAAAAGAGGTCCACGTCGATACCGAAGGAAAAGTAGGACGTATGCATGGGGAAGGTGGGGTCGGGAGTTGGGCTGGGGGTGAGGGTGGGGCCCGGCGTTGGGGTGGGCCTGGGGGTATTCGTCGGCACCGGAGTCTCCACGGCCACCGAAGCCGGCGGTAGGGAAGGTATCGTGGTGGTCGGCCCGCAGGCGGCCAGGAGAGAGGCGAGCACAAGGCTCATGGCGAACCAGAGATGCTTGGAGTGGGTCATGGTTTTCTCCTTATGCGATGTGTTACGTATTTCGTGTTGCGTGTCATGGCCACTGGGTATGCTCCTGGATGTAGGTGCGCACGGCTTTGTAGGCCGGCCGGAGGGACCAGTCGGCCCGCAGCAGGCTGAAGGGGGCCTTTTCGTCGGTGGGGGGAGTGATGGTGGAAAAGTTCAGGTTCCAGATGAACATGGCTCCCAGCCAGGGCTGGTAGGTTGTGCGGCCCATTTCCAGGGCCTGAATCAGGTATTCTGCCTGTTCTGCTTCGGTGTTATTGAGGGCGTATTCGTAGCCCGGGGCGGGCGTATCGCCGATGTTTTCCAGCGAGGCCCAGCCGAACTCGGTGATCCAGATTTGCTTGTCGCCGTCGCCGTACTCCTCCATCACCCGGCGGATATTTTCCACATGGCGGAAGTAGAAGGTCGGATGGTCCACCCAGCCCGGGCCGGGGCTGGGGTTATCGGGCCAGAGGGTATCGGGTGGGTTGTGCACGCCGGCCACGTGGGCGGCCAGGACGTCGAAGTACCCCTTGACCTCGCCGCCGTTGTATTCGTACATCCGGCGAAGGTAGGTGATGTCGTCAATGGCGATGGTGGGGTCGTTTACCCCGGTGGGGGTCAGGGGGCCCAGGAGGACAATGGTATAGGGGTCGGCCTCCTTGATGCGGACATAGGCCACCTTCAGGAGTTCCACGTAGCGACCCGGCCCCTGGACGTAGCCGTCGTTTTCCACGGCATAGTTCTGCTCGTTCCAGATCTCATAGGCCTGGATGCGGCCGGCGTAGCGGGTGGCCATGGCGTGGAGAAAATCCCCCAGGTCATCGGGGTTGGCCGGCATCCCGTAGCCGCCGTCGGCGGTGGCCCAGGAGGGGGAGCGAACGATGCTCACCAGGAGTTTCCGGTATTTACGGCCCACCGCGTCCACCACCTTGTCCATTTCGTCCCAGATGTACTCGCCTTTGGCCGGCTCCAGGTCAGACCAGGAGACCTGCTGGCGCTCCCACTCCACCCCCAGGTCCTTGAGATAGTCCATGATGTCGTCCTGGGTGCGCCAGACGACCTCGGGGTAAAAGAGGTGGGCATTGATGCCGAAGGAAAAATGGGTGGTGCGCATCGGGAAGAGCGGATCGGGCGTGGGCGAGGGGGTGGGAGTGGGGCGTGGGGTGGGGGTCGGTTCGGGCGTGGCCGTCGGTTCGGCCGTAGCCTTCGGCTGGGCCGTGGGTATGGGAGTGGGAAACGTTTCCTGAGCGGCCGGTCCGCAGCCGGCCAGGATAAGGGCCAGGGCCAGGGCGATCCGGGTTGCATTCCGACGTAAACTCGACATTTGGCATTCTCCTTTTGGGTACATCGCTCGTTGGGGTTGGATATATCCGACCCCTACTTGGGCATTTGGGCCAGGGCGGTGTAGGCCGGCCGCAGCGTTCCGTTCGGCCGAATGACCCCGAAGGGGGACTTTTCGTCGGTGGCGGGGAAGCAGGTGGCAAAGTTCAGGTTCCAGACGAACATCGCCCCCAACCAGGGCTGATACTCGGTGCGTGCTTTCTCAAAGGCCCGGACCAGGTAAGCGGCCTGTTCCTGCTCGGAGTTGTAGTAACCGTACTCGTAGCCTCGGGCGGCCACCGAGGTGACGTTTTCTGTAGAAGCCCAGCCGAACTCGGTGATCCAGATCGGCTTGTCGCCCATCCCATAGGCCACCATAACGGCCCGGATGTTTTCGACGTGGCGGAAGTAATGGGTGGGGTGATCCACCCAGCCGGGGCCGGGGCCGGGGTTATCCGGCCAGAGGGTATCGGGTGGGTTGAGCGTGCCGGCCACATGCACCCCCAGGACATCGAAATAGTTGCGGATGACGCCGTCCTGGTAGGCCAGCATCTGTTTCAGGTAGGTAATGTCGTCAATTGCCAGGTAAGGGTTGTTCACCCCGGTGGGGGTGAGCGGGCCGCAGAGGACGATGGCCTGGGGATCGGCCTCCTTGATGCGGGTATAGGCCACCTTCAGGAGTTCGACGTAGCGTTCGGCCCCGGCCACATAGCCGTCGTTTTCTATAGCATAGTTCTGTTCGTTCCAGATTTCATAGGCCTGTACCCGGCCACGGTAACGGGAAGCCATGGCATAAAGAAAGTCGCCCAGATCGGCCGGCTTGGCCGGCATCCCGTGTCCGCCGCCCCGGGTGGCCCAGGGCGGAGACCAGACGACGCTGAACATCACCTGCAACCCTTTCTGACCGGCCTTCTGGACGATCACATCGAGGAATTCCCAGTTATAAGTCCCTTGGACCGGCTCGAGGTCGGCCCAGTGGACCTGCTGGCGAATCCAGCCGAAGCCGGCCCCCCGAACCAGGTCCAGGACGCCGTCAATGTTGCTCGCGGTCAAATGGACATCAAAACCGTAGCGGAGGCTGCCAGAGGTCGTGGGGGATGGTGTGGGCGTCGGCGTGGAGAGAGGGGCGCTCGTTCCCTGCAACCGGTGCAGATACTCGTAGCCGAGCAATCCCAGCAGCACTTCGTAAGGGGTGCCGGCCAGTTCGGGGTGGTGTTCGAAGCGGTTGCGCTCAAAGTACTGCACCAGGTAGGTCTTCCCGTCGGTGGGGCTGACCTCGTAGAACGGTTCGGAAATGGGGTAGCCGAAGACGGGCAGGCCGCCGTTGCGCTTCCAGTAGTCCAGGAAGACGCCGCTCAGGGAGTGTCCGCCGTAGTGGGGAAAATAGAGCCGGCCGGGGGTATCGTAGTGGGGTTCCGGGGCGGGATCGAACGTGCGTCCCTGGGTAACGATGAGGCCGAGCAGGCGCAGGAGAACCTCGTAGCGCGTGCCGGCATACTCGGGATGGTACTCGAAGATGGCCCGCTCAAAGTACTGGGTGAGGTAGGTATTTCCGTCGGTGCTGACGTCCAGGAATTCGTCGGTGATGGGGTGGCCGAAGATGTAGAGGCCGCCGTTTCTTTCCCAATACTCCAGAAAGGCGCCGGAGACGGTATGTCCCGTTTCGGCAAAATAGCGGGAACGTCCCGTTCCCGGGGAAGCCCCGGCCGGCAACGTGCCCACGACCAGGGCTAAAAGTAACCCCAGGGCCAGGATCGGACCAAGCCATCGCCGAAAAACCATCCGGTCCACCTCCTTTCTGCGAATGCCGTTGCGGAGGGTATTATACCATCGTCCCCCGATTCAGGCAACCGACTGGACGGGAGGTAAATCTATGGTATAATACCTGCAGTTTACCCGTTCTCGCAGAGGAGGCGGTGGTCTGTTCCATGGCAGGCCCGCCAGGAGAGGAGCGGTTTGATGAAAGTACCTCTGAAATGGCTTCGGGAATACGTCCCTCTGGATGACATCCCGGTGGATGTCCTGGCCCATCGCCTTACCCTGGCTGGGCTGGAGGTGGCCGGCCTGGAGCACATCGGCCGGGAGTGGGATCGGGAGCGCATTCTGGTCGGCGAGGTGCTGGAGGTGCACCGGCATCCCAACGCCGACCGCCTGACCGTTGTGGATGTCTCCTTCGGTGCCGGTCCCCCGCTCCGCGTGGTCTGTGGAGCGCCCAACATCCGGCCGGGGATGCACGGCCAGAAAGTGGTCCTGGCTCGGGCCGGCGCCCGCCTCTACGACGGCCATAGCCGGGAGCCGCGCCTGATTACCCTCAAGGCCGATACCATCCGTGGGGTGCGCTCCGAGGGGATGATCTGCTCGGAAAAGGAACTCGGCCTCTCCGAAGACCACACCGGCGTGGTGATACTGCCCGAAGATGCCCCCGTCGGCCTTCCTCTGGCCGACTATCTGGGGGAGGTGGTCCTGGACATTGACCTGACCCCCAACCTGGGCCGCTGTTACTCGATGATCGGGGTGGCCCGCGAGGTGGCCGCGCTCTTCGGGCGGGAACTGCGCCGGCCTTCCCCCAGCCCCCGGGAAGCCGGTCCTCCTATCGCCGACCAGGTGACGGTGGAAATCCTCGACCCCGACCTCTGTCCCCGCTACTCGGCCGCCCTGGTGCGCGATGTCCGTATGGGCCCCTCTCCTTCCTGGATGCAGCAGCGTCTCCTCCGCGCCGGAATGCGGCCCATCAACGTCATTGTTGACATAACTAACTATGTCATGCTGGAGTTCGGCCAGCCGCTTCATGCCTTCGATTACGAGAAACTTCGTCCGAAGCCCGGCCGGGACTATCCGCCGGCCATCGTCGTCCGTCGCGCCCGGCCGGGGGAACACCTGACCACCCTGGATGGTGTAGGGCGTTCCTTGGAGCCGGATTTCCTGCTCATCTGCGATGGGCAGGGACCGGTGGCCTTGGCCGGGGTGATGGGTGGCCTGGAGAGCGAGGTCACCGAATCCACCCGTCACGTCCTTCTGGAATCGGCCCACTTTGACCCGATCGGCATCCGGCGCACTTCTCAGGCCCTGCACCTTTCCAGCGAAGCCTCCATCCGCTTCGAGCGGGGTGTGGACCCGGAGGGGACGGTCTGGGCCCTTCGGCGGGCCTGCGCCCTTCTAGAGGAACTGGCCGGCGCCGTTACGGCCCGGGGCGTGGTGGACGTCTACCCTCGTCCCTACTCGCCCCGCACCATCGTCCTTCCGGCCGGCGAGGTCCGGCGCATCCTGGGCATCTCCCTGACGGCCGAAGAAGTGGCCGCACTCTTGCGCCCGCTCGGCTTCCCCTGCGTGTTGGAGGGGGAAACCGTCCGGGTGGAGGTCCCCTCTTTTCGCATGGACGTCTCCCTTCCGGCGGACCTCCTGGAGGAGGTCGCCCGGATGTACGGCTACGACCGCATCCCGGCCACCCTGTTGCGCGACGTACTGCCGCCGCAGCGCGGCAACGCGCTTCTGGAACTTCAGGAGCGCATCCGCGATATCCTGGTGGGCTGTGGCCTGGACGAAGTCATCACCTATTCCCTGACCAGCCTGCGCAGTGTTTCCCGGTTGATTCCTGGAATGCCCGAGGTAGACGGCAGCCGTTACCTCCGTCTGGCCAATCCCCTTTCCCCGGAGCGGGAGTACCTGCGCCAGACGCTGATGGTCGGTCTCCTGGAGGCCCTGGCCCTCAATCTGCGTTCCTGGGAACGGGTTGCCATCTTCGAGGTCGGCCGGGTCTATCTGCCCCGGAAGGGGCAGGAGTTGCCCGACGAACCTCCCCGGCTGGG
>DAOUAK010000116.1:0-22088 GCA_034433695.1 Chloroflexia bacterium
CTCAGGGCTATGTCCCCATAGCCCACGAGGATGCCTCCGGCCACCGCCAGGGCGATGCCCACAACGGTCAGGCGGGAGATGCGTTCGCCCAGGAGGAGGTAGGAGGCCAGGGCGACGAAAAGGGGGTTCATGGTCACCAGCACCACCGAACTGGCCACCGTAGTCAGGGAAAGGGAGGCAATCCAAGAGGCAAAGTGGGACGCCAGGGCCAGGCCGGAGGCCAGGAGCAGAAGGAGGTCCTTGCGCCTCAGGGTGCGTAGGGTGCGGGGAACGCCGCCGGCCAGGGCCACCGGGGTCAGGAGGAGGGAGGCCAGCACCATACGGCCGGCAGCGATGACCAGAGGAGAGGGCTTTTCGCTCCCGACCAGGCCGGGTGCCTCCAGCCAGCCCAGAAGGAAGCGGCCGGCCGCCACCACCGGCGATGGCGTCTCACTGCCGGCCCAGCGAATCAGGATGGAAGCCCAGGCGACGATCAGAACGCCCAGGACGAGGACGACATACGCTCTGGCTTTTGGGGGCATCGGCCGGAGACTTCCTCATCTCTTTTTCTTCCGGCGGCGCTTCTTCCCCGTGCTCGATGTCCCGGCCGTGGGAGCGGGAGCGACGGGCACCTGGGCTGCCTGCCGTCGGGCCTTGCGTCGCTCCTTCTTGCTGCCTTCCTTTTCCCGGAGGGCCCGGACCGGCATCCTCGCCCCCTGGGTGGGAACGGCCTCCCGACGCAGGATGGGAGCCTGAGAGGCGCGGAAGATATAGAAGAGGCTCTGCTCCCGCATCCGCTCCTGCAGGCGCTGGAAAAGGTGGTACGATTCCCGGCGGTATTCTACCAGAGGGTCCCGTTGCCCGTAGGCTCGCAATCCGATCCCCTGGCGCAGGTCCTCCATCGCCGTCAAATAGTCCACCCATTCCCGGTCCATCGTCCGAAGGAGATAGCCCCGCTCGATCTCCCGCAGGAGTTCGCTCCCCAGACGCCGTTCGCGGTCCTCCAGGTAGGCCACCGCCATGCGATAGATTTCCGCCTCGACCTCCTCCGGAGAAAGGTCGGCCAGCGCCTCGGCGACCGGGCGGGGAGGGAGACGGGAGAAACGGTCCAGTTCACCCAGGAAGTCGGTGAGCAGCCACCAGACGCCGCCGGCAGCACGCCAGTTCTCCACGGCTCGGGAGGTCTGCTCCAGGAATTGCTGGCGGAGGCGGCGAAGGTCCTCCTCCAGATTGCGCTCCAGGGCGGCCATCACTTCTTCTTCGATGGCGGCCGGCTCCATTCGGCTCCAGCGGGTGGCGGTAACGGTGGCCGGGAGGGTGACCTGAAGGCCCTGGGTCAACTCGCGATAGAGCCGCGAGAGGTGCAGGCCACGTTCATCCGGTTCCTCCTCGTAGAGGTAATGTTCGAGCGTCCGGCTGACCAGTTCCTCGATCCGCTGCCGACGATAGGCCAGCACTTCCTCGATCACCCCGGCCAGATCGGCCCGCAGGGCCTCCGCGGCCGGCCGGGCCAGGAGGGGGAAAAGCGCTTCCAGGCGGGAGGCGACTTCCCCGGGAGCACTGCCGTCGAGCGGGGAAGTTAGGATGGCTACAGCCTCCTCCAGACCGGCCACCCGGATCGTTTCGGCCAGGGCGGCGACCTCGGTGTGGAGTTCGGCCGGTGGGAGGGTTTCCGCCAAAAGCCGCCGGTGCAGCGCCTGCACCTGCACCAGGGGACGAACGGCAGGGTTTTCCTGCAGGTCCTCCACGATCGCCTGGACGATTAGAGGAAAGAGGGGCATCCGGCTGGACTGGCGTCCCTGCCGGCCGCTCTGGATGCTCTCCACCACCTCTTCCAGCGCGGCCACAAGGCTTTCCCGGTCCCGTTCCCAGGCCCGTTTCCCCTTCAGCGGCTCCAGGGCTTCCTGGACTCGCGTTCCGATCTCCTCCCGTAGCCGCGCCAACACCATCCCGTGGACGTCGGGCGCTTCCAGGATGCGCCTCCGCTCGGCGTAGATGACTTCGCGCTGACGGTTGAGGACGTCGTCGTACTCGACCAGATGCTTGCGGATGTCAAAGTGATAGCCCTCGACGCGGATCTGGGCCTGCTCGATCATCCGGGTGAGTACGCCGGCCTCGATGGGGGTACTGTCGTCCGGGCCGAAGCGCTCCAGGACGGCGCGCATACGGTCGGCGCCGGGGCCGAAGCGGCGCATGAGGTCGTCTTCAGTGGAGACATAAAAACGGGAGGAGCCGGGGTCACCCTGCCGGCCGGAACGGCCGCGCAACTGGTTATCAATCCGCCGAGCCTCATGCCGCTCGGTGCCGATGATGTGCAGGCCGCAGGGGACGTCCTCGGCGCACTCCTCGAAGCGTCTTTCCTTGAAACAGGTACGGCAATTGTCCCGACAGCCCACGCAGCAGCGGCTGAGGCCGGTCTGGGGGTCCAGGCATTCGGCGCGGACCACACCCGGCCCCAGGACGATGTCGGTGCCGCGGCCGGCCATGTTGGTGGCGATGGTCACGGCCCCCTTCTGGCCGGCCTTGGCCACAATGAGCGCCTCCCGCTCGTGATGCTTGGCGTTGAGCACCTCGTGGGGGATGTGGGCCTGCTCCAGCATCCGGCTCAGACGTTCGGAGCGCTCCACCGAGGTTGTCCCCACCAGTACCGGCTGCCCCCGCTTGTGCTTTTCGATGATCTCCTGCACCACGGCACGGAACTTGCCCTCCTCGCGAGCATAGATTCGGTCGGGGTAATCCACCCGAATCATCGGCCGGTGTGTGGGGATGACCACCACCTCCAGCCCGTAAATTTTGAAAAACTCCTCCTCCTCGGTGGCCGCCGTGCCGGTCATGCCGGCCAGTTTCTGGTACAGCCGGAAATAGTTCTGGAAGGTGATCGTGGCGAACGTCTTGCTTTCGCGCTGAATCTCCACCGGCTCGGCGTAGATCACCCGCTCCTTGGCCTCGATGGCTTCATGGATGCCGTCGCTCCAGCGCCGGCCGGGCATCAGGCGCCCGGTGAATTCGTCCACGATGACCACTTCGCCGTCCTTGATGACGTAATCCACATCCTTCTGGAAGAGGAAGCGGGCCTTGAGCGCGGCTTCCAGGAAAAAGGTCAGTTCGGCGTGGGCCTCGTCGTAGAGGCTCTCCCCTCGCCGGTGGTCAATGCCCAGGAGCCGCTCGACATGCTCCACGCCTTGTTCGGTGAGGGTGACGACCCGTTCTTTCTCATCAATTTCATAGTCGCCGGGGCCAAGGGCCTGGGCCACGCGGGCAAAACGGATATACTTCTGGTACGATTCTTCATCGGGAGCGGAGATGATGAGCGGGGTGCGGGCCTCGTCAATGAGGATGTTATCCACCTCGTCCACAATGGCATAGTAGAGTTCGCGCTGGACGATATCGTTCAGGCTATAGGCCATGTTGTCGCGCAGGTAGTCAAAGCCGAACTCGTTGTTGGTGCCGTAGGTGATATCGCAGAGGTAAGCCTCTCGGCGGGAGATCGGGCGCAGGTGCATCAGGCGTTCGTCGTGGCCCAGGACACGCTCATCGGTGTAGGTGGGGTCATAGATGCCGGAAAAGTCGGGAATGATCACACCGGTGAAGAGGCCCAGGAGGTAGAAGACCTGGCCCATCCAGCCGCAGTCGCGTCGGGCCAGGTAGTCGTTGACGGTGACCAGGTGGGCGCCCCGGCCGACCAGGGCATTGAGATAAAGAGGCAGGGTGGCGGTGAGGGTCTTGCCCTCTCCCGTCTTCATCTCGGCAATCTTGCCCTGATGGAGGACGATCCCACCCGCAAGTTGCACGTCAAAGTGGCGCTGGCCGATGGTGCGGACGGCGGCTTCGCGGACCAGGGCAAAGGCTTCCGGGAGGATTTCGTCCAGGATGCGCTGTTCCTCCTCGAACAGGGCCAGGCGCAGCCGCTTCCACTCGTCGCGCAGCACGATGCGGCGGTCCGGGTTGGTCTCTGCGTCCAGGAGGGCACGCTTTTCCTCCACGGCCCGACGGGCCGGGGCAGTCCGCTCGGAGATCAGGCGGCGGAAATCCTCCGTGCGGGCGCGCATCTCCTCGTTGCTGAGCGCCCGAATCCGGGGTTCCAGGGCGTTAATCTGCTCCACCAGCGGGGCAATACGTTCCAGAGTCTGAGAAGATGTGTCTCCGCCGAGTTTTTTCAGCCACTTGAACATCCCCAACCGACCTCTTTTCTTTTTGTTTTCATTATACCCCACACCGGCTGGGGATGCAAAGTTGCGCCTCCGGCCCGGCTGTAGTACAATACGGGCCGACCGGACGGAAGACGTCCGTCTGGCGAAAAACGATCCTGAGGAGGAGCATCATCGAACCGCGGGAACTGGCCGATACCCTGATGGAACTGGCGGCCGGCAAGAAAGCCAGCCGCATCGTCCTTTTGGACCTGCGGAAAATCTCCGTCATCGCGGACTATTTCCTTATCTGTAGCGGCGAAAGCGAACGGCAACTTCAGGCCATTGCCGACGAGGTGTGGGAAAAGATGGAGGCCCGGGGGATTCCTCCCCGTCGGGTGGAGGGGACGGCCGACAGCGGCTGGATCCTCATGGACTTTGGCGCGGTTGTGTTGCACGTTTTCGATCCGCCGCGGCGCGACTTTTACCGGCTGGAAGAGGTCTGGAGTCAGGCACGTACCCTGGCGGTTATTCCCTGATGGCAGGACGAGGATGACCGAACTCCCTTCCCAGATGGGACTGGCAGAAGAGATGGCTCGGTTGGAGCAGTACCTGCGGGGGCTGGTAACCTCCCCGATGGCGCTCCTTTCCCGGCCGGCCGTCTACCTCCTCACCGCCGGGGGCAAGCGACTGCGGGCCCTGCTGACCTTCCTGGCCGCACGGGTGGGCGGGCGGGCCGTTCCGGAAGCGGCCGTCTACGGCGCGGCGGCGGTGGAACTCATCCATGCGGCCAGCCTGGTGCACGATGACTTGATCGATCAGTCTCCTCACCGCCGTGGCCGGCCGACCATCCATGAGAAATGGCATCACGATGTCGCCCTTCTGACCGGCGATTACCTCTTTTCCCTATCGGCCCGGGCCATTGCTCGAACCGGGGACATCCGCCTGCTGGACTATATCGGCGAGGCGGCCGTGGCCATCTGCGAAGGCGAGATGAGCAACGTACAACAGGCCGAGCCGCTCGAGGAAGCGTTGGAGCAGTACACCTTCAAGGTGGCCCGCAAGACGGCCGTGCTTTTTGAAGCGGCCGGCAAGGTGGGAGCCCGTTGCGGCGGCGCCGGCGAGGAGGCTATCGCCGCGTTGGGACGGTTCGGCTTTGCCCTGGGGATGTCGTTCCAGATTGTGGACGATGTGCTGGATTACACGGGCGACGAGCGCGAACTGGGCAAGCCGGCCGGCGGCGATCTCCGGCGCGGCCTCATTACTCTGCCGCTCATCTACGCCGTGGCCTATGACGATGCCGACGGCTTCCTTCACCGCCTGGTGGAACGCCTGGGCGACGACCTGCCCCCGGAGGAGATCGAGGAGGCATTCCGACGGGTACGGGCCTCTTCCGGCCCCGAACGGGCCCGCCAGGAAGCCGGACGCTACTATCGGGAGGCGCTCCTCCATCTCCGGGACATTGCCGACCCCGTCCGATCCCACCTGGAGGAAATCGCCCGCCTGGCGGTGGAACGCTCCCGTTGATTCCGTTCCACCGAATTTTGTGAAATGCTCTGGCATTCAACGAGGCTCAGAAACACCCCAATTGGCAGCGGCTGATGCGGATTCCCAGCGCGTCTGCCGCCCGGCCCACGGCCAGGCGTTTCAGGTGCAGCCGTCGGGCGATGGCCCAGGCCCGGGCACAGGGCAGACGGCCCTCCTCCAGACTTTCCTCGATGGCCTCCCGCAGGTCCGGCGCGACCTCCCCGGCCTCCATCCGGGGACGGGCCTCTTTCCTCGGCCCGGCAAAAAGCCCCAGTTGGCACCAGCCCAGGCGCAGGCCCAGTCCATCGGCGAAATCGGCCACGCGGTGGGGAGCAAGGCCCTGCCGGCTGGCCAGGGCAAAAGCCGCCGCACAGGGCAACCGCCCTTCCCTGGCCTGGGCCCGAACGGTTGCTGCCAACTCCGGCTCCGCCTCCGTCAGGACCGCGGCGATGGCCTCCGGCAGGGCGGCGGCTACCTCCGGGGTCAGTCCTTCGCCGAATTCTTCCACCTCGGCCGGCTCGATGCCCACAACGACCACCTCCTCGGGCATCTCCATCCCCAGGCGTCGCCCCAGGGTCAGGGCTTCCGGCAACCCGGCCTCGTGGGGGGAAGCGGCCCGGATGCTGCCCCGGAAATCCTCCACATGCAGGCGATAGACCTGCCCGGGCCTTCCACCCAGGCGAACGGCATCCACCAGGACGGCCCGGCGACGGCCGGCCAGCGTCTCCATCAGTCGGAAGCCGCCTATGCAGGCCTCCACCACCTCCACCCGCCGTTCGTCCAGTCGGTCACGCAGGGCCTTTGCCACGTGAAACCCCACCCCGTCGTCGCGGAGGATGGGATTGCCCAAACCGATGACCACCGTCATCGGGCGTTCGGGATGTTCTTTGCAGGCCACGCTATCCCTCTTGAAGCCAGATCGGCAACTCGACGAAGAAGCGCGCTCCCCGGCCCGGCTCGCTTTCGGCCCAGATCTTTCCCCCATGCCGGCCGACGATGCCGTAGCAAATGGCCAGGCCCAGCCCGCTTCTTCCGGCCTCCCGCCAGGTGGTGAAAAAGGGGTCGAAGATGTGGGGCAGAACCTCCGGCGCGATCCCCGAACCGGTATCGCCGACCTCCAGACCGACCCACCTTCCCCCAGGGGCAGCAGGGTCTTCCCGGCAGAAGGTGCGCAGGGTCAGGCGGCCCGGCCCTGGCGCCTCGCCAAGGGCCAGCTCGGCGTTTCGTAGCAGATGCTCCAGCACCTGTTCGATCTGAGCGGGGTCGGCCCGGGCCGGTGGAAGGTCGGGAGCCAGTTCCATTTTCACCTCGACCGATCCCGGTTCGGGCATGAACTGCTGTGCTGCCTGCCGCACCAGGTCGTTGAGGTCGGTGGCCGTGAAGCAAGGCTCGCGTTGCCGGGCAAAGGTCAGAAGCCCCTCGACGATGCGGGCCGCGCGGTGGCCTTCCCGGACGATCTTTTCCAGGTCCTGAGAGATACAGGGGTCCTGCACCGTATCCTGGAGAAGTTGAGCATAGCCGATGATGGCGGTGAGGGGATCATTGATTTCGCGGACCATGCCGGTGATCATCTCCCCCAGGGCGGACAGGCGCTCCGCTTGCGAAAGGCGGGCCCGGGTCTGTTCCAGTTCGGCCATGCGGTCGTGCAACCTGGCGTAGAGTTCGGCGTTTTCCAGGGCGGTACCCAGGTGCTCAGCCAGCGAAGTGAGGGCGAGGAGGTCGACCTCGTCGAAAGCGGCGGGGGTATTGCTCTGGATGTCCAGGACGCCGCTCAGGGCCATCGTGCCGCGAAGCGGAACGGCGAGTTCGGAGCGGACGTCGCCCAGTTCCTCGATGTAAAGGTAATGCGGGTCGTTCCATACCTCGTTGCAGAGGTAAGGCTGTTGGGTGGCGGCTACCCATCCGGTGATCCCCTGGCCCAGGGGGAGGCGACGGCCGAGGATGGCCCGGCCGACCTGGCCGGCACTGGCCCGCAGGACCAGCATGTCCCCCTCCAGAAGGAGGACATGGGCATACTCATAGCCCAGATGGTGGACCAGGGCCTCGGCGGCGCTCTGGAGCAAGGCCGTCGGGTTGAACAGGCCCAGCACCTGGCGACCGACCTCGCCGATGGCCCGTAGCAGGGCCGAGCGTTTCTCCGCCAGGCGGGTCTGCTCGGCCAGGATGCGCATCCGTTCTTCCCGAGCCGTCGCTTCCTCCCAGCCCAGAAGCAAAAGGGCCAGCAGGTCCAGGTACAGGGCCTCCTGGGGATAGGCCCTGACCCTCGGGGGGATTTTTTCCCGGCTACCCAGGAGAATCCAGCCGGTTCGGCGATCCTGCCAGAGAAGGGGCAGCGCAAGCCAGTGGGGGAGAGCCGCCCGCAGCGCGGGCGGCAACTCGGGGAAGGCGGCGTCTTCTCCGGAGATAGGCAGAGGAGAAAGGGTAAGCCTTTCCAGACCGACGGTTACCACAGGATAAAGAAGGCCGGCCTTTTCGTGGAAAAGGAGGCCGGCCGGCACCCGGCAACGCTCGCAAGCATGCCGCACCACCCGTTCCAGCCCCAACCGTAGCGAGAAGGCAAGTTCCATGTCTTCCCCGGCATCCCGACGAGAGGTCGGCCATATACCGTACCCGGTGCTCCTCCTCGGCTCCATGGAAGTGGAGCGCCGCCTTAGAAGCGCAGGTAATCGTCGGCGAAGATAACTTCGTTGCGCAGAATGCGCACCGTTTTGTACAGGGCCGCCTGGGCAGGGTCGGCCATGTCCACGTCGTCGGGACCGAAGGGGGACATATTTTGCACGGCGTCGTAGAGCCGCACCAGGGCACGTCCCAGGGGCGTGCTTTCGTCCCGCTGCTCTACGATGCGCACCCACTCCATCAGTTCCCGATCCAGAGGATCGCAAATGGCGGCATCCAGTCCGGCCCCCAGGAGCATCACCAGGAAAGTGCGGTTGATCAGGCTGCGGTTTTCGTGGGGGACGCCGTTGGAGACGTTGGAGAGGCCGCAGACAGTCTGAGGGGCAGGATCACAGGCCAACTTGCAGGCTCGCACCGCTTCGACGACTTCTTTGGGATGTTCCTGCATCCCCTTGACGGTGAGCACCACCGGGTCGATGTAGAGGTCTTCCATCGGCAGGCCGTACTCCTGGGCGGCGGGAATGAGATGTTCCACGGCGATGGAGACGCGGGCCTCGGCGTTGGCCGGCATACCGGTTTGTTCCAGCGTCAGAGCAATCACGCCGGCCCCATACTCCACGGCCAGGGAAAAGACCCGCTCCGTCCGCGCCGGATCACCGACGATGGAACCCGGATTGAGGATGTTCTTGCGGCCCCGGGCAGCCTTCAGGCCGGCGGCGATGGCCTCCAGGTTGGTCGTATCGAAGGAGAAAGGGACATCTACGACGCTGCCGATCGTTTCGACCAGCCAGGCCATGACCTCCGGCCCGTCCTTCTTCCGGGGACCGATGTTCAGGTCAATCATCTGGGCGCCGGCCCGGACCAGCGAGCGGGCCATCTCCTGGAAAAAGTCCCCGTTGCGTGTCTCCAGCGCCTCTTTCACCCGGGTGGCCCGAATCTGGATGTTCTCGCCGATGACAAACATCATACCCTCCTTGTCTGGACTAGTCCTCCATCTTTCTTTCCGCGCTTTCCTCCGGGGGACGCACCCCAAGCCGAATCCAGCCCCTTCGCAGGGCGTAGATGACGGCCGAGGTACGATCGTTAACCTGGAGTTTGCGCAGGATGGCCGTGACATGGTTCTTGACCGTCTGGCTGCTAATGCAGAGGCGGTCGGCGATTTCCTTGTTGGTCAGCCCCTGGGCGATACAATCGAGAATCTCGATCTCCCGCCCGGTCAGGGGGGAAAAAAGCGCCCCCAATTCCTCCTCGGCAGCGGCCAGTTCCCGGAACTGGCGGAGCACCCGGGTGGCGATGTGGGGCTTGGCAAAGACGTGTTCGTCAATGAGGTACTTGCCCCGGCCTACGTCCCGGATCATCCGCACCAGCGCCGAAGGTTCGATGTCTTTGGAGGAATAAGCCGAGGCTCCCGCCCGGATGGCGTTGAAGAGCTGCTCATCGTCCTCGTAGACGGTCAGGACGATCAGGTGGACCTGCGGCTGGCGCCGTTTGATCACCCGGGCCACTTCCAGGCCGTTCAGGCCGGGCAGGCTGATGTCCACGAGCACGACATCCGGGCAGAGTTCCTCGGTCATCTGGATAGCCTGTTGTCCATCGGCGGCTTCCCCGACGACCCGGAGGTCGCGTTCCCGTTCCAGGGTGGCCCGAACCCCCTGCCGAAAGAGGGGGTGATCGTCCACGATCAGGATGGTCAGTGCCTCGGCCCCTTTTTCCATGTCCAGGCCTCACCTATCGTTTCGCAAGGGAAGGGGCAGGCGAAGGCGGACGGTGGTGCCTTCGCCCGGCCGGCTCTCGATCTGCAATTCCGCTCCGATCAGATGGGCACGTTCTCGCATCCCGGAGAGTCCCCAATGGTCCTCCTGATGCCAAGGATAGGTGGGATCGAACCCCACGCCGTCATCGGTCACCTGGACGACCCAGGCATTTGGCTCCACGTAAGCCTCTACCGAAATCTTCTCGGCCCGGGCATGCCGACGGGCATTCTGGAGCGCCTCCTGGACGATCCGGTAGATGGCGATCTTTTCTTCCGGCGAGAGGTCTTTCGGTGGCGTTCCCCAGCGGAACTCGACGGTCATCTGGTAGGCCGTTTCCAGGTCCCGGATATAGCGTTCGATCTGCCGGCCCAGCGCATCTTCGGCCAGAGGGGAAGGGCGCAGATCGGAGATGAAGCGGCGAACCTCCTGCAAGCCCAGGCGCAGGTCTCGTAGCAGGTCTTCTATGGCGGCCCGACCTTCTTCCAGAGTCCCGGCCTGGCGGCAGCGTTCCAGCCCCATCACGGCGTTGCTCAACACCTGGGCCGGCCCGTCGTGGACCTCCCGGGCCAGAGCCATGCGCTCTTGTTCACGCCCGTAGAGCACCTGGGAGCGCAGGGCCAGTTCCCAGGGATCGTAAGGTTGCAGGGCGCCCTGGCGTAGGGAGCGGCCGCTCATCTCCACCTGGCGACGCAGCAGTTCCAGCCGACGGGCACTCTCCTCGGCTTCGGCCAGAGCGGCCAGGGTCTGCCTCTGTTGCTGGCGGAGTTCTTCTTCCTCGGCCTGGAGGTGTTCCACATCCACGGTCGGAGACTGGCCCTGGCAGGCCAGGGCCAGCCGCACCCCCAGTTCGTCCAGAAGACGGGATTGCTGTCGCGCTTCGCCCTCCAGGGCCTGTCGGCGCTCCTGAGCCTGCCGGAGCAAAGCCTCCAGCCGCTCGCAGAACTGTTCGACCAGGGTTTCGGCTTCCAGAAGCAGGTTTGCCGTCATCTTCGGCCGTCTGCCACGGCAGTTGGAACGATCGAGCAATCAATAGCCTGGTACGAATTCGTACCGTGTCTCTATGGTCGGGTCGGCGGGAAATATCCCGGTTCGGTTTTGAAATGAAATGCTCTAACGTTCGACGGTGCTTAGTATACCACAGTCCGGGGCAGAAGGCAAAACGACGAATTTGCACTTTTGGGCACAATAAGGTAAAATAGAGATTACTTTGCGTCCGGAAGCCCGGTTGAAGAAGAAAAAGGAGTGAGACCATGGCCACTATACCCAGCGATCTGGAGATCGCCCAGGCCGCCCAACTGAAGCCGATCGTCGAGATCGCCGCTTCTGTGGGTCTGACCGAGGACGACCTGGACCTGTACGGCCGCTACAAGGCCAAGGTCCATCTGGACGTTCTACAACGGTTGGCCGGCCGGCCCGACGGCAAGTACGTGGACGTCACCGCCATCACCCCGACGCCGTTGGGCGAAGGCAAGACGGTGACGACCATTGGCCTCAGCCAGGCCCTGGGCTACATCGGCAAGAAGGTCTTTACCTGTATCCGCCAGCCTTCCATGGGCCCGACCTTCGGCATCAAAGGAGGCGCGGCCGGCGGCGGCTACTCCCAGGTGGTGCCGATGGAGGATTTTAACCTCCACCTCACCGGCGACATCCACGCCGTGGGGGTGGCCCACAACCTGCTGGCCGCGGCCATTGATGCCCGCATCCTTCACGAACGGGAATTGACCGACGAGCAATTGGCCCGCTTTTGCCCGGAGATTCCCCGCCTGAACATCGACCCCGACTCTATCCTCTGGAACCGGGTCGTGGATGTAAGCGACCGGGCCCTGCGCAATATCGTCATCGGACTGAAAGCCGGCCAGGCCGATGCCCCCCTCCCCGCCGGAAGCACGCTACGGGAGGTCGTGGCCCAGTTGCCCGAAAGCACCGACGGCGTCCCCCGCCTGGGGGGCTACGACATCACCGTCGCCTCCGAAATTATGGCCATCCTGGCCCTGGTGGACGGCTACCGGGGGCTCGCCGACCTCCGGGAGCGGCTGGGTCGCATCGTCTGGGGCTTTTCCAGGGACGGGCGCCCACTCACGGCCGAGGACCTTCGGGTGGCCGGGGCCATGACCGTCCTGATGAAGGACGCCCTGATGCCCAACCTGATGCAGACGCTGGAGGGCACTCCCGCCTTTGTCCATGCCGGCCCCTTCGCCAACATCGCCCATGGCAACTCCTCCATCATCGCCGATCAGATCGCCCTCAAACTCGTTGGGCCGGACGGCTATGTGGTCACCGAATCCGGCTTCGGCGCCGACTGCGGGATGGAAAAGTTCTTCAACATCAAGTGCCGCTATTCCGGCCTCATCCCGAACGGCGTCGTCCTGGTCTGTTCCATCCGCGCCCTGAAGATGCACGGCGGCGGTCCGGAGGTCATCCCGGGCCGGCCTTTGCACCCGGCCTATACCGAGGAGAACATCGAACTCCTCCGCCAGGGCCTGCCCAACCTGATTCGGCACGTGGAAAACGTCCAGAAGTTCGGGGTGCCGGTGGTGGTGGCCATCAACCGCTTCACCAGCGACACCGAGCGGGAGATCGAAACCGTCCGGGAAGCGGCCTTGCAGGCCGGAGCCTTTGACGTGGTCCTCAGCGAGGTCTGGGCCAAGGGCGGTCCGGGCGGTGCTGCCCTGGCCGAAGCCGTGGTCCGGGCCTGCGAGCAGCCCAACGGCTTCCGTTTCCTCTATCCGCTGGACATCCCCATCAAGGAGAAGATCGAGATCATCGCCCGGGAGATCTACGGGGCCGATGGGGTGGACTACCTCCCGGAGGCAGAGCGCAAGATCGAACTCTACACCCGCATGGGCTACGACCGGCTGCCGCTGTGCATGGCCAAGACCCATCTCTCCCTCACCCATGACCCGAAGGTGAAGGGCGCTCCGCGCGGCTGGCGGTTGCCCATCCGCGACGTCCGGGCCAGCGTTGGGGCCGGGTTCCTCTACCCGCTCTGTGGGGCGATGCGCACCATGCCCGGACTTCCCAGCCGGCCGGCCTTTGTGGACGTGGATATCGACCTGAAGACGGGCAAGGTCGTGGGCCTGTTCTAGCGGAAATCCACGCCGTTCATGGAAACGGCCGGGAACCTCCCGGCCGTCATAGGCAATATCTATCCATCCCGTAGGGGCGGAATTTCCCCACCCCTACGGGATGGATGTTGCGCCCGGGTTGAGATGCTCCCCCTCTTTCTCAGGAGATCGGGGGGTTCTCGCGGAATTTGAATTCTTCTTCCAGCGAGGCGCGGCCGATGTCGGTGCGGCCGGCACAGTCCAGGCTGCGGCTGTCTTCAAAGGCGCAAGCCTCGCTGCAGTAAATCCGTCGGCCACGCCGCACGCCCTCGCCCACAACCTCCTCGCCGCAGTAGGCGCAGACCACTTTCTCACCCATCGTCCGACCTCCTCGCTTCCGGCCGCCTTCGGCAGAGGAAAGGCAGCCGGAGGACGTTTTACCGGGCCTTTTCGAACATGTCTTTTCCGGCCCCACACTGGGGACAGACCCAGTCCTCGGGCAGGTCCTCAAAGGGTGTCCCCGGAGGGATGCCGCCATCGGGATCGCCCTTTTCCGGATCGTAGATGTATCCACAGGCCATGCATTCCCATTTGTCCATCTTTGCCTCCGTTGTACCTTGGAACGTTCCACGCTCGGCACGAGTCCACGCAAGGCCGCGCTTGTACTGGATGGCTAGGGGCCGATGTGCATCAGTTCTTCCCCTAGATGGAAGGTTTCTACCTGGTAATAGGAAGGGTAGCGCTGGATGAGTTCGAACTCGCCGCGCAGGAGTTCATAGTGGCCGCGTTCCATGCGGCTCAGGTAGATCAGGGTAGCGCGGGAGTTTTCCTCTTCGGCTCGGCCGGCCTGGTCTCGATAGAACTCTTCGGAGAGACGCTCCGCTTCCATCGCCAGGCGGAAAAGTTCAGGCACGGGAGTGTCTTCCTGCAATGCGGCCTGGAGGGTGGGGACAAGGGAACGGGCCGGCAGGATCAACTCCACCCCGGGGAAACGCCGAGCATAAAGTTCCTCCAGGATACGACGGTGCTTTTCTTCCTCCTGAACCAGGAACTCGAGCCGCCCGCGCAGGTCCCGGTTGACCACCTGGGCCTGCATGTGCCGGTACAGATTGGCTGCCTCGACCTCGGAGCGAATCGCCACACCCAGGATTTCCAGCGGTGTCCACTCGGTAGCGGTGTCCATTAGCCATTCCTTTCGATGCACAGTCGGTACACGAAAACAGTTTACCACGAAACCGCCCGGTGGTCAAACTCCCCTGTCCATTAGGTTGGAATAACCGTATGGCACATTATTCAACCGTTTAGAAAATTCTATCCTTTGACGGGGCGGTCCATCGCCCTTGCCCGTAACTTGCCGTTGTATCCTGCCGGCCGGCCAGATCACCGACCGGGTTGCCCCATTTTTGCAACCTGGAAGGCGTTGACTTCTTTCTGTTTCCTGATATAATGGAGTTAGCCGTAGAGGAAGCGACACGATATGATGAGGGCTTACGCAGTTTGGGCACTTTTGGCGCCGTTATGGTATGACAATCTGCCCAGATAGCCGCGCCGCTGACGCGCAGGCTGAGAGAAGGTTCCTTTTCCGGTGTGACCAACGAAAGGAGGTGATGTCTATCGTCTGAGAGGGTCTTGGCCGGGGGCTTTGCCTTCGGCTCCGGACTTCCCGGGAAAGGCCTCTTCTATCGAAGGGGCTTCTCCTGGGACGAGTTCAACAAGGAGGATTGTCCCGATGAAAGGCACCCGTGTGTACGGCCTTGGGGTTGTGTTCCTTCTCGCCGCCATCCTCGGCGCCTGTGCCCCGCAGCCTGCTGCTCCTACTCCGGTCCCCGCCACAGCGGTTCCTCCAACGGCCACTCCGGTCCCCACACCCAAGAAGGTGACCTTTATCTGGACCCAGGAGTTCGATACCCTGAACCCCCTCTACACGAACATGTGGTTTTCCTCGATCACCTTCCAGATCTGGAACTGCTGGGCCTGGGACTTTGACGACGGGCTGAACCCTCACCCGGTCCTGGTCAAGGAGATGCCCTCGCTCGAGAATGGCGGCATCTCCGCCGACGGCAAGACGATCACCCTGAAACTGCGCGAGGACATCGTCTGGTCCGATGGCACACCGATCACCTCCGAAGACTTTGTTTTCACCCACAAGATGACCCTTGACCCAAAGAACGCCGTGGCTACCACCTATCCGCACGACCTCTTCGAGATCGAAGCCCCCGATGCTCGCACCGTGGTGATAAAGTTCCAGGAGCCCTTCGCCGCCTGGCAGGGCACCCTCTGGCACGGCCTGCTTCCCAAGCACATCCTGGAGCCGGTCTACCAGAAAGACGGCACGCTCGACAACGCCGACTGGAACCGCAACCCGACGGTAGGCTGTGGCCCCTTTGTCTTCGTCGAGTGGAAGTCGGCCAACTATGCCCGGTTCGTGGCCAACGAAAAGTACTGGCTGGGCCGACCCAAGATTGACGAGATCACCATCCGTTTCGTCCCCGACGACGCCGCCCAGATCGCCGCCCTCAAGGCCGGCGAAGGCGACCTGGGCACCTTTATCGCCTACACCGACATCCCCGACCTGCAGAAGGCCAACGTCCGGATGGTCACCGCCTTCTCCGGATATAACGAGGGCATCTATTTCTATCTGCACCCGGAAAAGGGCCACCCGGCTCTCCAGGACGTCCGCGTCCGCCAGGCCATCGCCCTGGCCACCGACCGCGCTTCGCTCGTCCGGGACCTCCTTCTGGGCCTGACCCAACCGGCCTCTACCGACTACGACAATACCCCCTGGGTGGACCCGACCATCCAGCCCTGGCCGTATGACCCCGAACGGGCCAAGGCCCTCCTGGATGAGGCCGGCTGGAAGGATACCGACGGCGACGGCGTCCGCGACAAGGACGGGGTGAAACTGGAACTCGACTATGGCACCACCATCCGCGAGGTGCGCCGCTCCACCCAGGCCGTCTTCCAGCAGCAACTGGCCGCCGTCGGCATCAAGGTGAATCTGCTCAACTATGATTCGGACCTCTACTTCTCCGGCTTCGGCCAGGGCGGTCCGTGTGCTACCGGCCAACTGGACATGTTCGAGTACTCCACCGTCGCCGGTGGCTTTCCCGACCCCGATACCTCGGAGTGGTACTGCGACCAGATTCCCAGCGAGGAATCGCCCGAAGGGTCCAACTGGCAGGCCGTTTGCGATCCCGAACTGGAAAGCCTCCTGAAACTCCAGGCCACCCAGGTGGACTTCAAGGAGCGTCAGCAGACCTGGTGGAAGATCACCCGCATGATCTACGACAAGGTCTACTGGCTGGGGCTCTGGCAGGACCCGGACATCTGGGCGGTGGGCCCCCGCCCGCAGAATGTCCGGCTTTCGGGGGCTACCCCCTTCTTCAACATTATGGAGTGGGATGTCGCTCCATAGTGACGGATGGCGACAGGGTATGGCCGGGAGGGACGCGATGAATCCTGCGCTCCTCCCGGCCAACCCGAACGGGGTATCCGATGGGCCGTTATATCGTTCGGCGCCTTTTGCAAGCCGTTCCCCAACTGTTCATCATTAGCATCGTCATTTTTGCCCTGCTCTACACCACCGTGGACCCTATCGCCGCCATGACTGGCGACCGGGGAAAGCCTCGTCCCGAGACGCGCAAACGCCTGGAGCGCAAGTACGGCCTGGATCAGCCCTGGTTCGTCCAGTATATCTACTGGCTGATCGGCAACGACTGGGTGATGGTGGACCTCGACTTTGACGGCGTTCCGGAGACTCCCGGCACGCGCAAGGGTATTCTGCGTGGCGACTTTGGCCTCTCCGTCAAAGGGCCGCGGCCGGCCCTGGAGCCCATCGGCGAGGCCCTGCCCAATACGCTGCTCCTGATGGGCACGGCCGAAGCGGTGATCCTGGGGTTTTCGCTCCTCATCGGTGTCTATTCGGCGCTGCGCCAGTACTCGATCTTCGATCATCTGGTCACGGCCTTTTCTTTCATCGGCTACTCCATGCCCATCTTCTTCATCGCCCTTTTTTCCCTCTATGTCTTTTCCGTGCTCCTTCGTCTCCTGCCCTCGCCGGCCCGGCCGTTGCGCACCACGGAGGACTTTGTCCTGGCCCTCATCCTGCCCGTCGTCGCCATCTCTTTCAGCAGCCTGGCCGGCTACAGCCGCTATGTGCGTAGCGCCATGCTGGAGGTGCTGAGCCAGGACTACATCCGCACCGCCCGTTCCAAGGGCCTGCCCCGCCCGATGGTCACCTTCGTCCACGCCCTCAAGAACGCTTCCCTGCCGCTGGTGACGCTGGTGGGGCTGGACCTCCCTATGCTCCTGGGAGGTGCGGTGGTCACGGAGACGATCTTTGCCTGGCCCGGCATGGGGCAACTCTTTATCAAGAGTCTGGGCGAAGACCCGGCCGTGGTGATGGCCATCTTGATGCTCATCGCCGTGGCCGTGGTCATCTTTCAGCTCCTCACCGACCTGACCTATGCCTGGCTGGATCCTCGAATCCGCTACCGTTAGGAGGTTGCAACACCGATGGACGCGGTAGAAGCCCAGAGGCCGGCCTTCTTTCCCACCGCCGATGAACTGGAGACCCCGCCGCTTTCCCTGGCCAATCTGACCTGGAAGCGCTTCCGACGGCATAAGATGGCCCTCTTCGGCAGCGCCATGCTGGTCTTCCTTTTTCTCTATTCGTTCGGCGGCATGGCCTTTTTCTCCGAGGCCTATGCCAACCATAACGACCTCTCCGTCCTGCTCCGCCCTCCCTCGCTGGAGCATCCCTTCGGTACCGACCAGATCGGACGCGATATCCTGGCCCGCACGATCTACGGAGGCCAGATCTCCCTCCTCATCGGCATCACCGCCATGCTGGTGGAAACGGTCATCGGCATCCTGGTCGGAGCCCTCGCCGGATACTTTGGGGGACTTCTCGACAGCATTCTGATGCGCTTGACCGAGGCCCTGCTGACCGTTCCCCAGATCCTGCTCCTCCTGGTGATCGCCAAGTTTTTCACCGACCCCAGCCGCCGGATCCCCGACCTGAACATCCTGGGCCGTACCCTGAGTGGGAGCGTGGTGATTATCGTGATCATCATCGGCCTGACCAGCTGGATGTATCTGGCCCGCATCGTCCGGGCCCAGTTCCTTTCGCTGAAGGAGCAGGAGTTTGTGCTGGCCGCCCGGGCCACCGGCACGCCGCGCTGGCAGATCATCTTCCGCCACATCCTCCCCAATTGCATCGCCCCGATCACCGTCTCGGCCACCCTGGCGGTGGGCAACGCCATCCTGACCGAAGCCTACATCAGTTTCCTGGGTTTGGGTGTCCAGGAGCCGACGGCGACCTGGGGCAGTATGCTTCAACGGGCCATGGCGTTTCATATTATGGAAAATGCTCCCTGGATGTGGTTCTTCCCCAGCCTTCTTATCCTCCTCACCGTGCTGAGCATTAACTTTGTCGGAGACGGCCTGCGCGATGCCCTGGATCCGCGCAGCCGGGCGGTGTAAGATGGCCCTCGAAGGCCCTCTGGAGCGGAAAGCGACCGTCCTGCGAGTCTCCGACCTGTGCACCCGGTTTCACACCCCGGAGGGCATCGTATACGCGGTCAACGGTGTCTCCTTCGACCTCCGGGAGGGGGAGATGCTGGCCATCGTCGGCGAAAGCGGCTGTGGAAAGTCGGTCACCGTGCTTTCGATTTTGAAACTCATTCCCATTCCTCCTGGTGAAATCTCCGGCCGGGCGCTCTATATGGATGGTCTGGACCTGCTCCAGTTGTCGGAGGGGGAACTGGAGCAGATTCGGGGGAAAGAGATCGCCATGGTCTTCCAGGAGCCGATGACCGCGCTGAACCCGGTGCTGACCATCGGCCGGCAGATTACCGAGACGTTGCGCGTGCACCTGGGGATGGGACAGAGGGAAGCCGAGGAGCGGGCCGTCTCTCTTCTGGAGGCGGTGGGCATCCCGGATCCGGCCCGCCGTCTGGGAGATTACCCCCACCAGTTTTCCGGCGGAATGCGCCAGCGGGCCATGATCGCTATGGCCCTGGCCTGCAATCCCACCCTCCTTATTGCCGACGAGCCTACCACCGCCCTGGACGTTACCATCCAGGCCCAGATCGTGGACCTTATGCTCCAACTGCGGGAAAAGATGGGCATGACGATCATCTGGATCACCCATGACCTGGGTGTGGTGGCCCGGTTGGCGGACCGGGTGCTCGTTATGTATGCCGGTTTCATCGTGGAGGAAGCCGAAATCTACGATCTTTACGCCGATCCCCGTCACCCCTATACCCTGGCCCTGCTGGGGGCGCTTCCCCGGGTGGACCGCCGTCGGGGAGAGCGGCTGAAATCGATCCCCGGCGCTCCGCCCAGCCTGCTGGTGAAGCCGAAAGGTTGCCCCTTTGCCCGGCGTTGTGAACAGGTCCGGGAGATATGTCTCCAGGAGAACCCGCCCCTTCAGGTGGTCGCGCCCAACCACAAGGTGGCCTGCTGGGTGGACCTACAGAGTGGAGGGCCGCGATGAGCGAATCGCCGGTGCTGGTGCGGGTGGAGCATCTGGTCAAGCACTTTCCCATAACCCGGGGAATCGTGATTCAGCGCACCATCGGCGCGGTGCGGGCGGTGGACGATATTTCCTTCGAGATTCGACGGGGGGAGACGCTGGGGCTGGTAGGGGAAAGCGGCTGCGGCAAGACCACGGCCGGCCGTACCATCCTGGGCCTTTACCCCGCTACCTCCGGGGACGTCTACATTGACGGTCTGAGTGTCCAGAAAGCCCGTGGCCGGGACCTAATGACCATCCGTCGCAAGGCCCAGATGATCTTCCAGGACCCTTTCGGCTCCCTCAACCCGCGCTGGACGGTGAATGCCATCGTCGGCGAGCCGCTGCGGGTCCACCACCTCTGCCGGGGAGCCCGGGAACGTTCCGAACGGGTCAAGGAACTTTTGTCCCTGGTGGGATTGAGTCCCCGCCTGGTCAACCGTTTCCCCCACGAGTTCTCCGGTGGACAGCGTCAGCGCATCGGCATCGCCCGCGCTCTGGCCTCCGACCCCGAGTTTATCGTCTGCGACGAGCCCATCTCGGCCCTGGACGTCTCCATCCAGGCCCAGGTGGTCAACCTGCTGGAAGACCTCCAGGACCGCTTCCACCTGACCTACCTTTTCATCGCCCACGACCTGAGCATGGTACGCCATATCTGCGACCGGGTGGCGGTGATGTACGTGGGGAAACTGGTGGAACTGGCGGAGAAGGACGAACTCTACGACCATCCTCTGCACCCCTACACCCGGGCGCTTCTCTCTGCCGTGCCGGTTCCGGACCCGCGACTGGAGCGGCAGCGGCGGCGCATCATCCTGCAGGGAGACGTGCCTAGCCCGGCCAACCCGCCGCCGGGTTGTCGCTTCAGCCCACGGTGTGCCCTGGCCCAACCGCGCTGCTCCTCCGAGGAGCCGGCCTGGCGCGATGTCGGCGGCGAGCACTATGTGGCCTGCCATTTCGTTGACCGTTAACCCTTGCAGGGAAAAGTTTCGGGCCGGAAGGCGCCGTTGTAACGCTTCGCGTTCACCCGTTTCCTGGCCACCGGAGCCTACAAGTTGACGCGAATTTCCGCGAGGCCGGATCATATGGCCATCCGGCCGCAGAAAAGGAGACCGACATGACCTATACCTATGCCGTCCTCGGAGCCGGCCGGCAGGGTACGGCTGCGGCTTACGACCTGGCCCGCTGGGGAGAGGCCCGGCGGGTGATCCTGGCCGACCGGGACATGGAGGTGGCCCGCCGGGCGGCCGATCGGGTCAACGCGCTCCTGGGCCGGGAAGTCGCCGAGTCGGCCCAGGTGGACGTGACCGACCTGCCGGCCGTGGTGCGACTTCTCGAGGGGGTGGATGCCTTTCTGAGCGCCGTGCCCTACTTCTACAATCTGGACCTCACCCGGGCGGCCATTCGGGCGCGGGCCTCGATGTGCGACCTGGGGGGAAACACCGACATCGTCCGCCGGCAGCACGCCTTCGATGCCGAGGCCAGGGCGGCCGGCGTGAGCATCATCCCCGACTGCGGCCAGGTGCCGGGTGTGGGCACGGCGCTTTGTGTCTATGCGATGGGCCTGCTGGACGAGGCCGTGGACGTGTATATGTGGGACGGCGGCCTTCCCCAGCATCCCCGGCCACCTTTCCATTACCTCCTGACCTTTCACATCGCCGGCCTGACCAACGAGTACGCCGAGCCGGCCATCTTTCTGCGGGACTGGAAAATTACCGAGGTCCCGCCGCTGAGTGAGGTGGAGACGGTGGAGTTTCCTCCGCATATCGGCACGCTGGAGGCTTTTGTGGCCGGCGGAGGCACCAGCACCATGCCCTGGACCTTTGAAGGGAAACTTCGCACCCTGCAAAATCTTACCCTGCGTTACCCCGGCCATTATGCCCAACTCCGCGCCTTCTACGACCTGGGGCTGTGGGACCTGAAACCCATTCGGGTGGGCGGGGTTGAGGTGGTTCCCCGAGATGTCTTTCATGCCCTTTTTGAACCCAGGGTGACCTTCCCGGGAGACAAAGACCTGGTCATCGTCCGGGTCCGGGCGGTAGGGAAAAAAGAGGGGAAGGAGGCCGAGGCCTGGGTGGAGTTGATCGACTACTATGATGAGGAAACCGGCTTCACGGCCATGGAGCGCACGACCGGCTGGACGGCCGCTGTGGTGGCGGAAATGATGGCCCGGGGGGAGACGCCGCGCGGGGCCGGCGGGCTGGAGGTGATGGTGCCGGCCCGGCCCTATATCGAGGAACTGCGCCGGCACGGGCTGAGTATCCGCGAAGAACTGCGGGTTCGGTAACCCGGACCCCTCATGCTGTCCCGACCGCCACCTGCGCGGCCGGCAACTTGCCCCTATTCCCCTTCTTTGCCAACCCCCTCGACCCCAGCGGCAATTTTTCCTGCTTGACAACGAACAAATGTTCTGATATAATGGAAGCCAGGATAGATGCAACGGTCCCGGTCCGGACCGGGAGGAAAGGGCCATGTCGGAACACCCGCTGCGCCCCTGGCTGGAGGAGCGCGCCGACCGCATCGAGCG
>DAOUAK010000117.1:0-36614 GCA_034433695.1 Chloroflexia bacterium
ATGGTCCCGCTGGGCCGTGTAGGCCCGCACCAGCGCCCCCTTCAGCCAGTTGCCCGCTGTCTCCGAGAAGGGTCTGCCATGCTCCATTTCTTTCCTCCCAGAAGCAAATCTCTTTTCCTCATTATACCACATCTCGGAGAATTTGTCAAGTATCTTGCCTTATCTTGAAATTTGCATGATTAGGTTATCTCCCCACACTCATGGACGACCTCCCCTCCGATGATCGTCATCAGAACTTGCGTGCCCGGGATTTCCTGGGGGGAAACCCGGAAGATGTCCTGGTCCAGCACGATCAGGTCGCCGATCTTGCCCTCCTCGATGGTGCCTTTGAGATGGAGTTCGCCGGCGGCGACGGCCGGACCGATGGTATAGGCCCGCACCGCCTCCTCGACGGTCAGGCGTTCCTCCGGGTACCAGCCTCCTTCCGGGGTGCCGTCGGGCCGCTGCCGGGTGACAGCGGCGTGGATGCCGGCCCAGGGGTGCATGGTCTCGACCGGCGTATCGGAGCCAAAGGCCAGCACGGCCCCGGCGCTGAGCAGGCTGCGCCAGGCATAGGCGTAGCGACAACGCCCACCCCAGAGCCGACGGGCCACCGGCATGTCGGAGGTGCAGTGAATCGGCTGCATGGAGGCGACCACGCCGAGTTCCCCAAAGCGCGAGATGTCCTGTGGGTGGACGAGTTGGGCATGTTCGATGCGGTGAGGGAGGGTCGGCCGGCCGGCCTTTTTCTGGGCGCGTTCGATGGCGTCCAGGGCCAGCCGGACGGCGCGATCGCCGATGGCATGAATGGCCACCGAGATGCCGGCCTGGGCCGCCCGGTTGACCCATCCGTCCAGTTCGTGCGGGGGGAGCACCGGCAGCCCCCGGTAGCCCGGTTCATCCTCATAATCCTGGAGGAGACAGGCCGTCTTGGAGCCCAGGCTGCCGTCGGCAAAGATTTTGAGTGCGCCTACCCGCAACCGGGCGTCGCCGAAGCCGGAACGGATGCCCAGCGCGATGGCTTCCTCCAGGCGGTTCTGGGGCAGGTGGGTGAGGACGCGCAACCGGAGGGAACGCCGGGCATAAAGCGCCTGGTAATCGCTGAAGGCCTCGGCCTCCTCGGCGGCGTGGACACCGGTGATGCCCAGGGCATGGGCCTCGGCAAAGACTTCGCCGAGCAAGCGTTGCCGTTCGGCGGCGTCGGGCCGGCCGATGCGCTCCAGAACGAGGTCGGCAGCACGCTCCTTGAGGATGCCGGTCGGCTGACCCGTTTCATCCACCATGATTTCTCCCCCCAGGGGGGCGCGGGTCTCGGCTCCGATGCCGGCCAGGCGCAGCGCCGCCGTGTTGACCCAGAGGGAATGGCCGTCCACGCGTTGCAGGGCCACCGGATGGTGAGGGGCGACGGCATCGAGGTCCTGACGCGTGGGCCATTGCCCGCCCCAGAGGTTATGATTCCAGCCGTGCCCCTGTATCCACATCCCTTCCGGCGTGCGTTCGGCCCAGCGGGCCACCAGGGCCAGCGCCTCTTCCAGGCTGCGGATGCCGCTCAGGTTCAGCCGGGTACGGGCCACTGCGTAGCCGGAGAGGTGCACATGGGCGTCGGTCAGACCGGGCAATACGGTGCGCCCTCCCAGGTCCAGTACCTCCCAGCCGCCGTGTCCGATCCAGATCTTCATCTCGGCCGTTGTGCCGACGTAGGCAATGCGGCTTCCCCGGATCACCACGGCTTCGGCCAACGGCATTTCCGGGTTCAGGGTGTAGATACGCCCGTTCTGTAAGACCCATCCCTTTCTCATCGCTTTTCCTCCACAAAACGACCATGCGCTCGGCGGGGTTTACCAGGGGAAGAAGGGCTATCTTGCCCAACGATCGCTTCTCACCCAAATTATACCGAAAGAAGGGAGGATGTGCAACTCGCCAAAAACTTTGTGCTATGGTATAATGTCTTTGCAAGGCAATGGGGCCTTGCCTGGGACAACCCCATCGGCCGGCAAGGCCGGGGGCGGCAGGTCAAATAAGGAGTCGAAGATGACCCCCAACCGCTTTTCCGAACGGATGAACAGCCTGAAGAGCAGCGCCATCCGCGACCTTCTGCACTATGCTACCCTCCCCGGAATGATCTATCTGGCCGGCGGTTTGCCGGCCCCCGAGTCGTTCCCCGTCGAGGTCTTTCGGAAGGCCTGCAACACCGTGCTGGACGAGGTCGGCGCTCAGGCCCTGCAGTATGGGACCACCGAGGGCTACAAGCCGCTGCGCCAGTGCCTGGCCGAGCGGATGCGCAACCTCAAGGGTATCGCCTGCGGCAGCGACAACATCCTCCTCACCAGCGGCTCCCAGCAGGCCCTGGAGATGATCGGGAAACTCTTTATCGACTATGGCGACATCGTCATCGTGGAAAGCCCCAGTTATCTGGGGGCGATCCAGGCCTTTGACCTCTATGCTCCCCGCTACGTCACTGTGCCGATGGACGAGGAGGGCATCATCCTGGAAGAACTGGAGCGGATCCTGAAGATCATCACCCCCAAGTTCCTCTACCTCGTGCCCACCTTCCAGAACCCTTCCGGACGGACCCTTTCCCTGGAACGCCGCCGACAACTCATCCTTATGGCCGAACATTACGACCTCATCATCGTCGAGGACGATCCCTATGGAGAACTGCGCTACACCGGGGAACCGGTGCCTCCGATCAAGGCTTTTGATATGACCGGCCGGGTGATTTACCTGAGCACCTTTTCCAAAATCCTCTCGCCGGGCATCCGGCTGGCCTGGGTGGTCGCCTCGGAGGAGTTCATCCGCAAACTCGTCCTCATCAAGCAGGCCACCGACCTCTGCACCTCCACCTTTATCCAGTACGCCGCCTACGAGTACTGCCAGAGCGGCGTGATGGAGGAGCATATCGAGAAGATTCGGGCGATGTACAAGGTCCGCATGGAGGCGATGCTGAACGCCTTGGAGCGGTATTTCCCCCGGGAGGGGGTCTCCTGGACACATCCGGAGGGCGGGATGTTCCTGTGGGTGACGTTGCCCGAAGAGATTGACGTGGAGGATATGCTGAAGGAGGCGGTGGCCAACAAGGTGGCCTTTGTGCCGGGTTCTTCCTTCTATGTGGACGGCCGGCCGCACAGCACGATGCGGCTGAACTTTTCCAATGCCACCCCGGAACAGATCGAGGAGGGCATCCGCCGCCTGGGCGAGATCGTCCGTCGCCGGCTGGCGGCGTTGGGCCAGACACGCTAGCGGTGCGCCATCCATACGTTGCGCTGGATACCGAGACGACCGGACTGGAGCCGGGCCGGGATGAGGTGATCGAGGTCGCGGCCATCCGCTTCCAGGGAGCCGAGGTCCTGGGCACCTGGCACAGCCTCTTCAAGCCGGCCGGCCCCCTTCCGGAGCCGATTTCCCGCCTCACCGGGATCGCTCCGGCCGATCTGGAGCACGCCCCCCACTTCTACACCCTCCTGCCCGACCTGGCCCGTTTCATCGGCGACGACCCCATCGTCGGCCATTCCATCGGCTTCGACCTGGATTTCCTCGCCGCCCAGGGGCTGACCCTGAGCAACCCCCGCGTGGATACCTATGAGTTGAGCACCCTCCTTCTGCCCGAACTGCCGGAGCGCTCTCTGGCGGGGGTGGCCCGGGGATTGGGCCTGACCTATCCGGAGCAACACCGCGCCCTGGCCGATGCGGAGGCCGTGCGTCAGGTTTTCCTGGCCCTCTGGCGGCGTCTTCTGGCCCTGGACCTGGGCCTCCTGGAAGAGGTCCTTCGCCTGGCCAACAGGGCCGACTGGCCCCTGCGCCGGCTCTTCGAGGAAGTGGCCGAGGAGGTCTCCCGGACCGGCTTCGGACGGAAGGTTTCGGGGGGGTTGCCGCTCTCTTTGCGTCTGGTCGAGCCGGAGCCTCGTCCCGAGGCGCTGGAGGAGACGGGAGACGAACGGCCGCTGGATGAGGAGGATCTGGCTGCTCTCCTCTCTCCGGGGGGACTCTTTGCCCGAGCCTTCCCCCACTATGAATACCGTCCTCAGCAGGTGGAGATGCTGCGGGCGGTGGTCCGAACGCTCAATTCCGGCGGGCAACTCATCGTCGAGGCCGGCACCGGGGTGGGCAAATCCATGGCCTATCTGGTGCCGGCCGTCGCTACGGCGGTGCGGAGAGGCCGGCCGGTGGTTATCTCTACCCATACGATCAACTTGCAGGACCAGTTGTTCAACAAGGATATCCCGGACCTGAGGAAGGTGCTGTCCCAGGCCGGCCCGGAGGAAGGGGAGACGGCCCGCTGGGCCAACTTTTCCGCAGCCCTGCTCAAGGGGCGCAATAACTACCTCTGCCTGCGCCGCTGGGAGGTCCTGCGCCGCAACCCCACCTTGACCCCGGAGCAGGTGAGCACGCTGGTGAAGGTACTCCTCTGGTTACCGCGCACCCGCACCGGCGACCGGGCCGAACTGGCCCTGGTGGGCCGGGAGAACGCCGTCTGGAACGAGATCGCCTCCCACCCCCATGCCTGTCGGGGCGAGGAATGCCCGTACTGGCAGCAGAACCGTTGCTTCTTCTACCGTGCCCACTGGCGGGCAAGGGCAGCCCACCTTATCGTCGTGAACCATTCCCTTCTTCTTTCCGACGTGGCCACCGAGAACCGCGTCCTGCCAACCTACCGTTACCTGATCGTGGACGAGGCCCATCACCTGGAAGGGGTAGCCACCGAACAACTCGGCTTCCACGTCACCGAGGAGGAGATCCTCTTCCACCTGGCGGCCATCAGCCGGCCGGTCGGACCCGAACGCGAGGAGGGGTTGCTTTCCTTCCTGCCCACCTTCTTCCGGGGACCCAAGGTGCCCGAGGCGGCCCGGCAGACTCTGGAAGTGCTCTGCCGGGAGGTGCGCGGAAGCGTGGAGGCGGCCCGGGCGGCCACCCAGACCTTCTTCGAGCACCTGAGCAACTTTCTCCGGCAGTATCGGGAGGGCGAGTCCTCCTCCCCCTACGATTGGCACTGGCGCATCACCTCCAGCATCCGCGTCCAGCCCGACTGGTCCGACCTGGAGATTGACTGGGAGGCCGTGGCCAACGAACTCTGGCGCATCCAGGAACGCCTGAGTCGCATCTTTCAGCATTGTCTGGAGTACCTGGAAGACGCCCCGGAGGGCCAGGACCTCCTGGCGGAAATCGCCCGCCTCGGTCAGCGCACGGCCGAAATTCGGGAGCAGGTGACCGCCATCGTGAGCCAGGGCCAGCCCAACGGCATCTACTGGCTCAGTGTAGAGGCCCAGGCCGGCACCATCGGCTTGCACGCCGCCCCCCTGCACGTCGGCCCCCTGCTCCAGGGCGGCCTTTACGGCCAGAAGGAAGCGGTCGTGCTCACCTCGGCCACCCTGAGCACCGAGGGCAGCGCGGCCTTCCTGAGGGAGCGGCTGAGCCTTGCGGACGCCGACGAACTGCTTCTGGACTCGCCCTTTGACTATGCCCGGGCCGCCCTCTTGGTCATTCCGGAGGACATACCCGACCCGAGCGACCCTCAGTACGGCCGGGCGTTATCCCGCACCCTGGTGCAGACCTGTCTGGCCAGCCAAGGCCGGATGCTGGTCCTCTTTACCTCACATCATACCCTTCGCCAGACCTATAGCGCTATCCGCCGGCCGTTGGAGCGAGAAGGCATCGCCGTGCTGGGTCAGGGCATTGATGGCTCCCGCCACATGCTTCTGGAAAAGTTCCGTCGCAACCCCCGCAGCATCCTGCTGGGCACAAGCAGCTTCTGGGAGGGGATCGATGTGGTCGGCGAGGGCCTTTCGGTGCTGGTGATTACCAAACTGCCTTTTGACGTGCCCTCCAACCCGATCTTTGCCGCCCGTTGCGAACTTTTCGAGGAGCCGTTCTCGCGGTATGCGGTTCCCCAGGCGGTCCTGCGCCTGAAACAGGGCTTCGGCCGGCTCATCCGCAGCCAGACCGACCGGGGGGCGGTCATCCTCCTGGACGGCCGGGTGCTGACCCGTACGTATGGCCCCATTTTCCTGCGCTCCCTTCCGCCGGCCACGGTTCGCCGATCGTTGCTCCAGGAAGTGCCCCATCTGGTGCGAAAGTGGCTGGGTGGGGAAAGCGAAGGGAAATCGTAGTTGACGATGGGAGGCCGGTTTGTTATAATGGAACCAGGCACGATCGAGGGAAGAAGAGATGGACGCTTTGGAAGCACCTCAGAGTCTTCGGGCCATAGAGCAAAAAGGATGCATACCAGGTCTTTCCCTTTTCCCCTGAGCAACGGCGGTCACGGGTGGCCTGCCCGAGGGCGGGTCAGAGATGCCTGTAAGGAGGTAGGACCATGGAAATGCAACTGCGCACGAAAAACTACCGGATGACCCCGAACCTGCGGGCCTATGTGGAGAAAAAAGTGCCGCGACTGGCCCGTTACCTGGATGATATTGCCGAGACCAAGGTTGAGTTTTCCCAGAGTACCACCCGCTCCCAGGGGCCACAGATCGTCGCCCAGTTGACCGTGACGCTGACCAACGGGGTGATTCTGCGCGCCGAGGAACGTTCGGGCGACCCCTACACCTCCCTGGATGCCGTTCTGGACACGATGGAGCGCCAGGTGGCCCGGTTCAAGGAGCGTTACTACCAGGGGAGAATGCGCCGGCGGGTCGGCCAGCCCCTTTCCCTTTCCGAACTTCCGCTGGCCTCGGAGACGCCTCCTTCCGAAGAAGGGGAAGAGGAGGAACCCCATATCGTCAAGGTCAAGCAGTTCCTGGTCAAACCGATGTTCAGCGACGAGGCCATCTCCCAGATGGAACTTCTGGGCCACGACTTTTTCATCTTCCTGAACGCCGAGACGGAAAAACTGAACGTGCTCTACCGCCGCAAAGACGGCCAATACGGCCTTATCGAGCCGGTGCTGGAGTAAGAGAGCGGAGAGGGGTAGGCGACGGCAGTGCCGTCGCCCGAGGTACAGGCCCGCTTCGTTCTCCGGAAAGGAGGCCGGTTCGAGGAACCATCGGTCATCCTGGCAACCGTCGAACCGGCATGGTCAAGGAGGCAGATATACGGGCGAGACATCCTTGCCCCTACGGGCGATAGGCCCGTCGCCCCGTCAGTACTCCATTCCAGGAAACAAAAATGAACAAGGCGATGTGGCGACGTTACGGCTATTACCTGCGCTCGATAGTCCCGTTGCTCACCCGAATCCACAGTCCCCTGGCCGTCTTGAGGACTTTTTTGCAGTTGCCGGGCCCCCGTCCTTTCCTGGTCCGGTTACGAGGCAAGCCGGCGCTATCTTTTTGGGTACGCAGCGCCATGGACCTTTGGGTGCTCAAGGAAGTCTGTCTGGAGCGGGAATACGAGCGTTTCGGCTTCACCCCTCAGGATGGCTGGCGGGTACTGGACATCGGGGCCGGCCTGGGCGAATTCGCCCTTTGGGTAGCGGCCCTCTGCCCGCAGGCTCAGGTATACGCCTATGAACCCTTCCCTCCCTCCTTTGACCTGCTCGACCGAAACATCCGCCAGAACGGGCTGACCAACGTCCGTGCCTTCCCCTACGCCGTGGGCCCGCGGGTCGGCCGGGCCCGGCTGGAATCGGCCGGCCGCGAGGCCGTGATGGTCCAAACCCACCTGGAGGAAGGCCCGGTGGGCGAGGTTCGGGTGGTGTCTCTACTGGAAGCGGTGGCATCCACCGATACACGGCGCTGCGACCTGCTGAAGATGGATTGTGAGGGGTGCGAATACGGGTTGTTGCTCCAGTCGGAGCCGCAGGTATGGTCAAAGGTTGACCGCATCTGTCTGGAATATCACGAAGGCGTAGATGGGCATCGGCACGATGAACTGGTCGCCGCCCTGGAACAGCAGGGCTACCAGGTGCAGGTCTTTCCCAGACCTACTCATCCTCATCTGGGTTTTATCCGCGCCTGGAGGGGCAGGGCATGCCCTGCCCCTCCTCCCTGACCGATCCGGCGGGGCACTGAACCGCCAGGGGAAGTAGGGGGTAGAACGCGTTCCACCCCTACTCCGGAGGAGGCAAGCAATGGCCGTCCGACTCCGTTATCTGCTGGTCATACCGATCGGGATTCTGATTATTCTCACCTGGCTGCTTGCCCTCCAGTGGGGGGCTTGGAGGATAGAGGTCATAGGAGTTGCCCTTGGCAAGGAAAACCCCCGATCCGGAAACTCGGCCGTCGCCCCTGTACCTTATCGCTCGCTCCCTTCTGGCGCTGCGGCAGATCGCCGGCCCAGCGCGGCCGGCGCGGCCTGGCAACAGGTAATCACCCAGGATGCACCTTCCGGCCGGTATACCCATGGATTTGCCTATGATACCCAGCGAGGCGTCGCCGTCCTCTTTGGAGGAGATAGCACCGGCGCCGCCCGGCTGAACGACACCTGGGAGTTCGACGGCACCAATTGGGTTCAGGCCACTCCTCTGCTCTCGCCGCCCAGCCGGGCCAACATTGACCAGGGAATGGTTTATGATGCGGCTCGCAATCGGGTTGTCCTCTTCGGCGGGTTGGGGAGCACCGGTTACCTCAGCGACACCTGGGAATACAACGGCTCGACGTGGATGCCGGTTACCCCTACGGTCTCGCCGGAGAAGCGCGATTCGCATGCGATGGCCTTTGACTCTGCCCGTGGGGTAACGGTCCTCTTTGGAGGCTACGGCAGATGGGGGGATGCTCTCGATGATACCTGGGAATACGACGGGGACTGGCACGTGATCCATCCGTCCCAGGTTCCGGCTGCCAGGTACCATCATGCTATGGCCTACGATGAGCGACGCCACGTGGTGGTGATGTTTGGCGGGTGGGATCAGAGCAGCGCGGTGCTGGGAGATACATGGGAATACGATGGGACGACCTGGCGTGAGATCACTCTCAACCCCTCGCCGCCGCCGCGCCATAACCATAGTATGGCCTATGATAGCGACCGGGGAGTCGTGGTCCTGTTCGGCGGGGAGGATGATAGCGGCTTGCTTACCGATACCTGGGAATACGATGGGACTGTATGGCGGCCGATACCGACTTCGCCGACGCCTTCTCCCAGGAAGGAAATGCCCCTGGTCTACGACCGGCAGAGGAAGCGGGTGTTGTTCTTCGGCGGAGGATACTGGTCAGGGGGGCATCTGGCAACTTTTGATGAAACGTGGGAATACTTCCCGGGGACATACCGGGTTTTCCTACCCTCGGTGATGCGTTCGTATGAGGCGGAGTCCCTCCATCGGAAAGTTTACGTTATCGTGTACGATCCGCTTCTGAGCAACGGGCAATATCTGAGCGATTACCTGCACTGGAATGATCATGATGCCCTCACCCGGCAAACGATAGATTTTTTCCAGCAGGTCTCGCACGGTAGGCTGAGTTATGATGTGGTTTACACCACGATCGTCACCGACGGATGGCCGGTCAAGGTGGACGGGTTTCGGTATACCGAAGAGGAATACCTGGCCGTTATAAACGGTTGTCCCCCCCACGATCCGGATGCCGTGGATTACAATGTCATCGTCAATTCGCCCGAATTCGATATCTGTGGCAAGGCCAATCGAGGGGAGATCGACGAGGTGTGGATCTATAACGGCCCTTACTTCGGGTTCTACGAATCCACCCTGGTGGGGCCAGAGGCGTACTGGTACAACTCCCCACCTGTCCCTGGTCCCCACAATTGTCAGAGGTTGATTCCCATTATGGGGCCCAGCCCCGAAAGAGACCTGGGTTGTGCCATCCACAACTTTGGCCACAGGATGGAGGCCACAATGACCCGGGTCTATGGCAGTTGGGAACAGAATCGAACGGCTCATAACTGGGAGCGCTTTGCCCTGGTCCAAGCCCTATCTCCGGATTACTCTTACAGCGGCTGCGGAAACATCCACTATCCGCCGAACGGAACCAGCGATTATGACTATGAGAACACCTCCAGTGTCCTTTCCAACTGCGATGACTTTGCCTACTACCCCGATTTAGGCGATCCGGCCGAAACGGCCAGGCCGGTTACCTGCGCCGAATGGGGATGCACAGGGATCGGCTACCTGGCCTACTGGTTTGCCCATCTGCCCTCCAACCGTGGTTGCGGGCCGGATGGGGTGGCAAGCAACTGGTGGAAATACTTCGCCGACCCTGCGCTTGCTCTGGATCCGTCTTCTCCTTGCCCGTAACCGCGCGGGTCTCGCCTCTTCCCCCCGTTCCCCGGCCATTGCCGAGGGAGGCACACGGAGTACATTTTCTGGGGAAGACCATCGCGGTCCGAAAGGCGTGCCCCAGAGGATGACAGGCCACACCCTCCGGCCGACGGAACCGGGGAAAGCCGATCATACAACGGCTGGAGCGCAGGAAATACGCTCCAGCCGTTTCTTCATGGCGGAGGTGGGATTCGAACCTACAACCAAGGGCTTATGAGTCCCCTGCTCTACCGTTGAGCTACTCCGCCTGAAGTAGCGGGGGGTGGATTCGAACCACCGACCTCCGGGTTATGAGCCCGACGAGCTGCCACTGCTCCACCCCGCGTTGTAAAATTATTATAGCGCGAGAAGCCCGTTTTGTCAAATCGGCTTGCGTCTCGAGAGAAAATGCCGTATAATAGAACCACCTTGGATATCGGCAGGCTCGTTTCTCTGGAGGCCGAGGAGGGACCGTATGGCCACACGCACCGAGGAAATGGTGAAATTGCTCAAGGAACTCCAGATGACCACCCCGGACATCGAGGCTTCGGCGGTGGTGAGTGTGGACGGCCTGATCATCGCCTCCGCGCTTCCCGCCGATGTGGAGGAAGACCGCGTCTCTGCCATGAGCGCGGCTATGCTCTCTCTGGGGGAGCGCATCGCCAGCGAATTGCATCGAGGTACGCTGGACCAGGTCTTTGTGCGGGGGGAAGAGGGGTATGTGCTCCTGATGTCGGTGGGAGAGGAGGCCGTGCTGACCGCCTTGGCGCGTAAAAACGCGAAACTGGGCCTGGTTTTTCTGGATATGAAGCGCACAGCCGCCGAGGTACTGCGTCTGCTGCGATAGGGAGGTTTCCCCTCTCCCTGCCTTCCCCGGCTCGGGTTGAGGAGCATCGGAGAATCATCCGGGTCGCTCCCCGGAACGGTTGGGGGTGTGGCGTTCTGTTGCGGCCGATGTCCTCTATTCCAAGCCCCGTGTTGCGACGGTTCGCCGGCCGGACGGAGAGCAGCACCGTGTTCGGCACGGATTTGTAATCTCGGGGTGGACGGTTGGGCTATCCTTGTGGTAGAATAGAAACCACAAGGAGCAAGCGATGTTTGTCATCGGCACGGCCGGCCACGTGGACCACGGCAAATCGGCTCTGGTCGAAGCCCTGACCGGCATCAATCCGGACCGCCTGCTCGAGGAGCAGGAGCGGGAGATGACCATTGACCTGGGCTTCGCCTGGCTTACCCTGCCCAGCGGTCGTGAGGTCAGCATTGTGGATGTGCCTGGCCATGAACGTTTCGTCAAAAATATGCTGGCCGGTGTGGGCGGCATCGACGCCGCCCTTCTGGTCGTCGCCGCCGACGAGGGCCTCATGCCCCAGACGGAAGAGCACCTGGATATCCTCACCCTTCTCCAGGTGCCCCGGGGCGTCGTCGCCATCACCAAGGTGGACCTGGTGGAGGAAGCGGAGTGGCTGGAACTGGTGACGGAGGAGGTACGCGAACGGCTGCGCGGCACCCCGCTGGAGGGGGCCCCCATCGTCCCCGTCTCGGCCCGTACTCGCCAGGGCCTGGAGGAACTGGTCGCGGCCCTGGACGAGGTCCTTTCCCAGGCGACGCCGCGACCGGACCGCGGCCGGCCGCGCCTGCCCATTGACCGGGCCTTTACCATGCCTGGCTTTGGCACGGTGGTGACCGGGACACTCCTGGACGGCTCCCTGCATGTCGGTCAAGACGTGGAGATTCTGCCCCAGGGCCTGTGGGGACGCATCCGCGGCCTTCAGACGCACAAAAAGCGGGTGGAGGAGGCCCGTCCCGGCCGGCGCACCGCCGTCAATTTGGCCGGCGTGGCGGTGGAGGAGGTGCGGCGCGGCGATGTGCTGACCACGCCGGGCTGGCTTTCCCCGACCCAGCGCCTGGCCGTATACCTGAACCTCCTCCCTTCGGCCCCCCGTTCCCTGCGCCAGGACGACACCGTGGACCTTTTTATCGGCGCGGCAGAACGGCAGGTGCGGGTGACCCTCTTGGAGGCCGAGGAATTGCCTCCGGGGCATTCCGGCTGGGCCCTTTTGCGCCTTGCGGAACCGGCCGTGGCCGTCCGGGGAGAACGTTTCATCCTGCGCTGGCCTTCCCCGGGGAGCACCATCGGCGGAGGGATGGTCGTGGAACCGCATCCGGGTCGCCTGCGCCGCTTCCATGCCCCCAGCATCGCCGCCCTGGAAGCGCTCCGTCGGGGACGGCCGGAAGACGTCCTCCTGCAGGTCCTCCAGGAGACGCCCCTTCCGTTGCGCCAGATCGTTGTGGAAAGCGGCCTTCCCGAAGAGGAGGCCCGAGAGACGGCGCTCCGGTTGTGTCAGGAGGGCCGCCTGGTTGCCCTGCAAGCCGGAGGGGAAGACCCCGGACCCGGCACCCTATTCCTTTCCCGTTCCCGGGCCGATGGGCTCCACGAACGCATCCGGGAACTTTTGCGCGATTATCACGAGCGTTTCCCCCTCCGGGCCGGTATGCCCAAAGAGGAGTTAAAAAGCCAGTTGCGCCTGGACGGACGCACCTTCGGCGATGTCCTGGCCTGGGCCGAGGACCGGGGTTCCCTGGTGGTAGAAGGGGCGCTCGTGCGCCTGGCCGACCATCGGGTAAGGTTCTCTCCGGAGCAGCAGGCCCAGGTGGATCACTTCCTGGCGTTGTTGCGCCAAAAGCCTTATGCTCCCCCGCCCCGTCAGGAGTGGGGCATCGAAGCGGAGGTGCTGGAAGCCCTGGTGGAAGAGGGGCGGGTCATCCGCCTGACCCCCGAGGTGGTCTTTTTGCCGGAAATCTATCAGGAGATGGTCCGGCGGGTGCTGGAGGAAATCGATCGCCGCGGCCCCATCACCGTTGCCCGGGTGCGCGACCTCTTCGCCACCAGCCGCAAGTATGCTCTGGCCCTGCTGGAGGATATGGACCAGCGCAAACTGACCCGCCGGGTGGGCGACGAGCGGGTGCGGTATTGAGGTGTGGCCCGAATTCGGACTTGGAGGTCCTCCCATGGAAGAAAGTCGGATGGTCAAATATCGCTTGGGTTATGAGAAGTTGCTCCAGGCGGTGGGCCGGTTCTGCGATGAGCAGAAACTGGACGAGATCTGTGTGATGGAATTCGAAAAGGGGCTGATCCTGCGGGCGTTGCAGGTGGAATCCACTGGCGAAGGATATATTCGCCGGGCCGTCAGTTACACCTGGAGTTACGATCAGGTCGCCGAGATGGTTCCACCGCCCCCGGCCCCTTCCGGCGGCCGGCCGGAGCGAGGAGGAAAGCCGTGAAACTCTTTGAAGGCATGTCCCGGACGGACTACCAGGACGTCCTGCGGGCGCTGGGACGTTTCATTGATATGAACAACTACATGGACATCCGGATCGTGGAGACGGAGGAGGGGCTGATCTTCCAGGGACGCACCTCGCCGCGCAGCGGGAAGGTGCGCACCGGCCCGCAGTTCGATACCTTCCTCATCACCGATGAGGACCTGCGGCAGTTGCTGCGTGAGGCTTACGACCAGCGGGGCAAAGGGGAAGCCTTCCGGCGGCTCTGAAGGGGCGCGGTGTCCCTATCCCTTCTGGGCCAGGAAAAGGGCCTCGACCAGCGCCAGGAAAAGGAGGCTGAGCAGGGCGATAGGCCAGGTAAAGAGGCCCAGGCTGCGGATCAGGGCCATGGCCACGAAGTAAAGAGAGAGCAGCCCGGCCTCGCGCCAGGCCCGGACGATATCCTGCTGATGGGTACGGGAAGTGAACAGGCGCAGGCCCAGGTGGTAGGCCGGGGGAGCCAGGACGGTGGTCAGCACGATGAAAAGTGCCAGGAAAAAGTACCACAGCCCCAGCGGCGATTCTTCCCCCATCATGACCCGGAGGAGGGGGTGCTTTTCCGGAGGGAGGGCCTCGCTTCCGGGGGGGCCAAAGGCCCACAGGTAACCGAAGGTGGCCCACCCCAGAACCGCATAGAGGCCGAAGAAACGCCACTTTAACCAGCGGCCGATCGGCACAAAGGTGAGGCCGGGGGCTAGGAAAAGGAGGATGTAGAAGACGATACGCCAGGGGTCCCAAGGAGAGGGGATGTCTCCGACGTCGAAGAAGAAGAGAAAATAGGCCCAGGAGGCCCAGGAGATGCCGGCGGTGACAGCCAGAGTCCAGAATAGACGTCGATCTTGCATCGTTTCTGTCTTGACAGAATGCCCCGAAAACGGCTATAATGGCATTGAAAGTAGCGCTCTTTGACAACCGATAGGCATTCGGCTTCAGGGGGCACCGAGGACCGGCTCCGCATGGGGGATGATGCCCCAGTACTGTTGCGGCCAGTAGATGATCCAGGCCTTGCCCACGATGTTTTCCAGCGGCAAAGGCCCCCAGTTGCGCGAGTCGCTCGAATTGCCTCGGTTATCGCCCATCACAAAGACGGCGTTCGGTGGCACCTGCACCGGCGGCATGTTCCCGGTCTGAGCCCGGGCCGCATCGTTGAGATACGGCTCGAAGAGGGGGACGCCGTTGATGAGTACCTGACCGTTGCGAATCTCGACCGTCTCGCCCGGCAAGCCGATCACCCGCTTGATATAGTCGCGGGTGGTATCCTTAGGATATTCAAAGACCACGATCTCGCCTCGGCGGGGCATATGGAAGAGGTAGACCAGGTTGGGTTCGACCTTTTCCCCACCGGGCAAAAGTCGCCGGAAAAAGTTCAGGTCAATGTGCAGGTACTCCACCCGGTTGACGATGATATACTGGCCGCTGTGCAGGTTGGGCTCCATGCTGAAGCCTTCGACCTTGAAATTCTGGATGACGCTGCGCACCAGGAAGAAGATGAGCAGGGTGAAAAGGAGCGTCTCCAGAATCTCGCGGAACATAGCCCATAGGGTGTCCTTCCGGGCCGGCACCTTATCGGCCACGGCCGGCGGGGCGGGGTCGGTAGATCTCTCTTTCCCCTCTTCGGGGGGAAAAACAGGAAGCGACATGAACGCCGTTCCTCCGAATTCTATAGTAAAGGTATTATAATACACCGGGCCGGATTTGCCAACTCGAGGAAAAGAGGATGCAAGAAGCGCTCTTGTACGACCGTCTGGACGGGCTGGCCGCCCTTTGCCGCCTTTGTCCCTGGGCCTGTCGGCTGGCCGAGGGGGAAAGCGGTCTCTGCCAGGTTCGCCAGAATCGGGGGGGCACGCTCTATAGCCTGAACTATGGCCTGATCTCGGCGGCGGCGGTGGAGCCGGTCGAGCGGCGCGGGCTATACCACCTTTTTCCGGGGAGCATCGTGCTTACCCTGGGGGGATGGGGACACAACCTTCGTTGCAGGCATCGGCCGGCTCTTGGCGTGCCCTCTTTAGAAGGAGAAGGCCGGCGTTTCCTGGACCCCGAGCGGGCCCTCTCCTTTGCCCTGGAGCGCCACTGCCGGGGGCTGGCCTGGGCCTACCAGGAGCCGATTGTCTGGCTGGAGTACGTCCTGGATACGGCCAAACTGGCCCGGGCCAACGGCCTCTATACCCTTATGGTAACGAGCGGCTTCCTGAACCGGGAGGCTCTGGACCTCCTGGGACCGTATCTGGATGCCTGGGCGGTCGAAGTGGTGGCTGCTTCCTCCGCCCCCTACGAGGCCCTCTGCGGTTCGCTGCCGGTGGAGGCCATTCTGGAGGGGACCGTCTACGCCCGCGAGGCCTGGCACTGCCATGTGGAGGTGCATACCCCGCTCCTCCCCGGCCTGAACGACGGGGATGAGGTCCTCCGCGAACTGGCCGGCTGGATTCGGGACCGGCTGGGGCCCGATACTCCCTGGCATCTCTGGCGACATGAACCGACCGGGGAGGGCGATCCCTTCCCGCCTTCCCCCCTGGAGGCCCTGCAGCAGGCCCGAGAGATCGGCCGCGAATCCGGCCTGCGCTACGTCTACGTTCAGGCCGGGGAGCAGGTTGGGCTGACTCCCACCCATTGCCCTTCCTGCGGCACTTTGCTGATCCGGCGGGAGGGGCGCTTCTACATCAAGGCCGTAGGCCTGACGGAGAACGGCCGCTGCGCCCATTGCGGCCAGGAAATCTATCTGCGCCGCTCGATCTTCAAATGAGCCGTCGGCTGGGAGGTCTTCCGGGTGCCGACGGAGGAGGATGGCGATGTTCCGCAGGAACGTGTCGCGTGGCGACGTTCGGCCTTCCCCGATCGCCGGCACCTGGTATCCGGGGACGCCGGAGGAACTGGCGGCTACCGTAGATCGCTTTCTGGCCCGCGTGCCGACGCCGCAGATCGAGGGCCACGTCTTCGGCCTGGTGGCTCCCCATGCCGGATATCCCTACTCCGGCCAGGTCGCCGCTTACGCTTACCGGCTCCTTCAGGGGCGGCAGGAGAAGCGGGTGGTTGTGCTCAGTCCATGCCATGCTCCGTATCCGGGCCACTTTGTCGTCACGGCCATGCGGTATTATGCCACCCCACTAGGTCTGGTGGAGGTCGATCGGGATACGGTGGCCCGCCTGGCCGAGCATGTGCCGATCACCTATCTGGACTATGACGATGAGCATTCTCTGGAGATCCAGTTGCCCTTTTTGCAACGGACCCTGGGTGATTTTCTCCTGGTGCCGGTGATGCTGCGCGATCAGACCTGGGAGGATTGCCAGGAACTGGCCGAGGCGCTGGACCGGGTTCTCAGGGAGGAACGTCCCCTCCTGGTAGCCAGCACCGACCTCTGTCATGCCTACTCCTATGAGCAGGTGCGGGCCAGCGATGGGGCTACCCTGGCCGCCCTGGAGCGGGGGGAGGCCCGGGGCTTTTGGGAGACGGCCGTGCACTTGCACGGGGCCTGCGGCTACGGCCCGGTGACCACCGTACTCCTGGTGGCCCGTCGCTGGGGGGCCGATCGGGTGGTGCTTCTGCATTCCACCAACTCCGGCGATGTGACCGGTCAGCGGGCCGGCTATGTGGTCGGATATGCGGCGGCGGCGCTGGTTGGGCCGGCCCGGGGAGGATAGGGCGAGGTTGGAGGCATAGGGCTATGGCGCTGATTAAGAAGATTGGGGTGCGGAAAGAAGAACCGGAAGAAACGCCGGAGCAGCCTGCCCCTCCGGCCACGCGCCGGGTGCAGCCGCCGGCCGGGGTTCAGCCGGCCGGCCCGGCAACGCGGCCGGTGCAGGTAGAACCGGCCGAACCTTCCAGGCCGCCGGCTCCTTCCGCAGAAGCCCGCCTCCCTACCCTGCCCATCGGGGCGCTCCTCCAGGGCCGCTATCAGGTCGAGGCGATCCTGGGCATCGGCGGCATGAGCGTCGTCTACAAGGGGCGCGACCTGCGCTTCAAAAACGTCTACCGCCCCTGTGCCATCAAGGAGATGATCGACCGCTCGCCGGATAGCCAGACCCGGACCATCACCTTGAAGAACTTTGAACGAGAAGCCGCGCTCCTGGCCACTCTGAACCATCCGGCCATCCCCAAGATCTACGATTACTTTGTCGAGGGGGGACGCATCTACCTGGTGCTCGAATTCATCGAGGGGCAGAACCTGGAGGACATCCTGGAAGCCTCACCCAGTCCACTGGAGGAGGAAAAGGTCGTCGGCTGGGCCATCCAGATTTGCGATGTCCTCTCCTATTTGCACAACCATAAGCCGGAGCCGATCGTCTTCCGGGATATGAAGCCCTCGAACGTGATGATCACGCCGGACAACCGGGTGGTGCTCATTGACTTCGGCATCGCCCGTATCTTCGAGGCCGATCAGAAGGGCACGATGATCGGCACCGAGGGCTATTCGCCCCCCGAACAGTATCGCGGCGTGGCCGAACCCCGGGGCGATATCTATGCCCTGGGAGCCACCCTGCACCACCTCCTGACCAAATCGGATCCCCGCCTGGAGACCCCCTTCACCTTCCACGAACGGCCTCCCTCGACACTGAACCCGAAGGTTTCCCCGCAACTGGAAGCCATCATTATGAAGGCCCTGGAGTACGATGCCCGGCAGCGCTGGTCTTCGGCGGCGGAGATGCGCGCTGCCCTCCTGGACCTGGCGCACCTGGATGTGGCCGTGCTCCAGAAAAAAGAGGCCGGCCGTCCCCACCTTCAGGAGTCGGAGCGTTTGCTCTGGTCGTTCAACTGCGAGGAAGAGGTGCGTGCCTCGCCCCTGGTCTACAACGGCGTCGCCTACATCGGTGCTTATGATAACAACTTATATGCGGTGGATGCAGAAAATGGCAAATTTTTATGGAAATTCCCCACACAGCGCGGCATCTGCTCCAGTGCCTCGGCCTGGGAGCGCCTGATCTTTTTTGGCTCCGAGGATGGGAACATCTATGCTTTGAATGCCCAATCCGGGCAACTGCAATGGACCTTTCGCACCGCCGGCCCGGTGCGTTCTTCCCCGCGCCTGCTGGATGGAGCCCTCTGTGTAGGTTCGGATGATCAGAATATCTACGCCCTGGACCCTCGACGGGGGGAGGCAATCTGGAACTATCGCACCTGGGGGCCGGTTCGCTCCTCGGCGGCCGTGGCCGGAGGGAACGTCTTCATCGGCTCGGACGACGGGCATGTGTATGCCCTGGACACCCGACGGGGAGAACTGCAATGGAAGACCCGCACCGGCCAGGCGGTGGTCTCCTCGCCGGCCGTCTTCGAGGGGATGATCTATGTAGGCTCCTGGGACGGCCACATCTATTGTCTGGACGCCCGCAGCGGCTGGCCAGCCTGGAAGTATCGTACCGGCAACCGGGTGACCTCCTCTCCGGCCATCCGGGGCGGCCAGGTGTACATCGGTTCCTCCGATGGCAACCTCTACTGTCTGGATGCTCGCAACGGCCGGCTGATCTGGAAGTTTGAGGCCGGCACCTTTATCACCTCTTCTCCGCAGGTAGCCGGAGATCGGGTCTATTTTGGGGCCGGGAATGGTCGCATCTATTGCTTAATGGCCGACTCGGGGAAGGAAGTGTGGTCCTTCCAGACCGGCGGGCCGGTGCCCGGTTCCCCGGCCGTGGTGGAGGGGGTGGTCTATATCGGCTCGACGGACCATCGTCTTTACGCCCTGCGGGCCTAAAGACCGTTCTACGGAGGAGGTTCCCATGCCTTTTTGGAAACGCCGGCGTTTGGAAAAGGTTCTGTCTTCCCGGCGGCGGGGAATTTCTTTCGGCCTGGCCAGCGATGTGGGCCGGGTGAGGGCGACCAACCAGGACCACGTTCTGGCCTCGCTGACCTTTCTTCCCACCCTGAGCGGCCTGATCCCCGTGGGCCTCTTTATCGTGGCCGATGGGATGGGCGGCCATGCCGGTGGAGCCACGGCCAGTATGCGGGCGGTGGAGGTGGTCGCTGCCCACCTCTTTCGGGAACTGCTGCTTCCCGCCCTGCACGGCTATCCCTCCGAGGCCGTCCAGGATGCCCTGCGGGAGGCCGTCCACGAGGCGAACCGTCGTATCTTGGACGAGGCCCGAGAAGAAGGGAACGACATGGGCACCACCCTGACCGGCGTATTTCTCCTGGGGGAGCGGTGTTATGTGGCCCACGTGGGCGATAGCCGCCTCTATACCTACGGGCCGGAGGGGTTACGTCCTCGGACGCGGGATCACTCCATGGTGGCCCGTCTCCTGGAAATGGGGCAGATTTCGGCCGAGGAGGCGCGCCACCACCCCAAGCGCAACTACCTTTACCAATCGGTAGGACAGCAGGAAGCGCTCGAGGTGGATATCGGGTCATTTCCTCTGGATTGCAGCCACCTTGTGCTCTGTAGCGACGGGCTGTGGGGCAGCCTGACGGATGAGGAGATCGTGGCCGTCTTGCAGAGCACCGATGACCCGCAGGAGGCCTGTGAGCGGCTGGTGGAACAGGCCAATGCGGCCGGAGGGGAGGACAACATCTCGGTGATCGTGGTCGCCCTGCCTCAGGTAGCCTAGGCCTGGTGGCCACGCCCGGACGGTTCGGGGCGATGGCCTGGTTAGGGGGTCGCCCTTTCCTCCGGGGGCATCTTCCTGAGGAGTTCTTCCAGGCTATCTACCTCTTCCAGGAGAAGGTGCATATCCAGCACGTCGTCGGCACTCACAGGAGGAGCAGGGGGAAGGTCTTCTCTCTTCGTCTCCTGGTCGGCCGGCCGGGCCAGCGAAAGGCCCACCAACGCCATGATGTGGCAGGAGGGGCAGTAGAGGGAGAAGAGCCAGGCTTCGTTCATCTGGCCGATCAGGTGCACATCCTCCTCGGTGAAGGTGCGCCGGCACTGGGGGCAGCGCTGAATCACCTGGAGCACGATCTGGCGAAGCAGTTTCCCCTGCTCATTCATCTCCTTCCTCCGGAGGTTCTTCTTCCCCTTCTTCCAACTGGTTCAGGAAATCACGGAAGACGTCCAGGTCCTTTTCTTCCCCTTCGGCGGGGGCTTCCTGGAGGAGGCCGGCCTGTTCCAGGACGGTTTCCTCGACGTAGATAGGGCACTTGACCCGCACGGCCAGGGCGATGGCGTCGCTGGGGCGCGAGTCCACCTCGACGTAGCGGCCGGCCACGTCAAAGATGATGCGGGCATAGAAGGTATTGTCCCGGATATCGTTCACCAGGACACAGTTGACCTTGGCCCCCAGCGCCTGAATCACCGAACAGAGGAGGTCGTGGGTGAGCGGGCGGGCCATCTCCACGCCCTGCAGTGGAATGGCAATGGCATCGGCCACATCGGGGCCGATCCAGATGGGCAGGTAACGCCGTCCCCCCACCTCCATCAGCACCACCACCCGGTTCTGGGTGATCAGGCTGACCCGCACGCTATGGACCGTCACCTCGACCATCGTTTTTCTCCCGCTGCCTATGGACCGAGTTCTTTCCAGGATACTTAATATCATAGCGCAAAAGCGGGAAAAGTCAAACCGGCCCCGGTTTCACGTGAAACCTACTCGGGCGGCCGATCCTTTAGCCGTCCCTCCGCCCAACGTTGCAACTGCTGCTGGAAGACTTCCTGCAGGGCGCGCATGATGGTCTCGCTACCCTTCTCCACCGACTCGATCCGCTCCTCCAACCGGGCCATCCGGCGGCCTATCTCCCCATCCCGTCGGGCCAGGCGTTCATCCAGTTCGTGGTACAGTTCCTCGATTCGCCGCAGCCAGGCGTTCTGGCTCTCGCCCCGCCGCTCTTCGGCCTCCCGAAGTTCGTTCCACTCCCGCTGAGAAGCCTGGCGCAGTGCCTCGAGGCGCTCCTGGTTCTGCAAGAATTGCTCCACTGCCTCCCGTTCGATCCGCTGCAGGTCGGCCGCCAGGCGATCGAAGGTCGCTCCCATACCGTCCAGCCGCTCTCCCAGCGCGGCCAGCGACGCTTCGGCCTTGCGCTGCAACTCGGCCTGCCGATTCAGCCGGGAGAGGAGTTCCTGCACTTCCCCGCGCAGTTCGGCGGCCAGCCGGTCCACCTCGCCGGCCTGCCGGCGCAGACGCTGGCGCTCCTCCTCGATCGTCTCGCGGAGTTGGGAAACCGACCGCTGGCGCTCCTCCTCCGTCTGTTGCAACTGTCCCAGCAGGGCATCCAGCCGGGCCAGGCGTTCCTCCATCAGCAGCCCCTGCGCCCGTACCTCCTCCAGGCGCTGCCCCATTTCCTTCCTTTCTTCCATCCCACGGGCCAGTTCCTCCCGCAGCAGGCGTAGCCCCTCCTGCAGGTCCTGCACCTGGGCGGTAAGGGAAAGGATCTGCCGGGCCGGCTCCTCCACCCGCACCCGCACTTCGGCCACTTCCCTCTGCAGGGCCTGATGGGCCCGCAGGCGCGTCTGCTCCTGCAGGCGGGCTTCCCCGACCAGGGCTTCAAAACGGGTCTCGACCTGGGAAAAAAGGTCCTGTACCTGGCGGGCTTGCTCGCTGGCCAGTTGGGCCCGCGCTCCTACCTGCTCCAGGAGATGGCGCAGTTCGTCCACTTGCCCCTGGAGATGGGCAATCTGTGCCCGCTCCTGAAGACGGCGTTGCTCGGAAGCGATCTGCTGGCCCAGGTCCATCGGTACCCCTCCCAGAGGGAAATTATTAGAAAATCATCTACGAATATGCTACAACGCTCAGGCTTGCCGGCAAAAAAGGCCGCCATTCCTCCGGCGAGCGGTGGACCCAGCCTTCGAGAAAGTAATAGGGAGAAGCCTTGGGCCGGAAGGGTTTCCGCAGCAGGCGCATCCCCGCCTCTTCCGGAGGCCGGCCTCCCTTGCGATGGTTACAGCGGATACAGGCGGTCACCAGGTTCTCCCAGGTGTGCTTTCCCCCGCGCTGGCGTGGAAGAACGTGGTCCAGGGTCAGGTGGGAGGCCCGCTCGCCGCAGTACTGGCAGGTGTAATCGTCGCGGCGAAAGACTTCCCGCCGGGTTAGCCGTACCTGGGGCAGCGGGCGATGGACCATCTTCTGAAGCCGGATCACGGAGGGGCACTCAAAGGATCGGGAGACGGTGTGGATCAGGCGATGGTTCTCCACCACGATCTCGGCCTTGCCGCAGAGGACCAGGGCCAGGGCCCGGCGCAGGTTACAGATGTTCAGCGGCTCAAAGTTCTGGTTCAGCACGAGGACGTATTCCATCGCCTAACCTCAGGTTTTCGGTCAACCCAGTTCGCCTTATTTTACCACAAGATGCGGTTTTCTCCAAACTGGGCCAATCGGGGCAGGACATTGCCCTGCCCCGACCCGCACCCTATTCCCGAAAAGTTCGGGACACACCCAGATCGGCGCCCTCTTCCGCTTTCCCCCCGGGGCGCAGGGGGAACCGTCCAGGCCCTGCAAGGCCGATGAGGATGGTATCCATATCGAGTTGTTGTCGAAGGGTATTGCAAAAGTTACGGAAATGTGGTATCATATCCTTTGGAAGGAGGTGTGCGATGTTGGCCAGAGTAACCAGTTGTGCGATCGTGGGATTGGAAGGGGCCCTCGTCCAGGTGGAGGTGGACGTCTCCAACGGGGTGCCTTCGTTCAGCGTGGTGGGCTTGCCGGATACCGCCGTCCAGGAGGCACGGGAGCGGGTCCGGGCCGGCGTGCGCAATTCGGGAGCGCTTTTCCCCGGAAACAAAAAGGTCACCGTCAATTTGGCCCCGGCGGACCTGCGCAAGGAAGGGCCGGCCTATGACCTGCCCATGGCGCTGGGCGTGTGCATGGCCACCGGCCAGGTTGCCTCCGACCTGGAGGGGGCGCTGGTGGTGGGAGAACTTTCGCTGGACGGGACGGTACGCCATACCAACGGCGTCCTGCCTATGGTATCGGTGGCCCGGGAGCACGGCCTGAAGCGGGTCTATGTACCGGAGGAGGATGCTGCCGAGGCGGCCCTGGTAGAAGGGGTAGAGGTCTACCCGGTGAAAAGCCTGGCCGCCCTGCTGGACCATCTCAACGGGGTGGCCTCGCTCCGGCAGTACCGGCCGGCCCCTCTGCCGGCGGAGGCGGAGGCCCGCTATCCGGTGGATATGGCCGATATCAAAGGCCAGGAGCACGTGAAGCGGGCGGTGGAGGTAGCCGCGGCCGGCGGCCACAACGTCCTCCTCATCGGTCCGCCGGGAGCCGGCAAGACCCTCATCTCCCGTGCCGTCCCCTCCATCCTGCCCCAGATGAGCATCGAGGAGGCGCTGGAGGTCACCAAAATCTACTCCGTCAGCGGAATGTTGCCCCCCGATACGCCACTCATTTTACGCCGGCCGTTCCGCTCTCCCCACCACACCATCTCCCACGCCGGGCTGGTGGGCGGCGGACATTGGCCTCGGCCGGGGGAGATCTCGCTGGCCCACCGGGGCGTGCTCTTCCTGGACGAACTGCCCGAGTTCGGGATGCGCGTCCTGGAGGTGTTGCGCCAACCGCTGGAGGATCGGGTGGTGACCATCTCCCGGGCTTCCGGGACGCTCACCTTCCCGGCCAACTTTATCCTCATCGGGGCCATGAATCCCTGCCCCTGCGGCTATTACGGCGACACGGCCCGTGAGTGCACCTGCTCGCCGGCCCTGATCGCCCGCTACCGCCAGCGCCTGAGTGGGCCGCTCCTGGACCGCATTGACATCCACGTGGAGGTGCCCCGGGTGGAATATGAAAAACTCTCGGACTCGCGTCGGGGGGAGGCTTCGGCCCAGATTCGAGCGCGAGTGGAAGAGGCGCGGGAGCGACAGCGGAGGCGCTTCCGGGGGCTGCCCATCCTGACCAACGGGGAAATGGGGCCGGCCGAGGTGCACCGCTTCTGCCCCATTGACGACGCCGGGCACGCGCTGCTGCGCGCGGCCATGCGCCAGTTGAACCTCTCGGCCCGGGGATACCATCGCATCCTCAAGGTGGCCCGCACCATCGCCGATCTCGCCGGAAGCGAGACCATCCAGGTGTCTCACCTGGCGGAGGCGATCCAGTACCGACCTAGAGGCCTGCCGTTGTGATGGAACCGTGCTTAGCGCCTATCTGGAAACGGGCGTAGGATTTTCCAGGCCGTCCGGGCAGGCGGGAATTTCCCTACGAGTTTTCGGACAGACGCTTAGCCGGAGCGGATGTCGGGCGAAGAAGTCTTGACACCTTGGCCTCGCTGAAGTATGATACGGCCGGCCGAAGGTCTCGGGCCGTAAAGCGAGGAAATCGGTGTCTCCCTCCAAAGCCGAACAACCAACCCCCGAGATGGGCCGGACCTCCGGAAGGAGGAGGGGCCGGCTCTTCCCCTGGCAGGGCTTCCTGCTCCTCCTGATCGTGGCCCTGGCCGCTGCCCTGCGCTGCACTACCCTTTCCTTCCAGAGCCTCTGGCTCGATGAAGGGTATACCCTGGTCGAGGCCGGCCGGCCCTGGGGCGAACTCCTCGCCGCCCTCTTCGACCCTCGCCAGGGCTACCCCCTTTATATCCTTACCATGAAGGCGTGGAGTATGGCCCTGGGGACAGGGGAGGCCGCGTTGCGCTGGCCCTCGGCCGCCGCCGGGGTCTGCGCCGTCCCGCTTTTCTACGTCCTGGGATGCCGGCTCTTCGGCCGGAGCGTGGGCCTCCTGGCCAGCCTGCTCCTTGCCCTTTCCCCGCTGGCCGTCTGGTACAGCCAGGAGGCCAAGGCCTATGCCCTGGCCCTTCTCCTCATCCTGGCTGCCTGGCTGGCGCTCTGGGAGGCCGGCGAAGGCGGCCGGCGCCTTTCCTGGTGGACTTTCGCCGGCCTGGTCTTCCTGACCCTGCTTACCCACCGCCTCCTGGGCGTCCTGGCCCTCGTCGGCCAACTGGTCTACCTCCTTTACCTGGCCCATCAGGGACGCCTCGGCCAGCGCTACCGTCCCCTTCTGATGATCCTGCTCCCGGCCGTCCTGGCCCTCTCCATCGCCGGTCTCTGGCTTACCCTGGGACAGGCCGGAGCCTCCCGTCAGTTCGGCACGGAACGGGACTGGTCTGTCCTCCTGCAAACCCTGACCCAGTTCAGCCTGCGCATCGCCCCCACGCCTCCGGAGCCGGCCCTGGGGCCGGACCGACGGGCTTGGCTCCTGCCCTTTGCCGGAGCCGCCCTGGCCGGGGTGGTGGCCCTGGCGCCGGACCTGGCCTCTCCGGGCCGGAAGCGGAGGCGGTCCGTTTTCCTTCTCTCCTCCCTCGTCGTGCCGCTGGCCGTTTTCTTCCTCCTTTATCTCATCCGTCCCTTTTACTACGAACGCTACCTCCTGGGAGCGCTCCCGGCCTACCTTCTCCTCTTGGCCGTGGGCATGGTCGCCTTGGGCCGCTGGAGCGCACGCCCGGGAGAACGGGAACGTCCGGGCCGGATGGGCCACCAGCTCTCCGGCCTCCTCTCTTTCCTCCTCGGCGCAGCGGCGCTGGCCCTCACCCTCCTCCCCCTGGCCGCCTCCTGGCAACAGGTGCAGGACTGGACCCTTTCCTCCCGGCCGAGCAAGGAACAGTTCCGCGAGGCCACCCTCTACCTTCAGCAGCACCTTCATCCCGGCGACCTCCTCCTCGTCCATCCCGGCTATATCCGCCCCCTCATCGAATTGTACGGGAGCCGCTCCCCCCGGCTTCCGTTGAACATCACCACGCTTCGGGAGCCTTTCGCCGAGGGTTACGGTCTGCGCGACTTTTACGCCGACATGGATGCCTTGACCCGGGGACGCCGACGGGCCTGGCTTCTCCTGGCCCCCTTCCACGCCGCCCGTTGGGACCCGAATCGCTGGGTCGAAGAATGGTTCACCCTCAACCCCTTCCTCCATTGCGACGGAGACCGACATCCCCCCTGTGCCGACGGACCGACCTCCGGCATTGTCTTCAACGGCATCACCTTGCACTGCATCACCTTCAACGGGAACTTTCGGCAAGGCTTCCCCACGCCAACCCTCCCCCTGGAACTCACCTTCGGCCGCTCCGTCCGCCTTTTCGGCGTGGACCTGGAGCCGTTTCAGAGGCCGCTCCAGGCCGGCGATTCTCTGCCCCTGACCCTGTATGTGCAGGGGTTGCAGGCCGGACTACCCGACCTGGAAACCGTCATAAGGCTGGTCGGCGCGGACGGCCGGGTCTGGGCGGAGGCGGCCGGCCGTCCCCTGGGCGGCTCCCTGCCCACCTCCTGCTGGCAGCCGGGGGACGAGTTCCTCGACTTCTACGAACTTCTCCTGCCGGAGAACCTTCCCGCCGGCCGCTATGCCCTCCAGGTAGGCTATCGGTCGGCTACAGAGCACAAAGCCTGGCTTTCCCTGCCCGACGGCTCTTTCCGGGCCGTTCTGGCGGAGGTGGAAGTCGTCTCTCCGGGAGGCCGCCCTTGAGCGAAGGTTTTGGAACGCTTCGGAGGGATTCGAGCCGCCGGGAGTGGCCGACGCTGGGCCTGGTGCTGGGGGTCGCCCTGGCCCTGCGGCTGGCCCTGTGGTGGATTTTGCCCCGGAGTTACTGGGTGAGCGACGAGCTGGAGTATCTGGCCGCGGCCAGCGAACTGGCCCGTGGGCACGGTTTTTCCTTTTACGCCGGGTGGCCCTGGCTCCGGCCTCCCCTCTACCTCCTTTTCCTGGCCCCCTTCATCCGGCTTTTCGGGCTGAACTTCCTGCCCATCCGGGTGGCGCAAATCCTCCTTAGCCTCTCCGTCCCGGCCCTGGTCTACTTCCTGGCCCGGACTTCCTTCGGCCGGCGGGCGGCTCTGGCCTCCGGCCTGCTGGCCGCCCTGTACTTCCCTCTGGCCTCCCTGCCCCACCTGGTCCTGGCGGAAAACCTCTTCCTCCCCCTTTTCCTGGCCTCCTGCTATTGCCTGGTGCGGTTTGCCTCGGACCACCGTCGGGGCGAACGCGAGGATCGCCCCGACGGGCTATCGCAGAGTCTCCTGCTGGGCGGGGCCCTGCTGGGGCTCGCCACCCTGACCCGTGGACTTACCCTGGGCTTCTTGCCGCTGGCGGTGCTCTGGGTCGCCGCCGTAGGCTGGCGATGGAGGCCGAAGCGGCGGCCCCTTCGCTTCCTCCTCCCGGCAGTCCTCCTGGCCGGCGCGTCTCTCCTGGTCATCCTCCCCTGGAGCGGGTACATCTCCCTGCGCTTCGGCCGGCCGATCTTCGTGGACACAACCGGCGGCTACAACTTCTGGCTGGGCACCCAGGGCGGCCAGTTCCGCGACACGCTCCAGGTCCAGCGGGAACTCCTGGCCCTGCCCGACCCGGCCGCCCGGCAGGAGGAGGCTTACCGCCGGGGCTGGGAAAGCATCGTCGCCGACCCGGGGGGCTTTTTGCGCAACCGCATCACCGAACTGGGACAACTCCTGCGCATCAACTACGGGGCCGACGAACGCCTCTCCGACGGCTTTGCCCGCGGGGAACTCTCCCAACTCCACCTCCTATCGCTCCTCATTCTGGAAGACACCTTCTACGTCCTTCTCGTCCCGCTGGCTCTGCTGGGAATGTTCCGACACGGGAAGGAGGCCGGCCGGGGGCTTTTTCTCCTCTGGCTGGGCTACAACCTCCTCCTGGGCGTGGCCTTTTTCTCCATCAGCCGCTTCCGCCTGCCTCTTTTGCCCTTCCTGTGTCTGTACGCGGCCGCCTTGCTGGAGCCTTCCTGTCCGGCAAAGGGGAAACTTTTTTCCAGGGCACGTCTGGCGGCGGCCGTTTTGCTTCTCCTGGCCTTCTGGGCGGTCGTCCTGCCCTCCTACCTGGGGCCTTACCCTTCCTCCTGGGAAGCCACCCTCCTGGGCCTGCGTGCCCGCAGCGTGGCCGAGGGGCTGGCCCGGGCCGAAGCAGCCCTGGCCGCCGGAGATCGCGAGGGGGCCTGGCGGGAACTCCGGCCGGCCCTCCTCTCCCGGCCTGCAGGGGACGTCCCTCTCGACACGGCGCTCGTGGTGCTGGCCGAGTGGCAACGGGCCGGCGGCGATGAGGAAGGCGCGCTGGCCACCCTGGACGGGCTGGGTTGGTATCCGGCCCGGCTCCTGCGGGGGGACATCCTGCGTTCCCTGGGAAGGGTGGAGGCGGCGCGGAGCGAATTTTCCGCCCGCGAGTTGAAGGTGCGCAACCCAACGGGCTGGGCCTGGAGCCACCTCCGGCCGCCGGCCGGCCGGGAACTCGACCTGGGCGGCGGGCTGGACTGGGGGCTGGTGGACGGCTTCTACAGCCCGGAGCAGGAGGGGGAAAATTCCTTCCGCTGGAGCGCCGGGGAGGCTTATTTTCGCTTTCCCGGTGCCGGGACGGGCCGGCCGTGTGTCCTGCACCTGCGCCTGCAGGCTTGGCGTCCGGCCGGCGAGCCTCCTCCCCGGGTAAGCCTCCTCCTGGAGGGGAAGGAGGTGGCCCGCTTCGATGCCCCGGTCGAATGGGAAGAACTCGCCTTCCCCTTGCCGGCCGTCGCCCCCGGCATGGACATCGTGCTGACCCTGCGGAGCGCCACCTTCTTTCCCGGCCCACGCGACCTCCTGGAGACCGGACAACTGCGACTGCTGGGCGTGATGGTGGACCGGGCCTGGCTGGAGGATGAGATGTCCGTTCCTCCGGACACGTTCGCCCTCCTGCATTCAGAAATCTGAGATGGGGCGCTGGAAATTCTACCGATGGTGGCTGGAGCATCCATTTGAGGTCGGCCTTTTCTTCGTCTTCCTGGTCGGCCTGGCCCTGCGCCTCCTTGTCTGCTTCTGGCATCAACTTTATCCCCTGAGCGGCGACGAGGTGGCCTTTTTCGAGCAGGCCCGCACTTTTGTCCAGGGCCGGGGCTACCTGGAGCAGGAACTCATGCGGGGGCCGCTCTATCCCCTTTTTCTGGCGGTGGTCTTTCGCCTCTTTGGAGCCGAAGTGGGTGTGGCCCGCATCCTCCAGGCTGTCCTCGGCGCATCTATGGTGCCGCTTCTCTACCTCTGGGTCGGGCGGCGTTACGGACGGGCGGCCGGCCTCCTGGCCGCCGTCCTGGGGGCGGCCTTTTTTCCCCTGGCCGTTCAGGCCACTTTTCTCCTCACGGAGACGCTCTTCCTCTCCCTTTTCGTCCTGGGAACGGTCATCTGGGAAGGAAAGCGGTCGGCCTTTCGGGCCTTTGGGGCCGGCCTGGTCTTCGCCCTGGCTGCGCTCACCCGGGCCGTCGGCCTGCCCCTGGTCCTGCTGACGGCCGGGGAGGCCCTCCTTTCCCCCGGGGAAAGGCCGGCCCGGAGGTTTCGTTTCGCCCTGCTCATCCTGGCCGGCGCTGCTCTGGTCATCGGCCCCTGGACGGTGCGCAACGCCGTGGTGCATCGGGCGTTGATTCTGGTGGATACCACCGGCTCCACGAACCTCTGGCTGGATAACGACCCCGAACTGGGCCGCGATCGGGTCAAGGCCGAACTTTTAAAGTACCCGGAGGGAGAACGCCAGGCCCTGGCCCTGCGCCGTGGGCTGGAGTCGATCGTTTCCCATCCGACCCGGTTCCTGGAAAAATGCTGGAGGGAATTGCAACAATTTTTCTCGCTGGAGTACTTTGACGACTTCCTGGCCCGGCCGGCCATCTGGTATCCGCCCGGAGAAGTGTGGGCGCGTGTGCTCCTGGGCGATGGGCTGTATCTCCTCCTGGTGGGGGCCGGGCTGGTGGGAATTTCTTTCGGCCGGGTGCGGACGACGGACCTCCTCTGGCTGGCCTACCTTCTGGCCACGGCCGCCCTCTACCACGTCGAACTGCGCTACCGGTTGCCCTTTCTTCTTTCCCTCCTTCCCTGTGCCGCCGCGGCGTTGGCCCACCCCCGGCAGGTTTGGGCTTCCCGACGGACAGGCCTGTGGCGACCGGCCGCGGCCGGCCTGGCCCTCCTCGCTTTCGGGGGCCTCCTCCTATCCCACCGCAACTACCCGCTCCTGGGCATTCAGATTGCGGCCAAGCGGGTAGCCCTGGTTTTTGGGGAAGGCGCCCTGGTCCGGGGAGACCTGACCGGGGCCGAAGGAGCAGCCCGCTTCGCCATAGAGGTCTACCCGGAGTCGGCCGAGGCCCGGGTGCTCCTGGCCCGCGTTCTGCGGGCTGAGGGGCGGATGGAGGAAGCCGAGGCCGTGTTGCGCCGGGCCATCGCCTACCGCTCCGGCCACCCTCACCCCCACCTCCTTTTGGGAGACCTCCTGCGCGCCCAGGGGCGAACGGAGGAGGCCGTCCGCGAACTGGCCTGGGAACCCACCTCCCTGGAGGACCTCCAGCGCTGGTCCTGGGAGCATTTCGCTTCCCCGCCTCCCTCGAGCCTGGACCTGGGCAGCGGGCTGGAACTGGGTTTTATCCTGGGCTGGCACCTGCCGGAGCGCGAGGGGGAGGTCACCTACCGCTGGAGCGACGAGGAGGTCCTGTTTCGCCTGGCCGTGCCGTCCGGTGGTGTCCCCCTTTTGTGGCTGCGGATGGACGCCGGCCGGCCGGCCGCGCTGCCGCTCCCCGAAGTGGAGGTGTGGCAGGATGCCTACCTCCTGGCCCGCTTCCCGGTGGAGAACGGCTGGCACGCCTATCGTGTGCCGTTGAAGCCGACCGATGCCGGTCGGACCGTGGACCTGGTGCTACGCACCTCGACCTTCCGCCCCCACCAGTACGATCCCCACCTGGACGACAACCGCCCCCTGGGGGTGAAGGTGGACCAGGTGGGGATGGGACCTGCCTCGCCCCTGCTGACGGATGGTCGGGGTCCTCTCCTGTCGTTCCGGGAATCGCCGTAGCGGAGGCTCCTGTGGAACGCCCTTTCGATACTCCCGAGGAATGGCATCTCTGGTTCCTTCGGCAAGCCGAATGGACCCGCTCCACCCGATTGTGGCTATACCGCCAGGCCGCCCTGGGGGAGGCCCGGTGGGTTCTGGAGGTCGGCTGCGGCACAGGGGTCATCGCCGAGGAGGTCTCCCGGATGACGTCGGCCAGTGTGGTCGGGCTGGACGTGGATGGAACGATGCTGGAGGCGGCCCGACGCCATGCGCCGCAGGTGACCCTGGTGCAGGGGGATGCCCGGGCCCTGCCCTTTCGGGGAGACGCCTTCGACCTGGTGCTCTGTCACTACCTGCTCCTGTGGCTGGATGACCCGGCCCATGCCGTGGCGGAGATGGCGCGGGTGGTACGGGCCGGCGGGTTTGTGCTGGCCTGTGCCGAACCGGATTACGGAGGGCGCATAGACCATCCGCCAGAACTCGGCTTTCTGGGGCGGTTGCAGGCCGAGGCGTTGCGCCGCCAGGGAGCCGATCCCCAGGTGGGCCGGAGGTTGGGCGAACTCTTTGTCGCCGCCGGCCTCCGGACGACGGTGGGGGTGATGGCCGGCCGATGGGAACTCCCCTTCGTCCCCGATGCCGAATTCTTCGCCGAGTGGGCCGTGCGCCGGCGCGATCTTTCCGCCTTCCTCCCTCCGGGGGAACTCGACCGGCTGGAAGAAGCCGATCGAAAGGCCCTGGAGTCCGGCCGGCGACTCCTCTTTGTGCCGACCTTTTACGCCCTCGGCAGAAAGCCGCCTTGCCGGTAGAAGCCCGGGGCGCTATCGGTCGAGCCTGTGCTCTTCCCCCGATTTGCATGATGGTTCAGAGTGTGGTATAATAAAGTTACCTGAGTTGAGCCGGTTGAGTGCATGTTGAGGAGGCGTGCGGTGACGTTACAACGGGCGCAGAAAGAGCAGATTATTCAGCAGTATCAGACCCACCAGAGCGATACGGGATCGCCGGAAGTGCAGGTGGCCCTGCTGACGGAGCGGATCAACCAGTTGACCGAGCATTTGAAGAACAATGTGCACGATTACCACTCGCGCCGGGGGCTTCTGAAGTTGGTCGGCCGGCGTCGCCGCCTCCTGGCCTATTTGCGGCGTAAGGATATAGAACGCTACCGGGCGACGATCTCCCGTCTGGGCCTGCGCAAGTAGGAGCGACTCGCCGGTGGTCCCACCGGGCTATGGGTCTCCTAGCGGTAGGAGGAACGTTCATTGCGGACAACCCCTACGAGATGTGGATAGGGGTTGTTTGATGCCTGAGGAGGTGGAAAACCGAATTTTCGGCCTGAGGTTTCCGGGGGTGTTAGGCATTGGAGAGTGTCCCGGAGGGGGCCTCTGAGGCACTCTCCAGTACCTAACCCCCCGGATAGTCCGACCGAACCCCTTTGGGGAAAGCGCAAGGAGCCTTATGGATACCGGGAGTTCTCAACGGTCTGTCCAGCAGGTGCGGCGGGAATGTCCTGCCGGGTCCTACTCTGGATGGCAGAAGAGACCCGGCCTGTTCGGGGCTGCCGGTGTTTTCTCCGGGGACCCATCGGTCGGAATGAAAAAGGAGTGAAAAGAAATGCAACATACGGAAATTTCGGATGGGGAACGGACCTTTCACCGTTTCGAAATGCCGCTGGCCGGGAAAACGCTGACCGTCGAGATCGGCCGGGTGGCCGAACAGGCCAACGGAGCCGCGTTGGTCCGCTGCGGTGAAACCGTGGTCCTGGCCACTGCGGTGGCCTCCGCCGAGCCCCGGGAGGGAGTGGACTTTTTCCCTCTCACCGTGGATTTTGAGGAAAAACTGTATGCGGTTGGCAAGATTCCCGGCTCCTTCTTCCGCCGCGAAGGCCGGCCTACCGAGGCGGCCACCCTCGCCGCCCGCTTGATCGACCGCTCTCTGCGGCCCCTTTTCCCTAAAACCTACCATAATGATGTCCAGGTCATCGTTACCGTCCTGGCCGCCGATCAGGAGGTATCCCCCGACATCCTGGGCATCATCGGCGCCTCCACTGCCCTCATGGTCTCCGATATCCCCTTCGATGGGCCGGTGGCGGCCGTGCGCATGGGGTTGATCGGGGACGAACTTGTGGTAAACCCCCCTCTGGCCCGGCTGGACGAGGAAAGTGCCTTAGACCTGGCCGTGGCCGGTACGGAAGACGCCATCCTGATGGTGGAAGGCAAGGCCCGTCAGGTGCCCGAGGAGCGGGTACTGGAGGCGCTCCGGCGGGCCCATGAGGCCATGCAGCCCATCCTCCAGATGCAACGCGAGATCGCCGTCCTCCTGGGGCAGCCCAAACAGGAGGTGGCCGAGGAGAAAATCTCCCCGGAGAAGATCGAGCAGATTCGCGCCTGGTTGGGCCCCCGGCTGGCCGAGGCCCTCTTCCATGGGGTCAAACAGGAGCGCGAGGACGCGACCCGCATCCTCCGGGAGGAAACGGTTGCCTACTTCGGCCAGGGAGAGACGGAAGCCGAGGCCTGGAAGAACGCCCTGGAAGCCGGGGCCATCTTCGACCGGCTTCTCAAGGAGGAACTCCGTCGTTCCATCCTGGAGGAAGGCCGGCGACCCGACGGCCGCGGCCCCAAAGATATCCGCCCTCTCTCCATCGAGGTCGGTGTGTTGCCCCGGGTGCACGGCTCCGCCCTGTTCCGTCGGGGGCAGACCCAGGTGCTCACCGTCGTCACCCTGGGTGCCCCCGGCGACGAGCAAATCCTGGACGACCTCGGGCCGGTCGAAAGCAAACGCTACCTGCACCACTATAACTTCCCACCCTTTTCCACCGGCGAGGTCCGCCCGCTACGCGGCCCCCATCGCCGCGACATCGGCCACGGCGCTCTGGCCGAACGGGCCCTCCTGGCCGTCCTTCCCGGCGAGGAGGAGTTCCCCTATACCATTCGCCTGGTCTCGGAGGTCCTCTCCAGCAACGGCTCCAGTTCTATGGCCTCGGTCTGCGGCAGTTCCCTGGCGCTCATGGATGCCGGCGTGTCGATTCGCGCCCAGGTGGCCGGCGTCGCCCTGGGGCTGATTACCGGAGAGGACGGTCGGTATGCCATCCTCACCGACATCCAGGGGGTTGAGGATTTTCTGGGCGATATGGACCTGAAGATCGCCGGGACCGAGCAGGGCATCACCGCCCTTCAGATGGACCTGAAGGTGCACGGCCTGCCCTTTGAGGTGCTATCCCAGGCCTTTGCCCAGGCCCGCGAGGGCCGATTATACATCCTGCGGGCGATGAATGCGGTCATCAGCCGGCCGCGGGCCGAACTCTCGCCTTATGCCCCGCGTATCGTCAAGATGCACATTGACCCGGAAAAGATCGGTGCGGTCATCGGCCCCGGCGGTAAGACGATTCGCTCCATCATCGAAGCCTCGGGGGCCGAAATTGATGTCGAAGACGACGGTTCCGTCTACATCACGACCCCCAACGCCGAGGGGGCCCGCATCGCCGTCCGCATGATCGAGCAACTGGCCCGCGAGCCCAAAGTGGGGGATGTCTACCTGGGCAAGGTGGTGCGCATCATGCCCTACGGTGCCTTTGTCAACATCCTGCCCAACCGGGATGGGATGGTGCACATCTCCGAACTCGATGAGAACCGCGTGGCCCGGGTGGAAGATGTGGTCCAGGTGGGAGACGAGATCAACGTGATGATCACCCAGATTGACCCCGATGGCAAGATCTCGCTCTCCCGCCGTGCCGTGTTGACCGGAGAGAAGCCGGACCGGGCCGCTGCCCGCAAACAGGCCTGGTCGCCTGGAGCGGGACGCCGGCGCGAACGAGAACCGGAACGGCGCCGGCCTCTACGTCGGCCGGGCAGGTAAATGCGCATCGGCATCAGCGCCCACTTCTGGCCCCGCCTGGCTTCCGGGAGCGGCCAGTACTTGCGCCATCTGGTGCGGGAACTGGCCCGCTTGGAGAGCGGGCATACCTTTGTCCTGATCGGCGAAGCAGGCGCCTTCGCCGATGGAAAGCCGCCGCTGCCGGCCGTGGAACTTGGCCGTGGGCCGATTCCGGCCGGCCGGCCGGCCAAACTCTACTTCGAACAACTCGCCCTGCCGTGGGTAGCCCGTTCCCTGCACCTCGACCTCCTGCACGTGCCCTACCTGGCCCCGCCCCTCTTTTCCCCCGTCCCCACCGTGGTCACCGTACACGACCTTATCACTTACCTCCTCCCGGCCTACCGCGGCCCCCTGCGCAAACGGGCTTATACCCGGCTCGACCTCCTGGCTACCCGCCGTGCCCGCCTGCTCCTCGCCGTCTCCGAACATACTCGCCAGGATGTCATCCGCTACCTGCGCGTTCCCCCGGAACGGGTCTGGGTCACCTACGAGGCGGCAGCACCAGACCTGCGCCCGGCTTCTCCCGAAGAACGGGACGCCATACGGAAGCGTTACGGCCTGCCCGAACACTTTGTGCTCTACCTGGGCGATACCGACATCCGCAAGGGGGTCCATCGCCTCCTGCACGCCTTTGCCCGCTGGAGGGAAAGCCACCCCGGAAGTGAGGTCGGCCTGGCCATCGCCGGCCCGCTCCATCCCCCCGACGGCCGGCTCTTCCCGGACCTGCGGGGAATCGCCTGTTCCCTGGGGTTGGACGGAGTAGCCCGCTTCCTCGGCCCCATACCGGAAGCCGACAAATCGGCCCTCTACAGCGCGGCCACCGTCTTTGCCTTCCTCTCCGAGTACGAAGGCTTCGGCCTCCCACCCCTGGAGGCGATGGCCTGTGGGACGCCGGTACTGGCCGGCCGGACCACTTCCCTGCCCGAGGTGGTAGGAGAGGCCGGCCTGCTGGTGGACCCCCTGGACGAGGGAGAGGTTGTGGCTGCTCTCGGCCGGCTGCTGGGGGATGCCTCCCTGCGGGCCGAACTCGGCCGGCGGGGACGGGAACGGGCCACCACCTTCTCCTGGGAACAGACGGCCCGAAAGACGCTCCAGGCCTATGCCGGCGCCGTTGGACGTTAGGGCGATCTCCGCCGATTCAACCCTGGATGCGCGGCGAAGTTATGCAAAGATAAGGACAGCCGTAAGGAGATGAAATCATGGGAGGCACTTCCCGATCCCGACACCCTGGCCGGCCGGTCTGGCTGTGGGGAGCGATTATGGCCTTTTGCTCTTCCTCCTGGGGGCGTTCTTCCCACCGCCACTGGAGGCCCAGTGACCCACCCCCTGCCCGACCGTGACGCCGGGCCTGACCAAGACGCCTCTCCCGACGACACCGTGGGTACCCCCGACCGATACCCCGACACCTTCGCCTACCCCGACGGACACGCCCACCTCGCCCCCGACGCCCCGTCCGACGGACACGCCCGTCCCGACGGAAACCGCCGCGCCCACGGCCACGCCGGCCCCGACGGACACACCCACCCCGACTCCTTCGCCCTCTTCCACGGCCGGTCCTACTCCCCAGCCGACCCCTCGCCCCACTCCGTCTCCCACCTCTTCCCCAACGCCTTCTCCCAGGCCCTCGTTCACTCCCTTGCCGAGCCGGCTTCCCGGTCCACCGTCTTCGCCCACCTTGCCGACCAGGCGGCGGGCCTCCCCTTCGCCGCGCTACTGTGACCACTGCATCG